>NZ_CP114065.1:3348926-3653374 GCF_027627575.1 Kribbella sp. CA-293567
GCTCCCGGTCGGGGCTGGTGGTGACGAAGCCGTCGGCGATCCGGGCCGCGACATCGGTCGCCTCGGGGCCGAAACCCGACATGTAGATCGGCAACGGGGCGTCGGGGCGGGTGTAGATCCGGGCCGTGTCGACGGTGTAGTGCTTGCCGCGGTGCGAGACGAAGCCGTCCTCGCTCCAGAGTCTCCGCATGATCTCGACGGCCTCCTCGAGCATCTCCAGCCGGACGTCCACGGTCGGCCACGGGCCACCGAAGATGTGCTCGTTGAGCGCCTCGCCGCTGCCGATCCCCAGCCTGAACCGGCCGTTCAGCAGGACCGCGCAGGTCGCGGCGGCCTGCGCGACGACGGCCGGATGGATCCGGACCGTCGGACAGGTGACGGCCGTCGTGACCGGCAGTTCGCACACCTGCGAGATCGCCCCGATCGTCGACCAGACGAACGGGCTCTGTCCCTGTTCGTCGTTCCAGGGATGGAAGTGGTCGCTGATCCACAGACCGTCGAAACCGGACTCCTCGGCCACCCTGGCCTGCTCGATCAACTGCGCCGGGGTGTACTCCTCGCTGGACAGGAAATAGCCGATCTTCACTGCGCCTCCAAAAGCTCGTCTGTGCCGCGTCCGGTTCCCCGGCGGGCACGCCGTTACGCATGGTGGCTCCGAAGTCGGGTACCCGGCCTGAGTACGACTAACGGACAGGGGTTCGACGGACAGGGGTTTTCGGGTGCGGCGTCTCTTCGGTTGGTGCGGTGTCGGCTGCCTGCTGCTGGCGTTGACGGCAGGCTGCGGCGATCCCGACCAGCAGTTGCGGTCGGAAGGCGCCCGCGCCGCGCGCGACGCGGCGTCGGCGGTCGGTGCCGCACGGGTGGCCGGTCAGGCGTACCTCGACCGCAAGCTGTGGTCCCAGCCCGCCACCCGGATGGTCGGCGAGGCGGAGGAGGCGATGGAGCAGGTCGTCAGCACCTTCGGCCGGCAACAGCCGAAGACTCCTGAGTCCCGGCAGACCTACGACCGGTTCACCGAAGCGCTGGAGGTTGCCGAGGGCACCCTGACCGACCTGCGGATCGCCCTGACCAACGGCGACACCGACGGAGTCGGCAAGCTGGTGCGGCAGTTGACCGGCACCGCCGCGGGCCTGCGCGAACTGGGGGAGACCGAGAAGTGAAGCGGCTGCTCGCGGTCACCCTCGGCATCCTCACCGCGATCGGTGGCTTCGTCGACATCGGCGACCTGGTCACCAACGCCCTGGTCGGCGCCCGCTTCGGGATGCGGCTCAGCTGGGTCGTGGTCCTCGGCGTGATCGGCATCTGCCTGTACGCCGAGATGTCCGGCCGGGTGGTCGCGATCACCGGCCGCCCCGTCTTCGACCTGATCCGCGAACGCCTCGGCCGGCGGACCGGACTGGTGACGCTGGCCGCCTCGTTCCTGGTCACGCTGCTGACCCTGATCGCCGAGATCGGCGGCGTCGCGCTCGCCTTCGAACTGGCCACCGGGGTCAACTACCTGCTCTGGGTACCCCTGGCCGCGCTGGCGGTCTGGCTGGTCATCTGGCGGGTCAAGTTCTCCCGGCTGGAGACGATGTTCGGGCTGATGGGCCTGCTGCTGATCGTCTTCGCCGTCGCGCTGTGGAAGCTGGGCCCGGACTGGGGTGAGCTGGTGCACCAGGCGAGCAACCCGCACCCCGTCGGGCACGAGACGTGGGCGACCTACGCGTACTACGCGATCGCGCTGTTCGGCGCGGCGATGACGCCGTACGAGGTGTTCTTCTTCTCCTCCGGTGGGGTCGAGGAGAAGTGGACCCGGCGGGACCTGTCGGTCGCACGCTCGAACGTGCTGATCGGGTTCCCGCTCGGTGGCCTGCTGTCGCTGGCGATCGCGGGCTGCGCCGCGGTGCTCTACCTGCCGGCCGGGATCCAGGTGGAGACCCTCGGCCAGGTGACCCTGCCGGCGGCCGTTGCCTTCGGCAAGGTCGGGCTGGCGGTCGTACTGATCGGGGTGTTCGCGGCCACCTTCGGCGCGGCGCTGGAGACGGCGCTGTCGAGCGGCTACACGATCGCGCAGTACTTCGGCTGGCAGTGGGGCAAGTTCGTCCGGCCGCGGCAGGCGTCGCGGTTCCACCTGGTGATGATCGTCTGCCTGCTGCTGGCGATCCTGACCCTGATGACGATGGTCGATCCGGTCAAGGTGACGGAGTACTCGGTGGTGTTCGCCGCGGTCGCGCTGCCGCTGACCTATCTGCCGATCCTGATCATCGCCAACGATCCCGACTACATGGGCGAGCACGTGAACGGCCGGGTGCTGAACTTCTTCGCGCAGCTCTATCTCGGCTTGCTGCTGCTGGCCTCCGTTGCCGCGATCCCACTGATGATCCTGACCAGAGCGGGGCGATGAGGATGACGGGACGGGTGCTGCACGCCCAGTTGCATCTGCTGGACCGGCAGCTGATCGACCAGGCGACCGGAGCCCTGCTGGGCAAGGTCGACGACGTCGAACTGGACCTGGACGCCGACCCGCCGGTGGTGTCCGCGCTGATCTCCGGCCGGGAGCGAATCCCTGCCGTGCGAGTGATGGAGGTCGGTACGGCGGTCAAGATCGTGCCCGGCGACCTCGACCTGACCGCCGGCGACGACTGGGTCGAGCGGCACGTCATCGACAAGATTCCGGGAGCCGGCCATGCGCCTGAATGAGCTGCTCGGCCGGCCCGTGGTCGATCGCGACCAGCAGCGTGTCGGCGGTGTCGCGGATGTCCGGCTGGTGCAGGACGGACCGCTGCCTCCGGGCGGCGGTCAGGCGGCGTTCCGGATCGACGGCCTGATCGTCGTCGAGCGCCACGCCAGCCGGTTGTTCGGCTACGAACGTCACGTCGGCCCGGCCTTGCTGCGCGCACTCGTCCACAGCAGGCTCGGCGACGTCTGGTACCTGCCGCTGGCGGACATCGCCCGGATCACCGAGGACGCGATCGAGCTGAAGACCGGCCGCGCCGGCCTCAGGCGGCTCGATGACCTGGCTCGCTACTGACGCCGCAGCGCGCCGGACATCCGGGTGAGCATCTCGGTGACGAGTTCTTCACCGGTACCGAAGTTCAGGCGCACGAACGCGGTGGCGGCGGGGTCGTAGGTCCGGCCCTGACTGAGCGCGACCCGAGCGTGTTCGAGGAAGAACGCGGCCGGATCGGCGCCGGCACCGGCCTGGGTGCAGTCGAGCCAGGCCACGAAGGTGGCTTGCGGGGGAGTCCAGATGATCCCGGTGGGGAGCTGCTCGCCGATGAGCGTCCGGTTGCGGTCGAGCTGGCGGAGCACGTCGTCCAGCCACTCGTCACCCGAGGTGAAGGCCGCCTCGGCCGCCAGAACGCCGAGCAACCCCACCTGGTCGTTGGTGAGCGGCAGGCGGCGGACGAGGTCCTGTGCGCGGTCCGAGGAGTTGATCACCAGCGCGGCCTTCAGACCGGCCAGGTTGAAGGCCTTGGACGCGGAGGTGAGTGAGATACCGCAGTACCGGGCCGCTTCGGAGACCTCGAGCCACGGTTTGTGCTCGGCGCCCGGCAGGACGAGCGGTGCGTGGATCTCGTCGGCGAGCACCCAGACGTCGTACTGCGCGCACAGCTCCGCGATGCGGGCCAGTTCGGCCTCCGGCAGCGTGCGGCCGGTGGGGTTGTGCGGATTGGCGAGGATCAGGATGTCCAGGCCGTCCTGGAGCCGGGCGGAGAGGGTGTCGAAGTCGAAAGAGCCGTCGGGGAGCAACGGCATCGGCGCCAGCGAGAACCCGGCTGCCGGGAGCTGCTGGAGGAACGGGGGATAGGCGGCGCTGGCGAAGCCGATCGAACCGCCCGGCGCGATCAGCCGGCACAGTTCGATCAGGCCGATCATCACGTCGGGGACCAACGTCAGCCGGTCCGGGTCGACCTGCCAGTTCAGCCTGCGCTGCGCGAACCCGGCGAACGCCGTACCGAGCGCGGACGGTACGCCGGAGGTGTAGCCGAGGTCGCTGCGGGCGATCGCGTCCCGCAGTACGGCGGTGATCGGCTCGGCGAGCTCGAAATCCATCTCGGCGACGGTCGCGGCGATCACGCCCTCGCCGTGGCCGTACCACTTCTCACTCCGGCGCTGCTGCAGCTCCGCGAGTGCCGGCACCTTCGGCATGGTTCTCCTTCGGTCGCTCGCCGGTCCGATCCCCGGGGCTGATTGCCCGAAGCGCCCTTGGGGTACCAGAACTTCGTCCAACTACCAGGAGGTTACTGCCATGAGTACCACCCCGATGCCGCCGATCGTGCCGACCGGTCCGGGCAGCGACCCGAACGAGAACCCGGATCTGGTCGACGATCCCGGAGTGGGAAACCCGGAGGTCGGCGGGCGGCCGGGTGACGACAGCCCGCTCTCGATCCCGGAGCCCGATCCCGACGAGGATCCGAACGAGCAGCTCCCGCGCGACTGAGGCGGCCTGATCGGATGCGACTCGGATACAAGCTGATCGCTGAGGCCTACTCACCGACCGACATCGTCGACCAGGCGGTCCGGGCCGAGCAGGCCGGGTTCGACTTCGTCGAGGTCAGTGATCACTTCCATCCGTGGGTGCCCGAGCACGAGCACTCCGGTTTCGCCTTCTCGATGCTCGCGGCCGCCGCCGTGCGGACCTCGCGGATCGAGCTGGCGACCGGAGTGACATGCCCGTTCATCCGCTACCACCCGGCGATCGTCGCGCAGGCGGCGGCGACCACTGCGCTGCTGTCCGGTGGCAGGTTCACGCTCGGGCTCGGAGCGGGAGAGCGCCTCAACGAGCACGTCGTCGGCAAGGGGTGGCCGGCGGTCGCCCAGCGCCACGAAATGCTCCGTGAGTCACTGGAGATCATCCGGCTGCTGTGGAGCGGTGGATACCACTCCTACGAGGGAAAGCACCTACGGCTGGAGGACGCCCGGGTCTTCGACTTGCCCGATCCCCTGCCCCGCATCGCGGTCGCCGCCGGCGGTCCCGCCGCGGCTCGGATCGCGGGCGAGCTGGGGGACGCGCTCTTCACCACAGAGCCTCGCGCGGACCTGATCGCGGAGTACGAGAAGGCCGGCGG
Organism: Kribbella sp. CA-293567; assembly: GCF_027627575.1. Taxonomy (NCBI): domain Bacteria; kingdom Bacillati; phylum Actinomycetota; class Actinomycetes; order Propionibacteriales; family Kribbellaceae; genus Kribbella; species Kribbella sp. CA-293567. The sequence continues at coordinate 3,353,981 of NZ_CP114065.1, forward strand.
ACAGGGACCCCGGTACGCCGAGGTGCCGCTCGCCTGGGCGCCGTCGGCCGCTGAAGCCGCCGAGTCGGCTCGACGCCTGTTCCGGTTCGGCGTGACCGGCTGGAAGGTGCAGGCCGAACTGCCGAACCCGGTGAACTTCGACGCCGCCACCTCACTCGTCACCGCCGACCACATGACAGAACAGTTCGCCTGCGGACCCGATGTCGAGCGGCACGTGGAGGTGGCGAAGGAGTTCGCCGACGCGGGGTACGACCGGCTGGCTCTGCTCAACGCCGGCCCGGACCCGGACGGCTTCTTCGAGTTCTTCGAGAACGAACTCGGCCCCGCCCTCCGCGAACAGCTCTGACCACTCCGGCACGTCCGCCGTACTGACGGGAGATCCTCGGTGTCATCGCGCGACGACCGGGTGGACTTCTACCGACGCTACCTGCAGCGGTGCAACGAGTATCGGTTCGAAGAACTCGGTGAGTTCGTCGCCGAGGACGTCTCCGGTTCGGTCGCCGGCCTGGACCACTACGTCACCGGCCTGCGGGCGGTGGTGAAGGCCTTCCCGGACTATCACTGGGACCTTCAGCACGTGCTGGTGGACGGTGACTGGCTGTCGGCCCGGCTGATCAGTTGCCGTCGGCATGTTGATTCGGTTACGGGCGCATCTCGGTGCGGAGTGTCGCGGTGGCTGGACGAGTGAAGGGGTACCTGGTGGTCCAGAGGATCGTCGGGAGGTGTGATGCGCATCGCGGACCGGTACGAACTCGACTCTGTCATCGGGCACGGCGGGATGGGGGAGGTCTGGCGCGCCACCGACGAGGTGCTGACGCGGCCGGTGGCGGTCAAGCTGCCTCGGCCGGACAGCACCGACGAGGCGTCGGCCGAACGGTTCCACCGCGAGGCGCAGGCGGCCGCGGTGGTGAACAGCCCGCATGTGGTCGGTGTGCACGACTTCGGCCCGTACGGCGAGAGCTTCTATCTCGTGATGGAACTCGTCGTGGGGGAGACCCTCGCGACGTCGCTGCGGCACCAAGGGCCGTTCAGCCCGCCGCTCGCCGCCCGGATCATCGCGCAGGCGGCGGAAGGACTGTCGGCGGCGCATCACCAAGGGGTGGTCCATCGCGACATCAAGCCGAGCAACCTGCTGATGACCGCCGACGGGACGGTCAAGATCGCCGACTTCGGCATCGCGTGCTTCGTGAGCGACCAGCCGGAAGAGCCGGCCTGTAACGGCGGCATCCTCGGTACCAGCTACTACGTAGCGCCGGAGCGAGCCAAGGCAGAACCGGTCGGGCCGCCTGCCGACGTCTACTCGCTCGGATGCGTGCTGTACCAACTGCTGACCGGCGATCCGCCTTTCCTCGCGGACACGCCGGCCGGCGTACTGCGGCAGCACTTGGTCGGCGTACCGGTGCAGCCGGCGCGGCTGGACGGGAGGTTCAGGCAGTACCTGATGCGCATGCTGGCCAAGAGCCCGGCGGACCGGCCGGACGCGGACGACGTGGTGGCTTGGTGCTGGCAGACCTACCTGGAGAGTCCCGCTGACGACCAGACGGCCGCGCAACCTCAACCGCACGGCAGTTTCGCGACCTCACCGGCTCTCACCGAAACCGTCGCGGTCTAGTCAACTGGAGACGAAGTAGGGTTTGTCGGGTGAGCAAGGGCTGGTGGTGGCTCGCGGTGGGCGCCGTGGTGGTGGGCGCGTGGGCCGCGCGGGGCGGGGACGCCGAGCAAACCGCTGCGCCGGAGAAGACCGCTACCCCCCAGGCCACCGTCACGGAGACGCCCGGGAAGCGCGGGACGCCTGAGGCGTCCCGGACGCCGAAGCCCAAGGCGACGCCGACCGCCGCGGAATGGTTCGAGGACTACGATCCGGCGCACTTCGCCGCCCCGGTACGCCGGTCCGCCCGCAAGGCGGGAATCAGCCCGCAGTTGCTGATGGCGATCCTCTACAACGAGGACTACAAACCGCACCGGCCCGACCTGGAACGCTCGTGGCAACGGATCAAGCCCGATGCCGCGTTCGGGATCGCCAACATGCACCGCGCCGCCTTCGACGAGACCAAGCGGGGCCGGTTCGCCCGCCGGAGCTGGGAAGAGCTGCCCGACCACCCCGAGCTGGCGATCGAGGCCGCGGCCTGGCACCTGCACGACCTCGCCGCACGACTGCCGACTCGCCGGCGCGGGACCTTCACCAAGGACGAATTGCTTGCCCTGGGCTACAACACCGGCTCCGGCAACATGCGGGCCTTCGCCGGTGGCGCCAAGCCCGGCAGGCAGGCGCAGTCCTATCTCGACCGGCTGCACGACAACTGGGACAAGGCCGCGACCGCGGTCAAGTGACGGCCACGCGGCCCGGAGCCGGGTGACGTCCTGGCGGACGTGACACGATGCCGAGGTGCGTTTCTTCTCAGGTGCGGCCGGCGACGAGGCGATGGAGCTGGCGCTCGCTCATGCGTTGGTGAGCCGGGCCTCGACCGCGGACGTCAGCGAGGCGCTGCGGATCTACCGTCCGTCCGCGCCGGTGGTCGTCTTCGGGCGGCGGGACACCCGGCTGCCCGGATTCGGCGCCGCGGTGCAGGCAGCCCGGTCGGCCGGGTTCGAGCCGCTGGTCCGAGCGGTCGGCGGCCGGCCTGTTGCCTACACCCCGCAAGCCCTGGTGATCGACCACGTCAAGCACGAGCCGCTCGCTCCCGAGGGACTGGAGAGCAGGTTCCAGTACTTCGGTGACCTGTACGCCGCCCTGCTGCGGGAGGCCGGCATCGACGCGCGGGTCGGCGCCGTACCGGGCGAGTACTGTCCGGGCGCGCACAGCGTCAACGCTCGCGGGGTGGTGAAACTGGTGGGCACCGGCCAGCGGGTCGTTCGCAACGCGTGGCTGTTCAGCACGCTGGTCGTGGCGGGCGACGACGACGTGCTCCGCCCGTTGCTGACGGAGATCTACGCGCTGCTCGAACTGCCCTTCGATCCGGCATCGGCCGGCTCACTGGCCGCGGAGGTGCCCGGCTTCGACCTGGACGGGTTCGAGCAACGCGTCGTCGCGGCGTACGGCGTACTGGGCTCGCTCCAGCGGTCGGACCTGGACGAGGCGACGATGCGGTTGGCCGGCTCGCTAGTCGCGGATCACCGGGCCTGAGTGATCCGCAGGCACCTCGGGCAGGAGGTGCAGCAGCCGGTGCAGCATGGTCAGCTTGATCGTCGACTCGATCCGCGGGCGGAGGCGGGCCAGACTCAGCCTGCCGCCGCTCTCCTCGGTCAGTTTGTGCAGCCGGACCAGCGCGCCGAGGCCGGTCGAGTCGCAGAAGGCCAGGCCGGCCAGATCCAGCACCAGCGGTCGCCCGCCCCGCGCAAGCGGCTGGAGTACCGACTGGAACTCGGCGGTGGTGCCGAAGTCCAGTTCGCCGGAGATGCTGACCACGACATCGGCGCCGCGGTCCAGGACCTCGAACGTCAGCAGTTCCTCACTCACCGAACGAGCCTCGCAGCTTGCGGGTGTCGATCAACTCCTGGGCGACGTCCCGCAGCTTGACGTTGTGCTGCTGGGAGTAGCGCTTCAGGATCTCGAAGGCGCGCGGGTCGTCGATGTCGAACCGCTCCATCAGGATGCCCATCGCCTGACCGACCAGCTTGCGCGCGTCCACCGCCGCGGTCATCGTCTCGCCGTCGCGGGCCGAGGCGACCGCGACCGAGGCGTGCCGGGCGAGGATCTGGGCGATCGCCTCGTCGTCGACCGAGAACGCGTGCGGCTCGGTGTTGAACAGCGACAGCACCCCGATCAGCTCCGGGCCGGCCCACATCGGCACGTGCAGGGACGACCGCACCCGGTACTGCGTCAGCGCGGCCGCCCAGCCCGGCCAGCGGGTCTCGGCCTCGACGTCCGTGACGTGCACGGTGACCCCTTCGCTGAGCGCGGCCAGCAACGGCCCTTCCCCGAGCTCGGACTGCAACTGGTGGATCTCCACCACCAGGGGATCCGTGGCCGCGGCGACCTCGCGACGGCCGCTCACCGTCAGCGTGACACCGGCGTACGAGCAGGCCTCGGCCTGCAGGGCGAACTGGACCACGGCCTCGACCGTCTCGTTCATTCCCTCGGCGTCGTGCAGCTCGACCGCCAGGCGAGCGAACGCGTCCGCCCCGAACGGCTCCGGAGAGTTCGCCGGGGCCGGGGTGAGCGGTGGGTCGACCCTCCGGACTCCGGGAAGCTGAGCAGACTGTTCCATGGGCCATATGATGCCTGGCCACCGCCGCTGATCGGACCGGTGGGAGGTAAAGATTTCATACCCCGTCGCGTGAGCGACGGGGAGCGCCGAGGGCGAGCAGGGCCGTGTCGTCCGCGAGGCGCGGCCCGAACCCGGCGAGGACGCCGGACAGTGCCTCGACGAACGCGGTCGGTGACGTGCCGGCATGCTGAGAGGCCAGCGTTTGCAGGGCTTCCGGCCCGTAGAAGTCGTGCCGGCCGGCGACCCGGGCCTCGGTCAGCCCGTCGGTGTAGAGCAGCAGCTGGTCGCCCGGTTCGAGGGTGACGTCGGTGTGCGGGAACTGCGAGCCGGGCAGGATGCCGATCAGCGTGCCGTCGACGCTGTGCAGATACTCGCAGGCGCCGTCGGCGCGGACCAGCAGCGGCGGTGGATGACCGCCCGACGCGAACCGGACGGCGATCCGTCCGGTGGCCGGGTCAGTACGCAGGGTGCCGAAGACAGCGGTGCAGTACCGCGGGTCGCCACCGGCGTACCGCTCGTGCAGTACCGCGTTCAGCGTGCCCAGGGCGGCCGCCGGATCGTGCAACGCCGCGGCGCGCAGGGTGTAGCGGGCGACCGAGGTCACCGCGGCCGCGGCGGGCCCTTTGCCGCAGACGTCGCCGAGGAAGAACGCCCAGCGCTCGCTGTCGATGGAGAAGACGTCGTAGAAGTCGCCGCCGAGCTGATCGGGCGAGGCGGTGTGGTAGTACGCCGCGATCCTGACCCCGGGCACCTCCGGCATGGTTGCTGGCAGCAACGATTGCTGGAGGACGGCCAGCGCGTCCTGCAGCCGGGCCCGGTCCTCCTCGGCCTGCCGTCGCGCCTGCTCGGCGGCCTGTCGCTCCCGCAGCAGTTCCTCCTCGTAGGCGCGCCGGATCTGCGCGTCGAAGAGGGTGGTGCGGATCAGCCGGCCCCGGCCGTCGCCGTCGTACGAGACGGCCGAGGACACCAGTACGGGCATCCGCACGCCGCCGTCGCGCTTGAGCTCCAGCGCGACGCCGTTGACCTCGCCTTGCAGGCTGAGCAGGGGAGCGAGGTGGGTTTCGTGGTAGAGCTTGCCGCCGACGGTCAGCAGATCGGTGAACCGGAGCTGCCCGACCACTGCTTCGCGGGGCAGCCCGAGCCAGCCGAGCAAAGTGTCGTTGACCTTGACGATGATGCCGTCCAGCGAGGTCGAGAGATGTCCGCACGCGGCGGTCTCGTAGGCCTCCTCGGTGCTGTCCTGGATCGTCATCCCAGCTGGGCCAGGAAGCGCGTGATCGCCGCGTTGGTGGCCTCGGGCGCCGACAGGTGCGGGCAGTGGCCGATCGCGTCGAGGGTGACGAGGGTCGATCCTTCGACGGCCGCCTGGACGTAGGCGCCGACCTGGCGAGGCGCGATGACGTCCTCGGTCGACTCGAGGATCAGAGTCGGTACCCCGACGGTGGCCAGGTCCGCGCGGGAGTCGGACAGGAACGTGGTGCGGGCGAAGACGCGGGCCATCGCCGGGTCGGTGGCGCAGAAGCTGCTGGTCAGCTCCTCGCCGAGCTCGGGGCGGTCCGGCGTACCCATGATGGCCGGGGCCATCGCGGCCGACCAGCCGAGGTAGTTCGACTCCAGCGAGTCGAGCAGTTCGTCGATGTCCTCGCGGCTGAAGCCGCCGCGGTAGTCACCGTCGTCGACGTAGCAGGGAGAGGGCGCGACCATCACCAGCGCACCGATCCGGTCCGGCGCCTTCCGGGCGGCCAGCACCGCGATCATCGCGCTGACCGAGTGCCCGACGAGGACGGCTCCGGTCAGGTCGAGGGCGGCGCAGACCTCGGCCAGGTCGTCGGCGTACCCGTCGAGGGAGGCGTAGCGCGACTCGTCGAAGGCCGACAGCTCGGACCGGCCGGATCCGACGTAGTCGAACAGCACCACCCGGTGGTCGTCGGCCAGCGCGGGGACGGTCAGCCGCCACATGTTCTGGTCGCACCCGAATCCGTGGGCCAGGACGACCGGGCGCCCGTCCGGGTTGCCGGTCACCACGACGTTGTTCCGGCGCAGGATGTCCACGCCGTCATCTTGTCAGCAGCGGCTGGGCCGGGTTGCGGCGACACGGGTGGTGCATGCTGGTGCCGCCGGGACCTGGCATGGTGGATTGCCGGCTGGGTACCGGTCGCGGCGTGGGGCCGGGATCGACTGCGGAGAGGACCCGGGTGAGCGAGACCGAGACGGGGACGGCGGAGCCGCCGGGCGAGATCGTGTTGTCGACAACAGGCGAGACCGTGACCGTGACAGTGGCGGGCACGATCGACGTACGGCTGGCGGTCGCCCTGCGCAAGGTCCTGCTGGAGGTGGCCAACCGGCGCCCGAAGACGCTGCGCGTGCACCTGCAGATCTCGGTCGACGGCGCCGAACTGGTGGCCCGGATCGTTCGCGAGACCCAGGCCCGGTTCCACTCGGCACGGCTGCGCTGCCTGGTCGCCACTCCGGACCCGGCCGTTCTCCGGCTGCTGGCCGGAGCCCGGATCTCCGCCGAACTGCAACCGGCCGCGGCGCCTGGCTGAGGCTGCGTGATCCGGTTAAGTTAGGGCAGGCTAACCTTGACGACATGCGACTTCTCTCAACTCGAAGCCTGGTTCGTTCGTCGGCGCTGGTGCTGGCCGCGGTAGTGACGTTGGCGGGGTGCGGCGGCGACGGCGGGACGGCGGACCCCGCGGCCGCGTTCGCCAAGGTGTCCACGAAGTTCGGCGAGATCTCGATCCCGGCCGAGCCGAAGCGGGTCGTGGCGCTGGGCTGGGGTGACGCGGAAACGGCGCTGGCGCTCGGAGTCGAGCCGGTCGGAGCCAGCGACTGGCTCGCGTTCGGCGGCGACGGCCTCGGGCCCTGGGCGACCGGCCGGTACCAGCAGGCGCCGGAGAAGATCGGCACGCTGGAGCCGGAGTTCGAGAAGATCGCCGCGCTGAAGCCCGACCTGATCCTGGACACCAAGTCCAGTGGCGACCAGACCCGGTACGACACGCTCAAGGGGATCGCGCCGACGGTCGGCGTACCGGCCGGTGGCGACTCGTACAAGGTCTCGTGGGAGAAGCAGACCGAAATGGTGGCCGCCGCGCTCGGGCGGGTGGAGCAGGGCAGGCAGTTGATCGCGGCAACCAAGGAGAAGTTCGCGAAGACCGTCGCGGCGCATCCGGAGTTCGCCGGGAAGACGATCACGCTGGGCTCGCGGACCAGTGAGGGGTACGGCGCCTACGTGGGCGGCACCGGCCGGGTGGACTTCGTCCAGCGGCTGGGGTTCAGGAACAACCCGAAGGTCGAGGCCAAGGCGACCGACGGATTCTCCGTCAAGGTCTCCCAGGAGCAGCTCGACCTGCTGGACGCCGACCTGACGGTGATGGCGCCGATCGGGGTCGACGCCTCGACCATCAGCGGCGACCCGTTGTTCAGGGCGGTGCCGTCGGTCAAGGCCGGCCGGGTGGTGGTCTTCACCGACAAGACGCTCAGCAGCGCGTTCGCCACCGACTCGATCCTGTCCATCGGCTACGCCCTCGACCAGGTGGTGCCGCTGTTCGCCGCGGCCCTGCGCTGACCGCGCGGCGACCTCGCGACGAGTTTGTTACCCAAGGAAAGTTAATGCCCGCGCGATCTTGACACAGCGTCCGGCACCCTTCAGGGTTCCTATATCGTATCCGATTTGCCCGGTGATCCACCCGGGGATCGGACGCTGCACCACGTAGAGAGGTCGCCGCTCATGACCAGATCCCTTCGAACCAGGACAGCGATGCGAGGTGTGCTCGCGGCTGTCGTGATCGCCGCGCTCGGCTCCTTCGGCCTGTCCTCCTCGTCCTCCGCCATGCCGGCTCCGCCCAGGGCGCAGACCGCGACGGCCACCGCCGCGGCTGGTTCCGCGGCGGCGAGCGTCACCGCGACGCCGGACCCGCTCGCCCCCGCGGGTGAGGTCGCGCAGAAGCCCTACATGGGCTGGAGCAGTTACAGCATGCAGGTGTACGAGCCGACGCCCGGTGGCTGGATCACCGCGGCGCAGCTCAAGGCCCAGTCGGACGCGATGCACCGCACGCTCCAGCCGTTCGGGTACGAGTACATCAACATCGACGCCGGCTGGAACGGCGGGCTGGACGCCTACGGCCGGCCGGTGCCCAGCAAAACCCTGTACCCCAAGGGCTTGCAGGACGTGATCGACCACATCCACGCCAACGGGCAGAAGGTCGGGCTGTACGGCATCCCGGGCATCTCGGACGAGACGCTGAAGGCCGACTACCCGGTCTTCGGCCACCCGGAGTGCAGCACCGGCGATCTGGCCGTGAAGCCGCACCAGCCGGGTGACTACTGGGGCTTCGGGCACCGGATGGACATGACCAACCCGTGTTCGCAGAAGTACATCGACTCGATCGCGGACCTGTACGCCAGCTGGGGCGTCGACTTCCTCAAGTACGACAGCGTGACGCCCGGCTCGGGCAAGAACGACCTGTCGATGGACGCGCGGGACGAGGTCAAGGGCTGGTCGCAGGCGCTGGCCAGGCACAAGATCTGGTTCGAGCTGTCCTGGGCCCTCGACATCAAGTACGCCGACTACTGGAAGCAGTGGGCGAACGGCTGGCGGGTCGACTGGGACGTCGAGTGCTACTGCCCCGGCGAGGCCCTGACGAACTGGCCGAGCATCTCGCGGCTCTTCCCCCGGGCGGCGGACTGGTGGCGCCACGCCGGGCCGGGCGGCTGGAACGACCTGGACTCGCTGCTGGTCGGCAACGGCAAGATGGACGGGCTGACCAAGGACGAGCGCCGGACCGCCGCCACCCTGTGGGCCGTCTCCGCGGCGCCGTTCTACCTCGGCAACGACCTGACCAAGCTCGACCCGTACGGCTTGGAGCTGCTGACCAACCGCGAGGTGATCGCGGTGAACCAGGCCGGGCGTCCCGCGCAGCCGGTCTCGACGAAGACCAACAAGCAGGTGTGGTACTCGCTCAACGCGGACAGCTCCTACACCGTCGCGCTGTTCAACCTCGGCGCCACCGAGGCCGACATCACCGTGAACTGGTCGGATCTCGGCCTGACCGGGCCGGCCGACGTGCGTGACCTGTGGGCGAAGAAGAACCTGGGCGAGTTCGGGTCGGCGTACACCGCGGCGACCGTGCCGCCGCACGGCACCCGGCTGTTCACCGTCAAGCCGGAGCGCAAGTCGACGGTCCGCGTCAACGACGACGATCTGCGCGTCTCCTACACCGGCGACTGGCAGCGCAACGGCAACCGTGAGGTCGCCGCGGTGTCGGAGCCGCTGAAGGTCACCGTGACGGACTCCGCCGCGGCCGGCAGGAAGGCGGCCGAGAAGGCCGCCGACGCGGGCGTCCGGACGGTGGACCTGAACAACGACGACTCGCAGATCGTCTACACCGGATCGTGGAGCCGCAGTACCGGGCGAGGCTACGGCGACCACCAGGACGACGTGCAGTTCACCGAGAAGAACGACGACGCGTTCTCGCTCACCTTCGTCGGCACCGGCGTCGACTACGTGACCGAGAAGCACGAGTCACAAGGCGATGTGGACATCTACATCGACGGTGAGTTCAAGCAGACCGTCAGCACCCACCAGGCCGAAGGGCGTGGGGCGCAGCAGGTCGTCTACAGCATCTCCGACCTGCCGAACGGAACGCACACGATCCGGGGCGTGAAGAAGTCGGGCGGTTACATGCTGCTCGACAAGCTGACCGTGCGTCAGGTCAGCCTGCTGAACCCCGACAGCGCGGGCTTCGACAAGAACCCGGCGGCCCAGGCCGACGTCAGCACCGAGATCGCCCGGGACCCGGGTGAGCTGGCCGGGATCACCAACGCCGGCAAGGCGCTGGTCGAGGGCACCGACTACACGGTCGACGGCAAGATCGTCACGATCAAGAAGCAGTACCTCGCGACCCGGCCGGTCGGCACGGTGGCGCTGGACATCAGCTTCCGGGGCGACTACCACGACGACGTCCACGCGACCACCGTCAACGGCGCCGCGGTCGAGTTCACCTTCAAGGGCACGGCGGTCGAGTGGCTGACGGCCCTGGGCCCCGACCAGGGTGAGGCCGACGTCTACCTCGACGGCAAGCTGGTCCGCCGGGTGAACCTGCACAACGACACCCGGGTCACGGCCCGCCCGGTGTTCGCGCAGAGCGGGATGAAGGACAACCCGCACACGCTGCGGATCGTGAAGGTCTCCGGCGAGGTCCTCCGCCACGACACCGTCCGCTACACCCTCCGGTAGCAGCGGGCACGAGCGCGGGGCGGCTGATCACCTTGATCGGCCGCCCCGTTCGTCGTACCGGCGTCAGCGGTTGAGGTACCAGATCGAGGCGTTGAGGGCGGTGGCGAAGCTGACCCAGGCCCAGTAGGGGAGCAGCAGCGCGGCGGCGACCGGGCGGACCTTGCGGAAGACCCAGACGGTCCAGGCGATGCCCAGCCAGAGGAGAACGATGTCGACCAGGGCGAGTCCGCGGAGGCCGGAGCCGAAGAAGAGCGGAGTCCAGAGGGCGTTCAGGACCAGCTGTACGCCGTACGGGACGAGTTCGCGCGACCAGCCGACCTGCCGCCACACCAGCCAGCCGCTGACCGCGATCATGGCGTAGAGGACTGTCCAGACCGGCCCGAACAGCCAGCTCGGCGGCGCCCAGGCGGGTTGCTCGAGCTGCCGGTAGGTATCGGTCGTTCCCTGTACGCCGACCGCGCCCACCACGGCGGCGACCGCCACGGCCGCCAGGAAACCGGCCAGGACGACATACCGGAGTACTGGCCGCTCCTGCGCCGCTGCATTCATGCTGTGCATGAGAAGCCGGTACCCCCGGCTCAATCCTTGGAGGCACAGTGAGGCTCATCTCCCGGCTGGTGGTGGCGTTTTCCGTGGGCGCCGCCCTGGTCGTTCCCGCGAGCGTGGCGACGGCTGCTCCCGTCCCCGTGACCAACCAGCACCGGCCGTCGTGTTCGGTGGTCTGGTTCGACCTCGGAAACACCTTGGTGGACACCAGAGTCGCGGGGCAGACGACGTACATGCCGGGGGCGTTGCGGCATCTGCGGTTGCTGCGGGCCGTGGGAGTGCCGGTCGGGCTGATCACCAACGTGCCGCCGGAGTGGGGTGCCACCGACGTCGAGCGGGCGGCCGCGACCAAGGCTTTCGTCGACTCGACCTGGACCGAGGCGCAGCCGTTCCCGTGGGAGTGGTTCGGTGACCGGATCCTGACGCCGCGGACCACGGCGGAGTTCAAGCCCGCGGCGGCGCTGTTCGTCCGCGGCCGTGAGGCGGCGGCGCCGTGCCGGTCGTTCTTCGAGGGCGAGAACCCGGTCGAGATCACGGCGGCCCAGCAGTCAGGCCTGACCGCCTATCAGATCGGGCAGCCGGACCGCCCGGCGTACCTGCCTCTGTGGCGGGTGCTCGTGCCCTAGTTAGGGTTCCCCTATGGGAAGCAGCGTGTACGTCGCATCGGTCGAGGGCTACACCGGCAAGTCGACCGTGGCCCTGGGAGTGCTCCAGCAGCTGTCCAAACGGGTCGAGCGGGTGTCGGTGTTCCGGCCGATCGTGCGGCCGGACACCGACCTGTACGGCGGCCGCGACTACGTCCTGGACCTGCTCATCTCGCACGACGCCGTCTCGCTGCCCTACGAGGACTGCGTGGGCGTCAGCTACGACGAGGTGCACGCCGACCCTGATGCCGCGCTGGACCTGATCGTGCAGCGCTACCGCGACGTGGCCGAGCGCGGCGACCCCGTGCTCATCGTCGGCAGCGACTACACCGATGTGGGCACGCCGACCGAGTTCTCCTACAACGCGCGGATCGCCGCGAACCTGGGGGTGCCCGTACTGCTCGTACTCAACGGCGCGGGCCGCAGCCCCGAGGACGTGGGCACCCTCTCCGAGATCGCCAACGCCGAGCTGACCGCCAACCACGGTTCACTGTTCGCCGTCGTCGCCAACCGGGTCGATCCTGGGCAGCTTGACCAGACGGTCGCCGCGATGGCGAAGGCCGGCGTACCGGCGTACGCGCTGCCGGAGGAGCCGTTGCTCAGCGCACCGGCCGTGGCCGACCTGATGGCGGCGGTCGACGGCCGGCTGCTGAACGGCGAGGCCCAGCTGCTGTCCCGCGAGGTCACCGGTCTGGTGGTGGCCGGGATGACGATGCCGAACGTCCTCGACCGGCTCTTCGACGGCGCCGCCGTGATCACCGCGGCGGACCGGCCGGAGGTGGTCGTCGGCGTCCTGATGGCCAACGCCTCGCAGAACTTCCCGCAGGTGTCGGCGATCTTCCTGAACGGCGGGTTCGCGCTGCCCGACCAGATCCTGCGGCTGATCGAGGGCGTCGGCAGCACCCTGCCGATCATCGAGACCGGGCTCGGCACCCACGCGACCTCCACCGCGCTGACCGCGGTGCGGGGCCGGCTGACCAGGAACTCGCCGCGCAAGGTCGATCTGGCCCTGGCCCTGTTCGACCAGTACGTCGACGGCTCCGGGCTGCTCGACCGGCTCGCGGTGGCCCGCAGCGGCGCGGTCACGCCGCTGATGTTCGAGCACCAGCTGATCGACGAGGCAGTTGCCCACCGCAAGCACATCGTGCTGCCCGAGGGCGAGGAGGAGCGGATCCTGCGGGCCGCCGACGTCGTCCTGCGCCGCGGCGTGGCCGAGCTGACCCTGCTCGGCGATCCGGTGGTGATCAGCGCCAAGGCCGCCGCGCTCGGCGTCGACATCTCGGCGGCCCACATCCTCAGCCCGGACGACGAGGAGCTGGGCGAGCGGTTCGCGAACGAGTACCACCGGCTGCGGCAGCACCGCGGCGTCGACCTGGACAAGGCGCGCGAGCAGGTCAGGGACGTCTCGTACTTCGGCACCATGATGGTGCAGCTCGGTCTGGCCGACGGGATGGTGTCGGGCTCGGTCCACACCACCGCCCACACCATCCGCCCGGCCCTGGAGGTGGTCAAGACGCTGCCCGGCGTCTCGGTCGTCTCGTCGGTGTTCTTCATGTGCCTGGAGCACCAGGTGCTCGTGTACGGCGACTGTGCGGTCAACCCCGACCCGACCGCCGAGCAGCTCGCCGACATCGCCATCTCGTCGGCGGCGACCGCCGCGGCGTTCGGCGTCGAGCCGCGGGTCGCGATGCTGTCGTACTCGACCGGCTCGTCCGGCACCGGCACCGACGTGGAGAAGGTCTCCAAGGCGACCGAGCTGGTTCGCCAGCGGGCGCCGCAGCTGCTCGTCGAGGGGCCGATCCAGTACGACGCCGCCATCGACAGCGCGGTGGCCAGGACCAAACTGCCCGACTCCGAGGTGGCCGGCCGGGCGACGGTCTTCATCTTCCCCGACCTGAACACCGGCAACAACACCTACAAGGCGGTCCAGCGCTCGGCGAACGCCGTTGCCGTCGGCCCGGTTCTGCAGGGACTGCGCAAACCCGTCAACGACCTGTCCCGCGGTGCCACCGTGCGCGACATCATCAACACCGTGGCGATCACCACGATCCAGGCCCAGCACAGCGACGAGCGGAGCGAGCGATGAGCGACTACGTGCTGGTGATCAACGCGGGGTCGTCGTCGCTCAAGTACAGCCTGGTCGACGCCGCTTCCGGTGCAGCGCCCGCGGTCGGCCTGGTCGAGCAGATCGGCGAGGCCGAAGGCCATCACAGTCATCGCGGCCCCGACGGCGAGCTCAGCACCAAGCTGAAGGTCGAGAACCACGAGGACGCGCTGCGCGCCGCGCTGGAGGCCTTCTCTTCCCACGGCCCGTCCCTCGACGACGTCGAGCTCGCGGCGATCGGGCACCGCGTCGTCCACGGCGGAGCGCGGTTCGGCGATCCCGCCCTGATCGACGACGAACTGGTGGCCGCCGTCACCGAGCTGGTGCCGTTGGCTCCGCTGCACAACCCGGCGAACCTCGAAGGAATCGAGGTCGCGCGCCGGTTGTTCCCCGACCTGCGGCAGGTCGCCGTGTTCGACACGGCCTTCCACCAGACCCTTGCGCCGGAGGCCTACACCTACGCGCTGCCGCTGGAACTGCGCGACGACCACGGGATCCGCAGATACGGCTTCCACGGTACGTCGTACGCGTTCGTCGCCGCCGAGGCGGCGCGGCTGCTCGACCGGGACCTGGCCGACCTGAACCTGATCGTGCTGCATCTCGGCAACGGCTGCTCCGCGGCCGCGATCCGTGGCGGTGAGTCGGTGGACACCTCGATGGGCATGACCCCGCTGGAGGGCCTGGTGATGGGCACCCGGTCTGGCGACCTCGACCCGGCGATCCATGCCCACCTGGCGCGCGAGCTCGGCAAGTCGGTGGCGGAGATCGACCAGCTGCTCAACCACGGCTCCGGTCTCAAAGGCCTTGCCGGGGGCAACGACTTCCGTGAACTGTCCGAGCGCCGCGAGGCGGGGGACGCGCGGGCCCAGCTGGCCTTCGACGTCTACTGCCACCGCATCAAGAAGTACGTCGGCGCCTACTACGCGGTCCTCGGCACCGTCGACGCGATCGTCTTCACCGCCGGCGTCGGTCAGCACTCCGCCGCCGCCCGTGCCGCTTCGCTGGCGAATCTCGAACGCCTCGGTATCGAGCTCGACGAGAGCCGCAACACCGCTTCCGGCGCGGACGCCCGCCGGGTCTCGGCCGACGACAGCCCGGTCGCGGTGCTGGTCGTCCCCACCAACGAGGAGTGGCAGATCGCTCGCGAGACCGTCGCCCTGATCCGCTGACGATCGGCCCGCGAAAAAAACTTCTGCGGAAGATGTATCAGGGCCGCCGCTGGGGGCTCCGACCTGACGAGGGCGGATGCGGCGGGGGCCAACTGAAGCCCGGGGGGAGGGCCTGACGCGGTACGTGGAGGGCAAGGGGGGACCACGTACCGCGTCGGCGGCCCGCTCAGCGCAGGGCGTCCTCCGGCCGGAGGATCGCTCCGACGCCCGGGATCGCCTGGGTGAGGCTGAAGTCCAGCAGTGACCCGGCCGCCTGTTGCGCGGTCTGGCCCGTGACGGACATCCTGGCCGCGATCAGGCCGGCCACCAGCGGCGTCGCGAACGACGTACCGCTCCAGCGGGCCATTCCCTGGAAGGTGCGGATCGTGCCCGTGTCCGGGCGCTCGGTGCACCGGTACTTGCCGTCGAGGTAGGCGTTGACGAGATCCTCGCCCGGCGCGTACACGTCGACCCAGGTGCCGTAGTTGCTGAACGACGCCCGGCTCTGGCCGTCGGCGGCCAGAGCGCCCACGGAGACCGCCTCCGGGAAGGCCGCCGGCCAGAAGTACTCCCGGTCGCCGTCGTTCCCGGCCGCGGCGACCAGCACCAGGCCGTTCACCCGGTTCAGCTGGGTCCGGACGAAGACGTCGAGACCGACCGCCGGCAGGTCGAACCGCGTCTTGGTGCCGGCCGAGAGGCTGATGATGTCGGGGGACAGGTCGAGCACCTCGGACAGCTTCTCGGCCAGGTCGACCTCCCACATCGCGCCGGCCCGGTCGAGGTAACCCTTCACCACCACCTCGGCCTCCGGCGCGATCATCCGCAGGACGCCGGCGATGAAGGTGCCGTGCCCGGCGTACGGCTCGATCAGCTGGGTCTGCGGATCGTAGACCTGCTCGGCGTCGCCGGTGACCCCGTCCAGCCAGGGCGCCTGCGGCGCGTCCGTCCAGCCGACGTCCAGGACCACCACCTTCACGCCGCGGCCGGTCGACTTGCCGTCGCCCTTCGGCGCCGGCTCGATGCCGGCGGGCACCTCTTCCGGCTCGGTCGCCGGACACGGGCTGACGCTGGGCGAGACGAAGACCAGATGCTCCGGCGTGACGACGCCGCGGCCGAGCCGCCGGTCGGCGTACAGGAGGAAGCGCTGGGTGTCCGTCGCCGCGCGGGGCGCCGGGTCGGGGACCTTGCGGGGCAGCACGAGCCGGGTCACGCCGTTGATGCCGCCGTCGTCCGGAGTACCTCCACCGAAGAGCTCCACGACCCGCGGCAGGTCCTCGTCCCGGACGACCACCGAGCCCGCCCGGTACAGATAGTCGACCCCCGCTTTGCGCCAGTCCTCCGGCGCGATCTCGAGCTCCTCGCCGAACGCCTCGATCAGCAGCTCGACCTGGTCGATGTACTTGCCTCGGGGATCCTCGCCCTTGGGATCGCCGTTCTCGTCGGGAACCTGGTTGTCCGACACTGATTTCCTCCCCTGATCGTCGCTGGAACACCGGATGGGCCAGCTAGCCTGTCACTCTGCCGACTACCGGAAGGTGTGTCGAGAGTGACGATGGTGCCGGACGAGTTGCTGACCCTGGCTTTGTCGCGCCCGCACGACGCGATCTCCGGCGCCCAGCGGCTGCTGGCGACCGGTCCGTCCCGGTCGGCGGCGTCCGTTGCCCACCAGGCGCAGGGAGTCGCCCTTCGCCAGTTGGGTGACATCGTTGCCGCAATCCGCGAGCTGCGGCTCGCGGTGCGGCTGGGTGAGCAGTCCGGCGACCAGCAGCGCGAGCTGGACGCGCTGGCCTCCCTCGGCGCCACCCTGGGGCGCGCGGGCCAAGGCAAGCAGGGCCTGGCGTTCCTCGACCGGGCGGTGGCCGGCAGCACCGGTGCCTTCTCCGGCCGGGTGCTGATCCGGCGGGCCGACGTCCTGCTCGTGCTCGGCCGGCACGAGGAGGCCCTGGAGGATCTGCACAACGCGGTCAGCCGGCTTCGCCATGCCGACGACCAGGTCTGGGAAGCCAGGTCCCGCAACTACCGGGGCTTCGTCCATCTCACACTCGGCCGGACGCGCCAGGCCGACGCCGACTTCACCGTGGCCGAACGCCTGTACGCCGCTGTCGGCCAGGCCTTCGAGTTCGCCGAGGTCCGGCAGAACCGCGGCCTGGTGGCCTTCGCCCGAGGGGATCTGCCGCTTGCCCTGGAGTATCTCGGCGCGGCGGGGGAGCGGTTCGAGGCGCTGGGCGTCGCGTGGCCCGACCTGGCGATCGATCGCTGCGGCGTACTGCTCGCGGCCGGCCTGATCAGCGAGGCGCGGGAGGAGGCCGAGCGAGCGGTCGTCCAGATGGAGAAGGACGGCGGTCAGCCGACCAAGAAGGCGGAGTTGCTGTTCGCCGCGGCCACGGTGTCACTGGTCGCCGCCGATCCGGCGACCGCGCGGGAACGGGCCGAGGAGGCACGCCGGCTCTTCTCCGCGCAGCGCCGGCCGTGGTGGTCCGCAAGGGCGACGATGGTCCAGCTCGAGGCCCGTCACCAGGCAGGCGAGCGTGGCCCACGACTGCTCCGGCGGGTGGTAGAGACAGCGACCCGACTCGATCAACTCGGCGCCGCGGAGGCACCGGCCGCTCATCTGCTCGCGGGACGGCTCGCGCTCGCCGAAGGCCGGAGCGTCACGGCCGATCGCCAGCTGGCACGAGCCGCGACGATCCGGCGGGGTGCGCCACCGCTGGCGCGTGCGCTTTCCCTGCTGAGCAAGGCTTTGCGGGCCGAGGCTCGTGGCGACGTGGGCGGGATGCTGGCCGCCTGTGATCGAGGACTGGATGTGCTCGACGAGCACCGGCTGATGATGGGCGCCACCGAACTGCGGGCCAGGGCGACCGCTCACGGCGGCGAGCTGGCCCGGTTGGCGTTGCGCGACGCAGTACGGCGTACTGATCCGAAGCGGCTCCTGGTCTGCAGCGAGCGATGGCGTGCCACCGCCTTCGCGGCCGAGCCCACCGGTACTCGCGGTGACACCCAGCTGGACGCCGACCTGGCCGCTTTGCGCGAGGTCGTCCGGCGGTCCGAACGCATCCCCCTCGACAGCTCGGCCGGTACGGCGCTGGAACGCGACCGGCGGCGGCTCGAGCAGGCCATCCGGGCCCGCACGCTGGAGACCCGGGGAGCGGGGTCGTCGACCAGGACGCAGTTCGAGCTGGAGCAACTGATCGCCGAGCTCGGCGAGACCACCCTGGTGGAGTTGGTCGAGGTCGATGACGTCCTGTTCGCGATCGTGATCCGCCAGGGCCGGATCCGGCTGCACGAGGTCGGGCCGCTGCCGGCCGCTTCGTTCGAGGTCGAGCGCGCCCGGTTCCGCCTCCGGTGGCTGGCCCGGGGCTGCCCGCCGACCGGACCGGGGCTCGATGTCATCGGTGAGCGGCTGGCCGACGCGGTGCTCGGCGACGCTGCGGCCGACCTCGGTGACGGGCCGGTGGTGGTGGTTCCGCCGGGCCGCTTGCAGGCCCTGCCGTGGCAGTTGCTGCCGCCGTTGGCGGATCGGGTGGTGAGCGTCGCGCCGTCGTCAGCGATGTGGATGCGGGCCGGACGGCTGCAGCCACCGCCGGACCAGAAGGTGGCGCTGGTCCTCGGACCGGGACTGACAGCGGGGTACACCGAGATCCCGCGGCTGGCCGAGCGGTATCCGGCGGCGACGGTGCTCAGTGGGGGAGCGGCGACCGCCGACGCCGTCCTCAGCGCGCTGGACGGCGCTTGGCTCGCGC
The DNA here is from genome assembly GCF_027627575.1 of Kribbella sp. CA-293567. Classification (NCBI taxonomy): domain Bacteria; kingdom Bacillati; phylum Actinomycetota; class Actinomycetes; order Propionibacteriales; family Kribbellaceae; genus Kribbella; species Kribbella sp. CA-293567. Next base: position 3,372,609 of record NZ_CP114065.1, read on the forward strand.
ACATCGCGGCGCACGGCACCTTCCGGTCGGACAGTCCGCTGTTCTCGTCGCTGCAGCTGGACGACGGGCCGCTCACCGTCTACGACCTCGAGCGGCTCCAGCGGGCGCCGTACCGGATGGTGTTGTCCAGTTGCGATTCCGGGCTGGCGAAGCCGGTCGGGGCGGACGAGTTGCTCGGGCTCACCAGCAGTCTGCTGCCGCTCGGCGCGGCGGGGATCCTGGCGAGCGTCGTACCGGTGAGCGATCGGGCGGCGGTGCCGCTGATGACCGCTGTGCACGCGAGGCTGGCGGCGGGAAGCTCTCTGGCCGAGGCACTGGCCGGTGCCCGGACCGAGGGCGGCGACGATCCACTCGCCGTCGCCACGGCCGCGTCCTTCGTGGTGCTGGGCGTTTGAGGCAGCATGTATCACCAGGCAGCCGGCGGGCTCCGTTCCAGTAGGAGTTCCCGCCGATCGACGAAGGAGACACGGTATGCGCGATGACCCGACCGTGATCCGGATGGTCGAGGGGGCTCGGGACGGCGACAAAAGTGCCTGGGACGAGCTGGTCGAGCGGTACGCGCCACTGGTCTGGACGGTCGCACGGCGGTTCCGGCTGTCGGCCGCGGACGTCGACGACGTCGGCCAGACGGTGTGGTTGCTGCTGATCGAGCGGCTGCCCGACCTGCGGGAACCGGCCGCATTGCCGGGCTGGATCGTGACCACCACGCAGCGCGAGTGCCTGCGGCTGCTGCGGTTCGGGCGCCGGACGGAGCCGACCGATCCGGCCGACGTGTCGCCGGATCCGTCGGACCTGGTGCGGCCGGTCGACGAGGAGCTGCTGGCGCACGAGCGCCAGGTCGCGGTGCGCGCCGCGTTCGCCCAGCTGACTCCGCGCTGCCAGTCCCTGCTGTCGATGCTGGTCAGCGACCCACCGGCGGTGTACGCCGAGATCAGTCGGAAACTCAACATGCCGATCGGAAGTATCGGGCCCAACCGGGCCCGTTGTCTGGGGCGCCTACGGCAGACGCCGGCTCTCGCCGAGTTGATCGGCGGCCGGTCCGGGACAACCGCCGAAACGAAAGGGGGTGGGCAGCGTGGACGTCCAGTGGTGGATCGATGACGAGGAACTGCTCGAAGTACTGCGCGACGCGATGAGCACGGCCAGGGAGATGCCCGCCGGCCTCGTTGCCGCCGGCCGGGCGGCGTACGCGTGGCGGACGATCGACGCGGAGCTGGCCGCGCTCACCTACGACTCCGCATGGGAGACCGAGGAGCTCGCGCTGACCCGGGCGGAGAGCGCCGAGCTGCGGACGCTCACCTTCTCCACCGAGGGGCTCAGCATCGAGCTGGAGCTGACCCCGCACGAGGTGCTCGGCCAGCTCAGCCCACCCCAGCCGGGCACCGTCCGGCTGTCCTCGGACTCCGACGCGCTCGGCACCCTGCCGATCGACGACCTCGGCTTCTTCATCGTCCGCCCGGTCCCGCGCCACCCGTTCCGCGTCATCTGCGAGACCGCCGCCGGCTTCACCGTGCTGACCGGCTGGATCTCTCCCTGACCACTCGTACGGACGCCTGAGAAGTCCCGATCCGTGGGATACGCAGGCGTAAGGGCGGCATTCCTCACATGCCGGTCGTGACGCCAGGCACTACGCGGCGGCGCCGATCGGACACACCATGTGACGAGACGTTGCTCAAGGGGTGGGAGGCCAGGATGGAACAGTACGAGCTCTACTGCCTGGCCGACCGGCTGTTCTACGACACCCCGGCCAACCGCGGCACGGAGGTGCCGGACTTCGCGGCCGGTGCCCGTCCGGTGCCGAGCGGCTGGGACCACCAGGCCGGTGAGGTGTGGATGAACTACGCGCCGGCCGGACTCCGGCTTCCGGCGCAGGGCTGGAAGATCCACGTCTCCGCCGGTCTCGACGACGCCGAGCGGGCGATCGCGGCGATCTGGGACTACTGCGTACCGCGTGGCCTGGCCTTCAAGTTCCTGCGCAGCAAGCCGGTCGCGGTGATGCTCAACTCGAAGTCGGCCTTCCGTGGCTCCAGCGGCAAGCTGGTCACCGTCTACCCGACCGACGAGGCGCAGCTCGAACTGGTCCTGAAGGAACTCGACACGCTGCTGGCGGGGATCCAGGGCCCGTACATCCTCAGCGATCTCCGGTACGCCGCCGGCCCGCTCTTCGTCCGGTACGGCGCCTTCGTCACCCGCTACTGCCTGTCGGACAGCGGCGAGCGGGTGTACGCCCTCGCCGACGCCGAAGGCCGGCTGGTGCCGGATGTCCGCGGCCCGACGTTCTCCACGCCGGCGTGGGTCCAGCTGCCGTCCTTCCTGGAGTCGCACCTGGCGGCCCGCAACGCGGTCACCACCAACGACCTGGCCTACGTGATCGAGAGCGTCATCCAGTTCTCCAACGGTGGCGGCGTGTACCTCGGCCACCATCGCGACAGCGAGGCCAAGGTCGTGCTGAAGGAAGGCCGTCCGCTGGCCGGGCTCGACGTCATCGGGCGGGACGCGGTGGCCCGGGTCGGCCACGAGCGCGACATCCTGCAGCGGCTGGCCGGGCTCGACGTCGTACCGGCCGTGCACGACTACTTCACTCTCGGGGACCACCACTTCCTGGTGCAGGAGTTCGTCGACTCCAATCCCTTGCAGCGGCTGATCGGCCGGCAGTTTCCGCTGACCCGGCCGGACTCCTCGGCCGGCGAGCGAGCGGAGTACGCCGAGTGGGCGCTCGGCATGCACGCCCAGGTGGAGCAGGCGGTCGCGGCGTTGCACGAGCGCGGCGTGGTGTTCAACGACATTCACCCCGGCAACGTCCTCGTCGACGAGAACGGCCGGCTGGTGCTGATCGACTTCGAGGTGGCGACCCTGGCCACCGAGCAGGCGCGCTCGGCGCTGGCCCACCCCGGCTACGCGGCACCCGCCGACCGCCAAGGCGTCGACGTGGATCGCTACGCGCTGGCCTGCCTGGCGCTCGGCCTGTTCGCGCCGCAGTCGACCATGCTGCTGCACTTCCATCCCCACAAGGCGAACCAGCTCGCCGACCTGATCAGCACGACCTTCTCGGTGCCCCGGGCAACCTTCGACGCGGCGGTCGCCACCATCGTCGGCGACCAGCCGGTCGCGCAGCCCGATCCGCCGATCCCCGGCGTGGCCCCCTGGCCGGAGGTGCGCGCGGCGATCACCCAGGCGATCGTGGCCGGCGCGACGCCCGAGCGGGACGATCGGCTGTTCCCAGGGGACATCCAGCAGTTCGAGCCGGGCGGTGGCGTCAACCTGGCACACGGGGCGGCCGGAGTGCTGTACGCGTTGGCTCGCTCCGGCGCCGGCCGTTTCCCGGAGTACGACGAATGGCTGCGCAGGCACGCTCGGGACGCGGCGATCGGCCCGGGTCTCTACAGCGGTCTGCACGGTATCGCCCTGGTACTGACCGAACTCGGCTATCACCAGGACGCCGGGGAAGTCATCGATCGTTGCCTGCAGCAACCAGCCGAGGTCCAGGAACTCGGCCTGTACTCCGGTCTGGCCGGAATCGGCCTCACCCTGCTGGAGTACGCCGCTCAACCGGCTGTGCTCGCCGCCGCCACCCGAGTCGTCGACCAGGTCGCGGATCGCCTCGGCGGTCCCGACGACGTCGCGGAGCTGAGCGGCGAAGGACGGCCACGAGCCGGACTGATGTACGGCTCGGCCGGCCCGGCGCTGCTGTTCCTGCACGCCTACGAGCGATCCGGCGACACCGGCCTGCTCGACCTGGCCCGGATCGCCCTCCAGCAGGACCTGCGCCGCTGTACGACGGACGACCACGGCATGCTGCAGGTCAACCAGGGTTGGCGAACTCTGCCGTACCTCGAAGAGGGGTCGGTCGGCATCGCCTTGGTGCTGCAGCGCTATCTGCGGCATCGCCCGGACGACGAACTCGCGCCGGCTCTCGAGGCGCTGCGAAGGGTCACCCACTGCGGCTACTTCGTGCAGCCCGGCCTGTTCATGGGCCGTGCCGGCCTGCTGCTCGCCGCGACCGAACTCGATCCCGGCGTCAACGACCAGCTGATCGCCGGCCTGGCCTGGCACGCACTCCCGTACGCCGGTGGCCTGGCGTTTCCCGGCAACCAGCTGCTTCGTCTGTCGGCCGATCTCGCGACCGGCTCGGCCGGAGTCCTGCTGGCCCTCGGAGCCGCGCTGCACGAGCAGCCGGTGGCTCTCCCGTTCTTCGGACGCAATCCGCCGTCCGGACCCTTCGAGCCTCGGAAGGAGGTGTAGAAAAATGGCACTTCTCGACCTGCAAGGTCTCGACGCCCCGACCGGGGGTGGCGGTGGCGGTGGCGGCGGTAGCACGCTGACCGTCCTCGGCTGCGAGTCCAAGACCCCGAGCAACATCAGCCTGGTGCTGTGTCACTAGGCCCCTGAGGTCCCGGGCGGGGCTGTATCCCGCCCGGGACCGTCCTGATGGGAGGAGCCCCGTGCCGCGAGCCGACCTGAGCTACCCCGACGCCGAGCGGTCCGCCGTCGTCGAGCTGCTGCACGGCCGCCAGGTGGCGGATCCCTACCGTTGGCTGGAGGACGCCACCGACCAGCGAACTCAATCATGGCAGACCGCCCAGGACGACCTCTGGCTGACGCACGCCGCGCGCCTTCCCGGCCGCTACCGTTTCCGGACCGGAGTCGCCACCCTGAGCAATGTGGAGATCACCGGCACCCCTACCTGGCGGGACGGTCGCCGGTTCTTCCTGCGGAAAGGCCGCGGCCAGGAACATCCCGTGCTCTGGCTGGCCGGACCCGAAGGGGAGCGGAGCCTGGTCGATCCCATCCGTCTCGACCCGTCAGGCCGGACCACGCTCGACCGTTGGCAGCCGTCGCCGGACGGCCGGCTGCTGGCGTTCCAGGTTTCGCAGGGCAACGAAGCGTCCGTTCTGCGGGTGCTGGCGGTGGACACCGGTGAGCTCGTCGACGAGCCGATCGATCGCTGCCGCTACTCACCGGTCGCCTGGCGCGCGGACAACCAGTCGTTCTACTTCGTCCGCTCACGTCAGTTGCTGCTGCATCGCGTCGGCGGCGCCGAAGACGTACAGGTGCTGGCGGGCGAAGCGTCGTACGGGCTGGAGATCAGTGCCGACGGGCACTGGCTCACCATTTCCGTTGCCGACCGCAACGAACAGTGGGTGGTCGAGCTGAGCGGTCCGGACTTCGATCCGGTGCTCGCGCAGCAAGGCCTCGACGCGCGTAGCGCGCTCGCGGTGGGACCCGACGGGCGGCTCTACGTCGCCACCACCCTCGAAGCCCCGTCCGGCCGGATCTGCGTCGCCGATCCGCGTGAGCCCGGCCACGAGAACTGGCGGGAACTCATCGCCGAGGAGCCGGGCGCGCCGCTCAGCCAGCTCGCCGTACTGGACGGCGTCCTGCTCGTCGGACGGACCAGACAAGCACTCAGTGAACTCACCGCCCACGATCCGCTCACCGGGGACCTCCTGCACGAGGTTCCGCTTCCCGGCCCCGGCACGGTCGCCGACCTCGGCGCTCGACCGGAAGGCGGGCACGAGGCGTGGTTCAGCTACACCGACAGCGTCACGCCGCCCACGGTCCACCGGTACGACGCGCGCACCCGCAGGGTCACTCCCTGGTCGAGCACGAACCACCCCGGTCCGAAGATCGCGGCGCGGCAGCTGACCTACCCCTCCCGCGACGGTACGCCGATCCGGATGGTCGTGCTGGCCCGCGACGGCCAGGCTGGACCGCGCCCCACACTTCTCTACGGTTACGGCGGTTTCGGCCTCTCGATCACTCCTACCTACTCGGCTTTCGCGCTGGCGTGGGTCGAGGCCGGCGGGGTGTTCGTCACCGCGAACCTGCGCGGCGGAGGCGAGCAGGGCGACCTGTGGCATCGCGCCGGAACTCTGGGCTCGAAGCAGAACGTCATCGACGACTATCTCGCCGCGGCCGAGACGCTGATCGCGCAGGGCTGGACGACTTCCGGCCAGCTGGGGATCTGCGGTGAGTCCAACGGTGGCCTCCTGGTCGGCGCGGCCCTCACCCAGCGTCCCGAGCTGTTCGCGGCGGCGGTCTGCTCCGCGCCGCTGCTCGACATGGTCCGCTACGAGCAGTCCGGACTCGGCGCCTCGTGGGTGGGGGAGTACGGCTCGGCCGGGGATCCGGATCAGCTCGCTGCGTTGCTGGCGTACTCGCCGTACCACCGGGTGGCCGAGGTCGACTATCCGGCCGTGCTGTTCACCGTCTTCGGCGCCGACTCCCGTGTCGATCCCTTGCACGCCCGCAAGATGTGCGCCGCGCTGCAGCACTCCACCACCGGATCGCGGCCGATCCTGTTCAGGTACGAGAGCGACGCAGGACACCTACCGGCGGCGACCAGCCGAGGTGTCGGGCTGGCGGCGGACATCCTGGCTTTCCTCGCCTTCCACACCGGACTCGCCCCGTGACCACCTTCGGCGCCGTACTGCGCCGCGGCCGCGGCTGGCTCCCGCTGATCAGCATCGCCGCTCTGCTCGGCAGCTTGACCGTCCTCGCCCTGCCGACCGTGCTCGGCCGAGCAGTAGACGCTGTCGTCGCCGAAGAGGATCCCAGCGCCATCCTGGCCAGTCCCGGACGATGGGTGCTGATCGCATGCGGCCTGATTGCCCTCGGCATCGTCTGCGACGTCATCGAAGTGATCGCCGGTACTGCCTGCGTCGCCGGTACGACGGCCTGGCTCCGCCGTCGGCTGGTCAGCCAAGTGCTGGCCGCAGGCCCTGCCGGCACCCGCCACTTCGCCACCGGCGACCTGGTCAGCCGGGTGTCGAGCAACGCGACCGACGCGGCCCGAGCAGGACCGGCGACCATCACCGCGGTGACGGCGACGGTGCCGCCGATCGGGAGCCTGGTTCTGTTGTTTCTGATCAGCCCGTGGCTGGCTTTGGCGTTCCTGGGTGGCATCCTGCTCGTGGTCGCCGTGCTGTGGTTCTTCGCTCGCCGTACGGCCGAGATCAGTCTTGCGTACCAGCAGACCCAAGGCCGGATCGCGGCGGCGCTGACAGAGGCACTGGCCGGCCTGCGGACGATCACCGCCGCGGGGACGGCTGTCCGTGAGGAGCAGCGGGTGCTGCGACTGCTGCCACAGTTGCATGCTCACGGCCTGCAGACCTGGCAGATGCTCGCCCGCTCCGGTGCACAGGCAGCAGTGGTCGGCCCGCTGGTGCTGATCGCCGTCCTGGCGGTCGGTGGCATCGAGTTGGTCAATCGGCAGATCACTCCGGGCGAGTACTTCGCCGCCGCGCAGTACGCCGTGATCGGTGCGGGTCTGGGCGGCCTCACCGGAGTCCTCGGCCAGCTGGCCAGGGGGCAGGCCGGGATCGCCCGGATCTCCGAGGTCACCGCTGTCCCAGCTGTCGGCTACGGCGCTCTCACGCTCCCGGCCGGGCCGGGCCGGCTCGTTTTCGACGAAGTCACAGTGCGGGCGGGCGACGAACTGCTGCTGGACCGCGTTCAGCTGGACCTGCCAGGTGGGGCAGCGGTCGCGGTAGTGGGGCCGAATGGGGCGGGCAAGTCCGTACTGGCTGCTGTCGCCGGACGTCTCCAGGACCCCGACTCGGGCCAGGTGCGGCTCGACGGGGTCCCGCTGGCGGGCTTGAGCCACGAGGCCCTGCGGACGGCGGTGAAATGCGCTTTCGAGCGTCCGGCCCTGATCGGCTCCACCGTCGGAGACGCGATCAGCGTCGGCTCGGCGCAGCCGGAACAGTTGCTCGCGTCGGCTCGCGCCACGCATGTCCACGAGTTCGTCAGCCGGATGCCTGACGGCTACAGCACGCCGCTCACGGAGGCGCCTCTCTCGGGAGGCGAGGCCCAGCGACTCGGGCTGGCGCGAGCTTGGCAGGCCGAGCGGCTGTTGATCCTCGACGACGCGACCTCGAGTCTGGACACCGCGACCGAGCTGCAGATCAGCGAGACGCTGATGGGCGACCGGCAGCAGCGGACCCGGTTGATCATCACCCACCGGGCAGGCACGGCGGCGCGCGCCGACCTGGTCGTCTGGCTGGATCAGGGCCGGGTACGAGCGGTCGGCCGGCACCACGAACTGTGGAGAGACCCCTGCTACCGAAAGGCTTTCGGATGAGGCGGGAGCTGAGGTTCGGCCTGACCGCGGTACGCCGCAGACCCGCTGTGAAGCTCGCCGCCTGGTCCCTGCCGGAGATTCTCCCCAGCGCCTTCTACGGACTGGCCGTCGCGCATGCCACCGACGCGTTCCTCGGCGGCCGGCGAGATACCGGGCTGACTTGGCTCGCCGCTCTGCTGGCCGCGGCAGTGCTCGGTGCGGTGGGCGCCCGGCAGGTCTACCGGCGGCTCGGTGACCTGGTCGAACCGGTGCGCGACGACCTGGTCCGCAAGGTGGTCTCCGGCGCGCTCGGCAACGCCCGCGCCGACGGTGCGGTCGCGCGGCTCAACCGGCAGGTGGAGATCGTCCGGGACACCTTCGCCGGGCTGATCCTGGTGGTGCGGAGCTTCCTGGTGACGGCGATCGGTGTGGTGACCGGGCTGCTGTCCCTGTCGCCGCTCGTGGCGGTCCTGGTGATTCCGCTGTTCCTGCTCGGCTTCGCGCTGTCGTTCGGTCTGCTGGGGATGGCCGCAGCCCGGGTCCGTGCCTCGTTGAGAGCCGACGAAAGCCTCGCGACCTCAGCGGCGATGACCTTCGCGGGGGTGCGAGACCTGACGGCCGCAGGGGCCGAGGACTTCGCCGGCCGGCTGGTCGGCGTACCGATCGAGGCGCACGCGGCGGCCGAGCGATCACTGGCGAAGGTGGCCGCGCTGCGGACGCTCTGCTTCGCGGTCGGCGGCTGGCTGCCGCTGGTGGTCCTGCTCGGCGCGGCGCCGTGGCTCGCCGCTCAGGGCGTCAGCACCGGGACATTGCTCGGCGGCCTGACGTATGTCCTGCTGGGACTGCAGCCGGCGTTGAACACGGTGATGTCCGCGCTCGGCGACAGCGGCCTGCGGTACGTCGTGACGCTCGGGCGAATCCTCGACCAGAGTGAGGTTCCGCAGTACCGGACGGCTGCCCGGCTGCCGGAAGGCCACGAAGTACGGCTGCAGCACGTGTCCTTCGCCTACGGCCCGACGGCCGAGCCGGTACTACGTGATCTGGAGCTGGTCGTCGCGGAAGGCGATCATCTGGCGGTCGTCGGGCCGAGTGGGATCGGCAAGTCCACGCTGGCCCGCCTCATCTGTGGACTGCTGCCACCGACGGAGGGCGAGGTCCTGCTCGGCGGCGTACCGCCGTCGGAACTGCAACCGTCGGACCTGACCGGCACCCGGGTGGTGCTGCCGCAGGAGGCGTACGTCTTCACCGGCACGGTTCTGGAGAACGTGACCTACCTCCGGCGGGACGCCTCCGCGGTACAGATCTCCGCGGCGATCGACGCGGTCGGCGCGTTCCCGCTGGTACGCCGGCTCGGCGGCCTCGCGGCGGAGGTCAGGCCGACCGAACTGTCGGCGGGGGAGCGGCAGTTGATCGCCCTGGCTCGCGCCTACCTGTCCCCGGCCCGGCTGGCCATCCTGGACGAGGCCACCTGCCACCTGGACCCGCCGGCCGAGCGGATCGCCGAGGAGGCGTTCGCGGCGCGTCCCGGCAGCCTGATCGTGATCGCGCACCGGGTCAGCTCCGCGCTCCGGGCGCAGCGGATCCTGGTCCTGGACGGCAGCAACGCCATGGTCGGCGACGACCGCGACCTGCGCCGGCGCAGCGCCCTGTACGCCGAACTCGCCGGCCACTGGACGGCGCCGGACGGCGCCGTCCAGGTGCTGGAGCCGGTCCCTGCCGATCAGAACCAGCCGGCCTCCTGAGCCTTGCGGATCGCCTCGATCCGGCTCCTGGCCCGGGTCTTGGCCAGGATGCGCGACAGGTAGTTGCGGATGGTGCCGGCACTGAGGCTGAGGCTGCGCGCGATCTCCTGCACGGTCGCGCCGGTGTCGATCAGCCGCAGCACCTCGCGTTCGCGCTGCGTCAGCGGACTGCCGCCGGCCCGGATCGCCGCCAGCGCCAGCTCCACGTCGAAGACCGAGCGGCCCTCCGCCACCCCGCGGACGGCGTCGACCAGGTCGTCCGGCGAGACGTCGGTGGCGATCACGCCGACCGACTCCGACTGCTTCGCGACCGCGAGAGCCACCGGGACGGAGGCCGAGTCGTCCCGGTCGATCAGCATCAGGACCGGGTTGCGGTCCAGCCGGCCGCACAGTTCCAGCATCTCGATCTCGCCCGGTACCAGCGGATCGAGCACCACCACCACCTCCGGATCCCGCGCGCAGACCACGAGGACCTCGTCCGAACGTTCGAACTCCCCGATCACGGCCAGATCCGGTTCCCTGCTGAGCACTGCGGCCAGCGCACCTCGTACCAACTTGCCGCGGTGTCCGATGACAAGTCGAATCACCACTACGACGCCCCCCTGGCGGTCAATCATCGATCTCGGAAGCGCTCCCCGATCACGGACGGCATCGGGGTGCTACTGAATCGGTCACCGACAGTCTCCCCGCAGACCTCGTCACTGTCACGGCCACAGCGTGTTGTTGCGTGTCGGTTCGGGCATCGATGCCAACCAGGCCCGAACTGTGCCTTCCGATCCCTTGACAAGGTGTCGCGGGCCCTTACCCAGCAGGCGTTTGAAGCGTGCTGACCATGGCCCTGAAAGTGGTTGCTAATAGCAATCAATCACTATCGTGCGGGGTGCCGGCGAGGGGCACGCCGGACCGGCCGGGCCGCCGTTCGGAAGCGTTTTCCGTCGCTGCCGGTGACCGCCGGGGCCGCCGCCCGCATGCTGTCGGTGACCGCCGGGCCGCCGTCCGGTGAGGTGCCGGAAGGTAACGAACCGGGCTCGACGGGCGCATCGGCGCGGAGAAGGCGCATACTGGACCTGATGGAGCCTTCCCGCGCGACGACGCGTCGTCACCTGTCCACGAGTCCCTTCAAGCCCCGGGTGCCCGCCCCGATCAAGACGTTCGAGGAGGGGGACCGGGTGTCCCACGACAAAGAGGGCATGGGGCGGATCAGCGCCGTCGAGGGCCCTCACGCGGTAGTGGTCGATCTGGGCGGCGGCAAGCTGCTGCGCGTCCTGTCGCCCTTCGACAAGCTGCACCAGCTGTAACCGCTCGTACGGCCACGCAGCGCGAGCTGGGCGAACAGAAGCCCGGCCGCGCCGAACCCTGCCCGGCTGACCCTCCGCGGCAGCCGCCGGTGCGCTGGATGTGGATCCTCCACCCCACCGGAGCTGCCCGCCTGCTGCCTCGTCAGGGAGCCGGCTGACCGAACAGCCAGAGCTCGTAGAGGGAGTAGCCGTAGGTGGTCGCGCGTTTGGTGCCTTGCATTCGCACCTGCCGCACGGGTTCGGGAGCGTTCAGGGTCACGGTGTCCTCCTTGCAGGTCGAGCTGCCGACGGTGGCCGCGTCACGCCACGTGGTGCCATCGGTCGAGACCTGGATCCGGTACGACGACGCGCAGGCCGCCTCCCAGAACAATCGTGCCGACGTGACACGAGCCGGCTGGGCGAGATCGAGCCGCAGCCACTCACCGTCGGTGTAGGCCGAAGCCCAGCGGGTCGCCATGTCACCGTCGTTGACCTGGTGGGCCGCCAGCCGGTCGAGTCCCGCCTCCACCGACGAAGCCGACGCCTTGGCGCTGAACGAGAGATGCTGCGATCCCGGGGGAGCGGCGGGCACCGTACGGATCGGGATCTGGGCTCGCTTGGTCAGCAGGACTCCTCGGTGCGAGGCCGGCACCTCGACGGCTGCGCGCGTCGTACCGGCAGGTGCTGTCCCGGCGGCCGTGAGACGCCAGCTCCAGACTGCTGTGTTGCCGGGGGCGATGACAGTGGAGCCGCGGGTCGCGACAGTGCTGGTGACGCCTTCCGCGTCGAGGAAGAGTTTGGGAGCGACGTTGGTCAGCTTCGTCGCGCTGTTGTTCGTCACTGTCGCCGTCACGGTGACGGATTCACCGGCCGGCAGAGGTCCAGGGCCGTCGACCGAGACTCCGATGCGTGGATCACCGGCACCGGTCAGCGTGCTCGCGATCAGTTCGTTCCCCGGACCGTTGCCGAGGGTTGCCACCCGGTCGAGGAACGCCGGGTAGCCGATGCCGGGATCCGCGCCGCGCCACATCTTCTGGGCCAGCACGCCGAAAGCCGGCTCGATCAGGCGATGGACGTCCAGCCCGTCGTAGTCGGCGTGCACCAGGTCGTTCCAGACCGCGGACATCGCTCCCCGCAGCAGCGGCTCACCGCGGTCCACACTCTCCTGTCCGGGAAAGACGTTGGGCTCCCAGTTGTCGAACAACCAGCGGCCGTCCAGGCCGCTGCCGTGGTAGTAGTTCGCGAACGGGACGACGTACAGCAGCGCGTAGTTGGTGTTGATCACCGGGTACCCGTCGGCGATCGCCTGCCGGGGGCCGTACCAGCCGTTGTTCCACGAGTTGATCGTCACGTCCCGGTCGTAGCCGGCGGCGCCGCCGGACATCACCGAGAGGCTGCCCCAGGCCGACGGGCTCTTGCCCAGCTCGCGGACGTGGGCGGTGATGTCGTTGAAGTACTGCCGGTACTGCGCCGCGTACTCCCGCGGGTACTCGTCGGCGCCGACGTGCACGGCCGGCCCGCGGAACCACGGCGTGAACTCGTCGAAGACCTCCTTCATGAACTCGGTGGTCGCCGGCCTGGACAGGTCCAGGTGGTCGGAGTTGCCGCCGTTCAGCCCGAGCCGGGGGTCGAACTCGATGAACGACCGGGCGTGGGCCGGGGCGTCGATCTCCGGCACGATCGTGACGTGATGGTCGGCGGCCACGGACTCCAGCCGGTTCCAGTCGGCGCGGGTGAAGGCGCCGTCGTTCGCGGCCAGCCCGGCGAACTTCGGGTTGTCCGAGGCGAGCCGGAAGGCCGACTGCGCCTTGGACCAGTCGCCACCCGGAGCGGTGATTTCGTTGTCGTTGAGGTGCAGCTGGAAGGTGTTGAGCTTGAACCAGCTCATGTACCGCACGTAGTCCCGGACGAACTTCTGGTCGAACCAGCGCCGCCCGACGTCGAGCATGAAGCCCCGGACGGCGTAGTTCGGCCAGTCCACCGCGCTGCCGACCGGTACGGTCGCCTCGCCCGGGCTCTCCCGGACCAGCATCTGCAGAAGACTGCGGGTCGCCCAGAAAGCTCCGGTCGCCGTACGGCTCACGATGTCGACGCCGTCGGTGACCTCGAGCCGGTACCCCTCCTTGGCGGCCACTGCGGTGTCCGGACCGACCTGAGCGGCCGGGTCGATCCGCAGTACGACGTCGTCGGCACGGGGAGTCGCATCGACCACGACGGTGACCCGCCAGCCGGCGATCGCTCCGAGATCGGTGCCGAGCTGATCGGCGACGCCCTTCAGCGCCGCGGCGTCGGCCGGTGCGACGGACACTCTGGTTCCGGGGCGCAGTCCCAGCCGACCGGTCCCGCCGGTCCACTGCTGCAGCGACGGCACCACGGCGGGTGCTGGATTGACCGCTTCGACGGGCTTCGCCGTCGCGGCGGGCAGGCCGGAGGCGGTCACCGCCAGAATGACTCCGAGAATCACCGAGAACCTTCGGAAACGATGCATCGTGCTCTCCTCCGACCGGTTGAAGATTGATCGTTTATGCGCAGAACTGCCTGGAAGCAGCAAGTTGACGCATACCGTGGCAGCCTGAAGTGGTGTCGTCAAGCGGTCGGACGAGGCCTTGACAAGAATATCTAAGACCATTTAACTAAAGCGGTCTTACGAACTTGGGCGAGAGGAATCCATGGCGTTCCCGCAGGTGCCTTCGCCGCGGCGCGAGCTGCCCGGACGGCGCAAGGCGCGGACGCAGGACAACCGGGTGCACAACCGCTCGCTCGTGCTGGCGACGCTCTACCATCACGGGCCGATGACCCGGCCCGAGCTGACCCGCGCGTCGGGACTGACCGCGCCGACGGTGTCCGCGCTGGTCGGTGACCTCGCGGACGACGGACTGGTGGCGGAGACCGGTCCCCGCGACGGCCCGCGACCGGGCAAGCCGGCGAAGCTGGTACGCCTCGACGACGGCAACGTCAACCTCGTCGTGCTCGATCTCTCGCACAGCGATCGGTTCACCGGTGCCGTGCTCGACCTGCGCGGCGGCGTCGTCCACCGGGCCGAGGTGGCTCTCGACGGCGCCCTGGGTCGCGAGGCCTTCGACCTGGTGTTCCGGCTGGCGGACGAACTGGTCGCCGCTGCTCCACGACGGGTGCTGGGGATCGGAGTCGGCACGCCCGGCATCGTCGACGACACGGGCACCGTCCGGCAGGCGGCTCATCTGCGCTGGATCGGGCTTCCCCTCGCCGAACAGCTCGGCGACCGGTACGCCGTCCCGGCGTACGTCGGCAACGACATCAACCTCGCCGCCCTCGGCGTCCTGCGGTTCCGCCCGAGCGAGGCGCGGAACCTGATGGTCCTCTCGATCGAGCACGGTGTCGGGGCCGGCCTGGTGGTCGGTGGCGAACTGGTCGAGGGGGAGCAGTTCGCCGCGGGAGAGCTCGGGCACGTGACCGTCGACGACGACGGAGATCCCTGTGTTTGCGGGCGCCGCGGCTGCCTCGACCAGCACATCGCCGCCGCGTTCCTGCGGCGCCGGCTCGGTGCCGGCGCCGACCGGCCGGCTGTCCTGGCCGCGGCCGGCCGCACGCTGGGAATCGTGCTCGCCCCGATCATCAGCGCGCTCAACCTCGACGAGGTGGTCCTCACGGGCCCACCCGAGTTGATCGACGGCGCCTTCCTGCAGGCTGCGACCGTGACGGCCCGCGCGCGAACTCTCTCGCCGATCAGCTCGTCGGTGCGGGTCACCTCGCTGGCCGGTGACGACGACCTGATCCTGCTCGGTGCCGCCGGCCTGGTGCTGTCCGCCCAGCTCGGCATCTGGTGAGCGCGTCGCTCCGCGTCGCTCTAGGCTCGGTCCATGGCGGGCCCAGGCAAGACCCCTGACGGTCGCTATGTCGTCATCGGCGGACGGCGCTGGCGAGCCACCGACCCCGCCATCCCGGACGAGATCCAGGCTCAACTCCGGTCAGAGCTGATGAAGGCCCGCCGTGCCGTCAAACAGGCCCTGCACGACGAGGACCCCGAGGCCGAACGCCGGGCCCGGGCATCAGTACAGGCGGCCAAGGTAGCGCTGGGCGAGCGAGGCACCCCGTGGTGGGAACAAAACGACCGTGAGCGCGAACAACGCTGGACGGACGGTCTGCGGCGCCTCACCCACGGCGGCTGAGCCGGCCGGTCGGTCGCCGCAGTCCTGGACGCCCGGAAGATTGTTGCCTCAGACACCTACTTTGAGTAGTTGATCTGCTACTCGATGTGATAGGTAGGGGAGGGCTCTCGCCGGATGTGCGACTGAACGGGGACAAACAGATGGCTGGTCGGCTGCGCCTCCTGCTCGCTGTGCTGCTGGTGGCCGGATCCGGGTTGGTGCCCTCGGCAACAGCTTCGGCGGAGACGATCCGGGGTTTCGGCAAGGTGTTCGGCGCGCAGGTGAACGGCGCCGTACGGATCACCGGCAACTCGCTGGAGACCTGCGACACCACGGTCGCCACCTGCCGGGCGGCGCTGGCCGGCGGCACCGCGAACGCGTCGAACAACGAGTGGGTGATGCGGCTGCTCGACGCCGACACGGATGCCTCGACCAAGTCCTCGTCGGCGGCGACCGTCAGCCTGCCGGACGGCGCGAAGGTGCTGTACGCCGGACTGTTCTGGGGATCCAGCCGGGCCGCGGGGTCCGGTGGCACGGCCGGCACCGGTGACGGCAAGACGCTGAAGCTCCGGGTCCCCGGCCAGACGGCGTACCAGACCGTCACCGCGGGGCGCACGGACTATCTCACCGCGGGGACGCAGGACTACTCGTCGTACCTCGATGTCACGTCGGTCGTGCAGGGCGCCGGTGGCGGCGAGTACTGGGGTGCGGACGCGGCAGCGGGTACCGGCGCCGACCGGTACGCCGGGTGGAGCCTGGTGGTGGCCTACGAGCACCCGAACGAGCCACTGCGCGACCTGTCGGTGTTCAACGGGTACGCGCGGGTGACGACCGGCGACGTGATCAAGACCAGCATCTCCGGGTTCCTGGCGCCGCCGAGCGGACCGGTGAACGCACGCTTCGGCAGCGTCAGTTACGAGGGTGACGCCGGAATCAGCGGCGACTACTTCGCGGTGAACGGCATCCGGCTCGCCGACGCCCAGAGCCCGTCGGCGAACTTCTTCAGCAGCCGGGTCACCGACGCCGGAGCGAACCTGACGAACCGGACCCCGGCGAGCGTCAACTCCCTGGGCCTGGACGCGAAGGTGGTGGACGCCGCCGGGCTCCTCGCGAACAGCGCGACCAGCGCCGAGCTGACCTTCGCCAGTACGGGCGACTTCTACTACCCGGCCGCCCTGACCACCCAGATCGACCTCTACGCGCCGGCGATCCACGGCACCAAGTCGGTGCGCAACCTGGCGGGCAACGCTCCGGCGAAGATCGGCGACACCCTCGAGTACACGCTGAGCTTCGGCAACACCGGCGAGGACGACGCGCTCCGGTCCGTGGTGCGCGACGCGTTGCCACCGAACACCACCTTCGTTCCCGGCTCGCTGAGCGTCGTCGCCGGCGCGGGGACGGGAACCAAGACCGACGCGGCGGGCGATGACCAGGCGGAGTACGACGACGCCTCGCGCGCGGTGCGGTTCCGGATCGGCACGGGCGCGAACGCGACCACCGGTGGCCGGCTCGGCACGAACGTCAGCAGCACGGTCAGGTTCCGGGTCACGCTCGACCCGGCGACGGCCGGAACGACAGTGGTCAACACCGGCTACCTGGACTACACGGCCGAGACGCTCAACAAGCCCTACACCTATCGCGCGGACGAGGTGCGTACGCCGGTGGCCGAGTCGGCGGACGTGGCACTGACCAAGACCGGTACGCCGGACCCCGTCCCGGCCGGCGGGAACCTCACCTACAAACTCGTTGCCCGCAACAACGGTCCCAGTACGGCGCGAGCTGTCGTCGTCACCGACACCCTGCCGGACGGCGTCGAGCTGGTGTCGGCCGATCCCACCCAAGGCACCTGCTCGGGTGAGGTCGACTGCGCCCTCGGTGACCTGGCCTCCGGTGGCGAGGCAACCATCACCGTGGTTGTCCGGGTCCCGTCCGCCGGCACGGTCACCAGCCTGACCAATGTCGCGGCGGCCACCAGTTCCACCTCTGATCCGGACCAGAGCAACAACAGTGCCTCGGTCACCACGCCGGTCATCCGGATCGCGGATCTTTCCGTCGGCAAGGCGGTCGCCCCCGACGCCCCGGCGCCCGGTGAGCCGGTGAAGTACACGCTGACGATCCGGAACAACGGGCCCTCGGACGCCGAGCAGGTTCGCATCGCCGATTCACTGCCCGTGGGCCTCAGCCTGGTCAAGGCCGAGGCTCCGGCTCCGGCGACCTGTACCGCGGCCGGCCAGGACGTCACCTGCACGACCGACCGGCTGGCCGGCAGGACGACGCTGGTCGTGTCGATCACCGCCGTGCTGGATTCGGCGTACCGGGGTGGTCCGTTGGTGAACCAGGCCGCGGTCAGCAGCGCCACGCCGGACCCGGACCTGTCGAACAACACGGACACGGCGACCGTGACGCCGGGCCGGCCGAAGGCCGATCTGGTCGTCGGCAAGAAGACCGTCACGGCGCCGGTCGTCGCGGGCGAACCGGTGACCTACCAGATCACCGTGCGGAACGACGGCCCGTCGGACGCGCAGGCGGTACTGGTGGCTGACGATCTGCCGGCCACCCTGACCGCGGCCACCGCCGACACGACCGCCGGCTCATGCACGGTGTCATCCGGCCAGGTGCGGTGCGCGCTGGGCGATCTCGGCGCCGGCTCCACCGCCACGATCACGGTGACCGCGACCGTGGTCGCGACAGCGACCGGCTCTTTGGTCAACACGGCCACGGCGACCAGCACGACGCCCGATCCGGACCCGTCGAACAACACCGGCCGGACGACCGACGACCTCACCACGAGCGCCGACCTGGCGATCACGAAGACCGCTCAGCCGGTCCCGGTGCAGGCGGGGAAGCCGGTTACCTACACGCTGAAGGTGAGCAACAACGGGCCGTCCGCGGCGACAGCCGTGACTGTGACCGATCCAGTTCCCGCGCCGCTGCGCTACGCCTCGTCGGCCACGTCGCAGGGCACCTGCAGCCAGTTGGACGGCACTGTCACCTGCAACGTCGGCACGGTGGCGCCGGGTGGCTCCGTGACGGTGACCGTGGTGGCGAACGTTCCGTCCGGTACGCCGCCCAACCAGCTCGACAACACCGCGAAGGTCTCGTCGCCGACCCCGGACCCGGTGCCGGGCAACAACTCGGCGACGTACACGTTGCTGACCGGCGCGCAGGCCAACATCACGCTGGTCAAGACCACCAGCCCTGATCCGGTGGTGGCCGGCGAGGCGATCACCTTCGAGCTCACGGTCGGGAACACGGGTCCGTCCGACGCGCAGGACGTCACCGTGGACGACGCTGTACCGCCCGCTGTGACCGGCGTGACCGCGTCGGCCACCGGCGGGGCCTCTTGCACGGTTGCCGGCGGGCGAGTTCGCTGCTCGGTCGGCACGCTCGCCGCCGGGGAGTCCTTCGTGGTCACGGTCGGCGGAACAGTTGCCGCTGGCACCGAGCCGGGGGAGCTGGCGAACACGGCGACAGCCGGCTCGCGAACTCCGGAGGATCCGACCGAGTCCGACAACACCTCGACCAGTACGACGACCGTGGTGGCCAAGGCGGACCTCTCGGTCACCAAGTCCGCACCGGCAACGGTTGTCGCGGGCAACCGATTGACCTACCAGTTGGCGATTCGCAACGCCGGTCCCTCCGACGCGGTGGCCGTGCTGGTGGACGACACGTTGCCGCCCGGTACGACGTACCTGCGTGGCTCGGCGCCGGGTGGTGAGTGCCGGCAGGACTCGTCGGTCGCCGAGCCGGTCGTGCGCTGCCCGATCGGCCGCCTGACGCCGGGGGCCGAGGCCGTCGCGACGATCGTGGTGACGGTCGGGGCCGACGTACCGGCGGGGAAGCTGACGAACAGCGCGACGGTGAGCTCGCAGACCCCTGACCCGAACGACCGGAACAACACCGATACGGCCGAGACCACGGTCAGCGCCTCGGCAGACCTGTCGATCACGAAGTCGGTGGAGCCGTCACCGCTGGTCGCCGGTGCTGAAGGTCTCTACACGCTGACCGTTCGCAACGCGGGCCCGTCGAGTGCGCAGGCGGTCACCGTGACCGACGCCGTACCGGGTGGATTGAAGTTGCTGGCAGCAACCACAGCGGAGGGCACCTGCACGATCGACGGAGCGGCCGTCGGTTGTGCGCTGGGCACGATGGCTACCGGGTCCGAAGCCGTCGTCCTGCTGCGGGTCGAGGTCGACCCGGCGCAGACCGGGCCGATCACCAACACGGGCACGGTCTCGTCCGTGACCCCTGATCCGAATCCGTCCGACAACACCGATTCGGTGACCACGAAGGTCGTTCGGTCCGCCGACCTCGAGGTGATCAAGACCAGCGACGAGAAGTCGGCGGTCGCGGGTGGGGGAGTCGGCTACCGGATCGCGGTGGTCAACCGTGGACCGTCGGACGCCACCCTGGTCGAGGTCGAGGACGTCCTGCCGCCCGGCCTGACGCTGCTCGGCGCCGAGCCCGGCCAAGGCTCCTGTACGACGACGGGCCGGACCATCCGCTGCTCGATCGGCACCCTGAAGGCCGGCCGCGCGGCCACCGTCGTCATCACCGCGGCAGTCGACCCGGGCTACACCGCGACCACGGTGGTCAACACCGCGACGGCGACCTCGCCCGTGCCTGATCCCGACCAGGACAACAACAGCTCGACCATCACGATCCCGGTCGCCACCAGCGCGGATGTGGATGTCACCAAGCAGGCGGAGCCGGCCGGCGTCACGCCGGGCAGCACTTTCGACTACGCGATCGTGGTGACGAACAAGGGCCCATCGGTGGCGCGCTCGGTGGTGGTGACCGACCCCCTGCCGGCCGGACTGACGGTGGTGTCCGTGAGCCCGCCCTGCCAGGCCGACGGCGCGACGGTGCGCTGCGAACTGGGCGACGTTCCGATCGGCCAGGTGATCCTCTCGCTCCGGGTCCGGCTGGATCCCGGGTACGACGGGTCAACACTGGCGAACGTCGCGACGGCCACCTCACCGACTCCCGATCCGGAGCGCGACAACAACACCGGCAAGATCGTCTCGCCGGTGGTCGCGCTGGCCGACCTCGCCATCGCCAAGACGATGAGCCCGGGCGATCCGGTCTCCGGCGGGCCGGTGAAGTTCACCCTGACCGTCCGGAACCTCGGCCCGTCGGACGCGCGGAAGGTCGTCGTCACCGACGAACTGCCCCGCGGTCTGACGAACGTGTCGGCCGAAGGCCCCGACGGCGTGACGTGCACGCTGCTCGCTCCGGCCAAGGCCGGTGCACCGGATGCACCCGAGGCAGGCACCGTGCAGTGCGGTACGGCGCTGCTCGCGGCGGGCGCCACGATCACGGTGGTCGTGACGGCGACCGTGGTCCCCGGATTCACCGGAGCGCTGGAGAACATCGCGCGAGTCGGCGCCGCCACCCCGGACCCGGTGATCGGCAACAACGAGGCGAAGGCCGGCGGGCGGACGACCCAGTCGGCGAATCTGAGCCTGCTCAAGACCGCGTCCGTCGTGAGCGTCGAGGCCGGACAGACCTTCGGCTACACGATCGCCGTGCGGAACGCCGGGCCCTCGGCCGCGCTGGGGGTGCAGGTGATCGACGTGCTGGCCGCCGGGCTGCGGCTGCGGAAGATGCCGGAAGCGTGCGTGAGCCAGAATCAGCGGATCACTTGCAGCATCGGCCGGATCGACCCCGGTGGGAGCTCGAAGATCGTCCTCGGCGTGGCGATCGACGCGTCGTACGGGAAGAAGGCGGTGACGAACACGGCGGTGGTCACGGCGACGACGCCCGACCCCGATCCGAGCGACAACAGCAGTTCGGTCACCGTGAAAGTCACCAAGCCCACTGGCCCGACCCCCACCCCACCGCCGGCACCAGACCCCACTCCAGACCCCACGCCGAACCCCACACCCGGCCCGAAGCCGGGACCCGACCTGGGGGACACCGGCGGTCCGGTCGGACTCGGCATCACCCTGGCGGCGCTGGCTCTCGTGCTGGCCGGCGGTGCCCTGATGGCGATCACCCGCCGCCCGAGACACCGCAGCCACTGAAGTCCTCGCCCGGGTGGTCCGCCGCCACCGTCGGTAGTTGCCGATGACAACCGGCCGGCGGTGATCAGCGGTTGAGCAGGTCGGCGGCCTGGAGTTGCTGCCAGATCTCGGACTGGTCGACGACGGTGACGCCGAGCTTCTCGGCCTTGGTGAGTTTGGCGGCGCCCACGTCGGCGCCGGTGATCAGCAGGTCGGTGGTCGCCGAGACCGAGGAGGCGATGGTCGCGCCGGCCCGCTCGCAGAGGCGCTGGAAGGCGGGGCGGGCGACCTTCTCGCCGGAGCGTGGGTCGCTGATCGCGCCGGTGACGACCACCGTCTTGCCGGCCAGCGGGGCGCCGGCCGCGACCACCGGCGGCAGGTCTTCTTCGCGGACGTCGAGCGAGACCCCGGCCGCGCGGAGGCGCTCGAGTTCGGGGCGCAGGCGGGCCAGGTGCTCGATCAGGGAGGCGGCCACCTTGGGGCCGATGTCCTCCACGGCGACCAGCCCGTCCACTCCCGCGTCGGCGACCTCTTCCAGCGAACCGAAACCCGCCCGGCACAGCCGGGTGGCGGTGCCTTCGGAGGCCATCGGGATCGCCAGCCCGATCAGCGCCCGGCGGAGGCCGACCTGGCGGCTCGCGTCGATCGACTCGATCATCCGGGCGGCGGAGACCTCGCCGATCCGGTCGAACTCCAGCAGCCCTTCCTTGGTCAGCCGGTAGAAGTCCGAGGGGTGTTCCAGGATCCCCGCCTCCGCGAGCCGTTCGATCCAGACCCCACCGATCGCGTCGATGTCGGCGGCCGCCCGCGACGCCCAGTGGATCAGCCGCCGGACGGTCTGGGCGGGGCAGGCGACGTTGGTGCAGAAGAGTTCGCGGCTGTTGCCCTGCTCGGTCAGCTCCTGCGCGCAGGACGGGCAGACCGAGGGCGGCACGATGTCCTGCTCCGCGCCGGTCCGCCGGGAGGCGTCCAGCACGCCGGCGACGAACGGGATCACGTCACCGGCCCGCCGGACCAGCACTGTGTCGCCGATCTTGATGTCGCGGGCGCGGATCACTTCCTGGTTGGCCAGCGTGGCGCGGGTGACGGTCGTACCGCCGACGAAGACCGGCTCCAGCCAGGCGACCGGGGCGATCTTGCCGGTCTTGCCGACGTCCCAGACCACGTCGGCCAGCACGGTGGTCTTCTCCTCGGCGGCGAACTTGAACGCCATCGCGCCCCGCGGCGAGCTCGACCGGGTGCCGGCCGCCGCGAACGCGTCGCGGTCGGCCAGCCGCAGTACGGCGCCGTCCAGGTCGTAGTCAAGGTCGTTGCGCTGCTGCTCGATCGTGCTGATCACGGCCTGCGCCGCGGTCGCGTCCGCGCAGTGCCGCATGTCGGCGACGGTGAAGCCCATCGTCTTCAGGGCGCGCTCGAGATCCGCATCGGTGTTGCCGGGGTCGCTGAGCAGGTCGAAGGCGAGGAACTGCAGGCGCCGCTCGGCAACCGTCGCGGGGTCCTTGGCCCGCAGCGTGCCCGCCGCGGCGTTCCGCGGGTTGATCAGCGGCTTGTCCGGGTGGGCGGCGTTGTAGGCGGCGAAGGTGGACCGCAGCATCACCGCCTCACCGCGGACCTCGATCCGGCCCGGTACGTCGAGGCGGTCCGGCACTCCGTCGGCCAGCGCACGGACCAGCGGCGTCACGTCGTCGCCGGTCGTCCCGTCGCCGCGGGTGATCGCGCGGGCGAGCCGGCCGTTCTCGTAGACCAGGGCCAGGGACAGCCCGTCCAGCTTCGGCATCACCACGACCGACTGGCCGGGGAAGCGGCCGAAGAACGCCTCCACCTGCTCGGGCCGGGTCGCCTTCTCCAGCGACAGCATCGGCCGCGAGTGCCGGATCGGCGCGTGCAGCACCGCGGGCGCGCCCACCTGCTCCAGCGGGTTCGGGTCGGGCGCCAGCTCCGGATGGGCCTGGATCAGTGCCCGCAGCTCGTCCTCGATCGCGTCGTACTCCGCGTCCGCCACCGTCGGCGATCCCCGGTAGTAGGCGTCGCGTAGCACGACGATCTGATCGGCCAGCTCCTGAATGCGTTCCCCAGCGTCCACGGCTCAGGACCCTACCCGCGACTACCGACAATCCGCCGTGGGCTCGGCGGCGGTGAGGCGTTGCCGCAGCCCGGTGGCGCGGAGGGCCCGGCGGCCGAGGGCCAGCCGGACGGCGTCCTCGGTGCCGACCACCCGGACGCGCTCCTGAGCGCGGGTGACCGCTGTGTAGAAGAGTTCACGGGTCAGCAGCCGCGACTCCTCGCCCGGCATCAGGACGGTCACTTCCTTGGCCTGGCTGCCCTGGGCCTTGTGGATGGTCATGGCGTGCAGGGTCTCGATGTTGCCGAGCCGGCTCGGGGCGAAGTCGAGGCGGCCGCGCGAACTGTCGATGCAGACCCGCAGCGAGCCGTCGGGGCGCCGGATCGTGACGCCGACGTCGCCGTTGTAGATGCCGAGGGCGTAGTCGTTGGCGGTCACCAGCACCGGGCGGCCGACGTACCAGGTGTCCCAGAGCGGGTCCTCGGTCTCCTCGGTGATCCAGCGCTCGACGGTCCGGTTCCAGTAGTTGACGCCCCACCGGCCCTCGCGGTGGGCGCAGAGCAGCCGGTGCCGGTCGAGCGCGGCCAGGGCAGCCTCGGTGTCACCGGACTCCGCGGCCCGGCGGATCGCGAGGACGTCGGGAAGCAGCACCGGACGCAGCGCGTCGGCCGGGTCGTCGTCCGCCACGAAGTGCACGCGGTCACCACCGCCACGCAGTACGGCGAGAACGTCGTCGGCCCGGTCCTCGCGGACGGCGAGCGCGAGGTCCCCGATCTCGCTGCCGAACCGGTGCGGGGTGCGCAGTTCGGCGGCCGCGGTGTGGCCGCCGGCCACCAGCCCCTCGACCAGGTCGGCCAGCACCGCGCCGGCCTCGATGGAGGCGAGCTGGTCGGGGTCGCCGACCAGGATCAGCCGGGCCTCCGGCCGGACCGCCTCCAGCAGCCGCGCCATCATCGTCAGTGAGACCATCGAGGTCTCGTCGACCACGATGATGTCGTGCGGCAGCCGGTTGTCGCGGTCGTGCCGGAAGCGGGTCGAGGAGTCGGGGCGGCCACCGAGCAGCATGTGCAGGGTGCGGGCGTGGAACTCGCCCAGCCGGTCGGTGTCCTGCGAGGTCAGCCGCGCGGACATCTCGTCCCGGACCGCTTCCTCCAGGCGCCCCGCGGCCTTGCCGGTCGGCGCGGTCAGCGCGATCCAGGGACGACGGTGCCCGGCGAGCTCGGCCTGCTCCGCGAGCAGCGCCAGCAGGCCGGCGACCGTGGTGGTCTTGCCGGTGCCCGGACCGCCGGTGAGGACCGTCGTCCATTGCCGGGTGGCGGTCTCGGCCGCCAGCCGCTGCTCGACGTACGACGTACCGGGGAAGAGCCGTTCGAGTCCCGCCAGCAGAGCCGCCTCGTCGGCGATCACCGGCGCGGCCAGGCCGGCCCGGTGGCGCAGGTCCTGCTCGACCTGTCCTTCTTCGCGCCAGTAGCGATCGAAGTACAGCCGGGTGTCCTCGAGGTGCAGTGGATGCGGAGCGGCGAGCAACGGGCTGGCCGTCAGCGCCGCGAGCCAGTCGTCCAGTTCGGGCCAGGGCAGTTCGTCGCCGTCCTCGCCGACCTCCGCGCGGACCTCGGTGAGGTCGAGACAGATGGATCC
The DNA here is from genome assembly GCF_027627575.1 of Kribbella sp. CA-293567. Taxonomy (NCBI): domain Bacteria; kingdom Bacillati; phylum Actinomycetota; class Actinomycetes; order Propionibacteriales; family Kribbellaceae; genus Kribbella; species Kribbella sp. CA-293567. The sequence continues at coordinate 3,397,522 of NZ_CP114065.1, forward strand.
GGCCCGGACCGCCCGCGCCACCAGGGCGCAGGCGAGCGCGACCGATTCGTTGCTCTCAGCAAGCAGTTTGGTGAGTCTGGTGGCGACATGGACGTCGGCGGCCAGGATCACGCCGGCCCGGTTGAAGTCACGCAGTACTCCGGTCGCGGTCAGCGCGAAGGCCGAGTCGAACTCGTCGACGACGGGTGTGGTCACGGCGCGCTCCCGTCGAGCAGTTCGGACAGTGCCAGCACCAGCGCCGTCGGCATCGGCCAGCTGAACACCCCGGCCGGATGTCCGTCGACGATCGGCGTCTCGGGTCCGCACATGCCGCGCAGATAGAGGTAGATCACCCCACCCAGATGTACGCTCGCGTCGTAGCCGGGCAGCCGCCAGCGAAGGTACCGGTGCAGCACCACGGAGTAGAGCATCGCCTGCAGTGGATAGTCGGAGTGCAGCATCGCGGCGGCGAGCTGCTCCGGTCCGTACTCCGCGGAGGTGGCGGGTTGCTCCGGATCGCCGAGCCGGTTGGTCTTGTAGTCGACCACCACGAAGCGATGGGTGTCGCCGTGCGGGATCCGCAGTACGACGTCGATCGATCCGGAGAGGTAGCCCCGCAGACTCTGCCGGCCGAGCAACGGCTGATCGAGCCGGTCGGCGTACGCGAGCAGCGGGTCGCCGGCCGGGAGGTGGGCGCGCAGCAGCGGCGCCAACTGCCCGAGCCGTACGTCGGTCGCCACCGTCTGGTCGCCGCCGGCCAGTGGGATCTCGAAGTCGAGCTCCCGGAGCCGATCGGCACGACCCAGGTCGCGCAGCGTCAGACCGGGAGCGAGCGGCCCGAGTGGCGTGCTGTGCATCGGCAGCATCGCCGTGGCCAGCGCATCGGGGGTCACGTCGACCCGCCAGAACCGCAGTTGCTCGCGAACCTGCGCGGTGAGCTCGGCCTGCAGGTCGGGCGCGTGCGGGTCCGCGTCTTCGAGCACGGCATGGACCAGCGAGCCGAAGGTCGCTCCGGCCGGCAGCCCGTCCATCGGGGACGGCAGCGCCTCGGCCGGCGCGACCTCGGGCACCAGCACCGGGTCCACGGACTCGTCCTCGAGCTGGCTCTCCTCGGGTTCGCTGCCGACCCCGCCCACCTCCTGCTCTGCGGCGCGGATCAGCCCCGAGTACGACGTACGCCGCCAGGTGACGTCGACCTCGCGGATGAACGTGTTGACCTCCAGCCCACCCGGCAGCTCCTCCCGGACGGGCTCGACCTGGTCGGCGACGACCGACTCCTCGACCACCGGACCGCCTGCCTGCTGCCAGCGCCGCAGCCAGATCAGCACTTCCTCGTCGTCGGTGGCCCGGTCCAGCGTGTCGGGGACGATCGCCTCGCCCTGCTTGCGGCCGCGCAGCAGCCGCGAGATCCCGCCGTTGATCTCGTCCCAGGACGGCGCCCACCAGGCCACCACCTGGGACTTGGCCCGGGTCAGCGCGACGTAGGTCAGCCGGATGTCGTCGCCGGCCTCCTCGGCCCGCCAGCGTTTCTGGTTGGCCGAGTGGCCGCGATGTCTCTTGCCACCGACGTCCAGCCGGCGTTCGCCGTCCTGGTGGAAGACCAGCAACTCGGTGTCCTCGACGACGTGGCGGGTGAAGCCGAACGGCAGGTAGACGACCGGATACTGCAGCCCCTTGCTGACCCACACGGTCATGATCTGGACGGCGGCAGCGTCGCTGTCGAGCCGGCGAGTGCGCTCTGCCGTCCGGCGGCTGCCGTTGCACTCGTCCCGCAGCCAGTCGAGCAGAGCGGGCAGACCGAAACCTTCGCGGTGGGCCGTCTCGTGCAGCAGCTCGGCCAGATGGGCGAGGTCGGTCATGTCACGTTCACCGCCGCGCCAGGCGAGGACGCGTTCGGTCATCCCGTGCAGCTGCGCGGCCTCGAAGACCGCTGCCACGCCGCTCGTCCGCAGCCGGTCGGCCCAGGCTCGCAGCGTTTGTCCGGTGCGATCGGTCAGGTCCTCGCCACCGGCCCGGAGGCCGGCGGCCGTCTCGCCGAAGAACATCGTGGTCGCGGCAGCACGGACCAGGCCCGAGCGATGCGGCTGCTCGAAGGCCTCCAGCAGGCAGAGCCAGTCCTGTGCGGCCTGCGACGCGAAGATGTCGAGATCACCCGAGTAGACGGCGGGGATGCCGGCCAGAGCCAGTTGTTCGCGGCAGACTCGCGCGTCCTTGTGGGTCTCGACGATCACCGCGACGTCGCCGGCCCGCAGCGGCTGACCGGCGTACGTCGCGCCGGAGGTCAGCAACCGGCCGAGATCGGCGGCCAGATCGCGAGCGATGTGGTCGCGGAGGTCGTCCATCGGGATGCTCTTGCGCCGCGACGAACCGAACTGCTCCCGGCGTACGACGCGGAGCCGGAAGGGCGCGCCGGAGGGCGCTCCGGCGATCCGGGTGCCCTGATGGAAGGCGGCGACGGGGTGGACGACGATGTCCTGATGGCCGAGCTGGGCGCCGCCGAGGACGACCTGGAGACAGTCGACCAGCGGCTGGTCGCTACGCCAGTTGGTGTCGAGGGTCCGCCGCTGTCCCGCGGTCTTCGCCGCTGCGAGGTACGTCGCGATGTCGCCGCCGCGGAAGGCGTAGATGGCCTGTTTGGGATCGCCGATCAGCACCAGCGTGCTCTGGCCGTTGAAAGCGGCGTCGATCACCTTCCACTGCACCGGATCGGTGTCCTGGAACTCGTCGACCATCACGACCGACCAGCGGCGCTGCAACTGCTGCCGGGCCGGGGCGCCGGGATCTTCCAATGCGGCGGCCAGCCGGGTGAGCAGGTCGTCGTAGCCGAGGACGCCGAGGCGGCGCTTGCGGCGTTCCATCTCGGCCAGCACCGCTTGGGCGAACTCGACCCGGACGCCTTCCAGCGAACCCTCGGCGTACTCGCCGGGGACCAGCCGGGTGTGCGGGTTCGCCACCGCTTTCAGGGCGATCTCCAGCGCCGTACCGCGGCTGATGGGCGGCTGGTCGGCCGAGCTTCCGAAGAGCCGGAGGTAGAGGTCGTCGACCACCTCGGTGACGAGATCGGTCAGGTCGTCGACCAGGGTGACGCCGGCGTCGGTGTCACCCGCGACACCGAGCGAGCGCAGTACGAGCTGGCAGAACTGGTGGGTGGTGGCGATGGTGGCGGCGTCGAAGTTGGCCAGCGCGTCGCGGAGCCGCAGATGCCTGGCATCGAGCTCGTCCGCGCTGCCGCGGACCAGGTGGCCGAGCAGGCCGGTGTCGTCGCTCCATCGCGTGGGATCGGCCAGGGCGAGTTCGGCCTCGAGCAGCTGGGCCCGCACGCGTTCGCGGAGTTCCTGGCTGGCCGCGCGGCCGAAGGTGATCAGCAGCATCTCGTCGAGCCTGGCGCGACCCTCCGCCACGAAACGCGTGACCAGGCCGGCCAGGGCGTAGGTCTTGCCGGTACCGGCGCTCGCCTCCAGCACGATCGTGCCGGCCGGGAGCTCACCGAGCAGGTCGAAAGGTTCCATCATCGCGATCCCTGCTCGAAGCGGAGCATCGGTTCCCAGATCCTGGCCGCGTACGCGCCGAGCCGGGTCGGCTCGCCGGGACGTTCCTCGCCGGGACGGGTCGGGTCCAGCAGCGCGTCGAGGCGGGCGTACGGACCCCAGACCCGGACGTGAGCGGGGTCGGCGTTCTCGCCGTCGTACTTGTCCGGGCGCCAGCGTCGCCCGGCGGCGGTCATCGGGTCGTCGTTGGTACGGCAGGCCTGGTGCCAGGCGAACGAGGTCTTGAGCGGGATCGGCAGTGGTTCCCGCCGGCCGGCGTCGTAGATCGCGGCCAGATCGGCCAGCAGGGCGCGAGCCTCCGCTCCGACCGGACCCAGCTGCCGGCTCGCCGGACCTCGGCTGCCTCGGCCGATCACCTGAGCGGTCCAGTTGTGGTCCTCGTCGTGGGCGGACAGCGCGAGCAACTGGATCCACGAGGCCAGCAGTTGCTTGGCGTCGAGCCGGGAGAAACTGACCGAGACGAGCCGGTAGCCGTGCACGCTCGGTACGGTCCCGGTGAGCCGCCGGCCACCGCCGAGATCGACGTCCACGTCGAAGGCCCTGGAGCTCGCCTGCCGGTGCGGATGCGCGCTGATCGCGAGCTGCTTGGCCTCGTCGCGCACCTCGGTGGCGGTGCGCCAGCCGAGCCGGCCCGGCGGCAGCGTGCCCCGGCGCCACTCCGCCTGGAGGGCGTCGTTCGGGTTGACGCCCGACAGCATGTCGCGCAGCAACCGGTCACCGACCGACCACTTCTGCAGGTTGTCGATCTCGACCGGCAGCACGTCCGACACCCCGTCGACCTCCCACGGCAGGGTCAGGTCGAGCGCGCGGAAGTACCCCTTCACGGGATGGCGGAAGAACGCCAGCAGGTCGGCCAGCGCCAGATCCTCGCCGTCCTGCACCGCCACTTGGCCCGCGAGGAACTCCGGCCGGGGTGGCCGCGACCCGGCCGCGGCACGCGCCGCGACCAGCGCGGTCGGGTCGAACGTGAACGGGCCCGGCGTCCCGAGCCGGCCGGGCTCGAGGTTCAGGCGGTCGAAGGGCTGCAGCGGGTGCTTGATCAGGACGGCTTCCCGGACGGTCGTCTCGGTGGTGCGGTCGAGGACGTCGAGGAGTTCACCCAGCGGTACGGCGGGCGGCCGGCGCTGGCCGGAGTACTCGTTGGCTCCGGTGTAGGTGATCACCAAGGACTCGGTCGCGGCGAGGATCGCGTCCAGCAGCAGTTGCCGATCCTCGCTGCGTACGTCGCGCTCGCCGGTCACCGGCGTCCTGGCCAGGACGTCGTCGCCGTCGGCCAGCCCGAACCGCGGGAACACGCCGTCGTCGAGACCGAGCAGGCAGACCACGCGATGCGGGACCGATCGCATCGGGACCATCGTGCAGACGGTCAGGGTGCCGGTCCGGAAACTCGCGCGGCTGGGCCGGCCGGCCAGATGGCTGGACAGCAGGGCCCGCACATCGGGCAGCTTCAACGGGGTACGGGCCAGGTCGCCGGCGTCGGCAGTGACGTCGGCGAACTCGCGGTGCACCTGGCTGAGCTGCCAGTTGTCGTCGGGAACGACCCGGGTCAGCTGGTCGATGCCGTCGCGCAGGGCGTCCAGCCAGTCCGCCAGCGGCCGGGTGCCGTCGAGCCGTTCTGTTGCCGCCTGCAACCGGTCGACGTACTCGGCGAACCGGCCGGCCAGCTCGATCCGGGTGCTGCCGACGTCGTCGAGCGGCAGCGTGGTGTTGATCCAGGCGTGCGCGTCGGCGGACATCGTCACCCCGGCCAGGATCCGGTCGAGACCGAAGCGCCAGGTGTTCTGCGGGTAGTCGGCCAGGCCGTACGGTTCGCGGTGGTCCTGGTCGAACGCCCAGCGCACGCCCGACTCCCGGACCCAGGCGGTGATGGTGTCCAGATCGTCGTCGGTGAAGCGGAAGCGGCGGCGTACCGGCTCGGTCTGGGCCAGATCGAGCAGTTGGCTCGCGGTGGCCCGGCTGCCGGCCACCCCGAGCAGCTGGGACGCGACCCCGAGCAGCGGATTGGTCTTGGTGAGCGATCGATCGGCGAGCTGGACCCGTAACCGGTGCGCGGGATGCCCGTCGGCGTTGAGGTCCGCGAGACCGAAGCGAGCACTGATCAGGGGCGCGTACGTCTCGATGTCGGGACACATGACGAGGATGTCGCGCGGCTCCAGGGTGGGGTCGGCCTGCAGCATCCCCAGCAGGACCTCACGCAGTACGTCGACCTGCCGGGCGGTGCCGTGGCAAGCGTGCACCTGGACACTGCGGTCGTCGGCGGCCAGCCGGCGGCCCTCGGAGGCGAGGGTGTTGCTGCTCAGGTCGTGCTGCAACCAGCCGAGAAGCGTGTCGGGTGCCGCCGGCCTCGGAAGGTGACGATCGGTCGCTTGAGTGGCAGTGAGAGTCAGTTGCAGCTCACGGCTGTCGCGGCCGAGCGTGGCCAGTAGCGGATGCCTGGCTTCCTGGAAGCTCTTGTCGTCGATCCTGTCGCCTGCCGGGACTTCTGCCGACTGCAGGCGTTCCCACAGCGCATTGCTCGGATGGGGCAGCCACAGATGTACGTCGCGGTGCTCGGCCAGGGCGGAGAGCAACTCCACCTCGGTGACCGGGAGGCGAGTGTGCCCGAACAGTGAGAGTCGCGGCGGCAGGTCGAAGGACTCCGGCTGTTCGCGAAGCCTGGTGAGAGTTTCGGCCAGGCGGGCGTTCGGGGCAGGGGTTTCCATCCGGTGGATCAGTCGTCGCCAGAGTTCGGGTTGCCAGGCCAGGTCGCCGTCGATGCTCTCGCCGCGGCCGTCGGTGTCGCGGCTCGCGGTCCAGTCGGCGAGCAGGGTCGGGCGCTGTTCGGCGTACGAGGCGAAGAGGCGGGCCAGCCGCGCCGCGACGGCGTACCGGCGGCCTTGGCGGAGTTCGGCCTCGGGGCCGGTGTCGAAGTGGCCGAGGTGCCGGGCGACCGGCTCGCACCAGGCTTCGTCGAGGGAGTCGTCGAGCACGGCCAGCAACGGCCAGGCCATCGCGTCCGCTGCCCAGGGATCGTCATGGCCCAGACCGAGGACCTCGGACACCAGCGAGCGCGGAGTGGTGAACCGGACCCCGGCGCAGACGCCGTCACCGCGCCGTGTCGCGGCGCCCAGCCGATGTGCGAGTTGCTGCGACAGCCAACGCTCCACGCCCTTGGCGGGAACCACCACCAGCTCCTCGGCGAAGGGGTCGGCGAGGGGGACGGCGAGCAGTTGCCCCAGCCCGTCGGCGAGCACGTCGGTGCGCTCAGCGCGGTGCAGGAACAGAGTCACCGCCGCAGCATGCCATGGAGCGCCGAGTCGACGTGCCAAGGGATCGGGCGCTACCTCGGCAGACCGGCCGGGAGGCCGCCGGCGAACCGGCGTACGGAGTGGCCGAACTTATGCAGAAATTATTCATGGCATGCTGAGAAGGTCCCGAGCGGAGGAGACGTGTGATGGGTCTGACCAGCAGTGCCGTCGTCGAGGCACCCCGTCCCGAGGTGTTCGCGTGGTTCCAGCGGCCGGGGGCGATCGTGCGTCTCACCCCGCCCTGGATGCCGGTCCGGATCAAGCGCGAGGCGACCGATCTCGCGGACGGTACCGCGGTGCTCGGCTTCCCGCTCGGCCTGGACTGGGTGGCCCGGCACAGTGGTGCGGTCGCGCCCGCGCAGTTCGTCGACGAGCTGGACTCCGCGCCGCTGCGCTGGCTGGTCCACTGGCGCCACACGCACGACTTCGAAGAGGTGCCGCCGAACCGGACCAGGGTGATCGACCGGATCGACAGCAACGTGCCCGCTGTCATGCTGCGGTCGATGCTCGCCTACCGGCACCGGCAGCTGGCCGACGATCTCGCCGCTCGCGACCGGGCGATCGAGGCCGGGATGCGCCCGCTGACGGTCGCGATGACCGGCAGCCACGGCACGATCGGTACGGCGCTGGCCGCCTTGCTCACCACCAACGGCCACCGGGTGATCCGGCTGGTGCGCGGCCAGGCCGAGGGCCCGGACGAGCGGCGCTGGGACGTCGAGACCCCGGACGCGAACCTGTTGCAGGGCGTCGACGCGGTGATTCATCTCGCGGGCGCATCCATCGCCGGGCGGTTCACTCCCGAGCATCGCAAGGCCGTTCGGGACTCCCGGATCGGCCCGACCAGGCAGCTGGCGCGGCTCGCGGCGGAAACGACCGACGGCCCGCAGGTCTTCGTGTCGGCGTCTGCGATCGGTTACTACGGCCCTGACCGGGGAGACGAGCCGCTGACCGAGGGAAGTAGCCGGGGCGACGGCTTCCTGGCCTCCCTGGTCGAAGACTGGGAGCAAGCGACCGAACCGGCCGCAGCAGCCGGCCTGCGTGTCGTCAACGTCCGCACCGGTCTGGCGCAGACACCGGCCGGTGGAGTGCTGCAACTGCAGTACCCGCTTTTCGCTGCGGGACTGGGCGGACCGCTGGGTGACGGACAGCAGTGGCAGGCATGGATCGGGATCGACGACCTGGCCGACATCTACCACCGCTGCCTGTACGACGCGGACCTGTCCGGTCCCATCAACGCGGCCGCGCCGGAGCCGGTGCGCAACGACGAGTACTCCGCCACGCTCGCGCGCGTCCTGCACCGCCCGGCGCTGTTGCGAGTTCCGGCACTCGGCCCACGCCTGATCCTCGGGAAGGAAGGAACCGACGAGCTCGCGCTGGCTTCGCAGCGAGTGCTTCCCCGTCGGCTGACCGACCTCGGTCACACCTTCCGGCACCCCGACCTCGAGTCAGCCCTCCGTCACCTTCTCGGCCGGCCCGTCAAGGCCGGCTGACCGGGCGGGCTGAGCAGGGCGGCCCGGCCACCAGAAGCGGTCGCCCAGCACGAAGACCAGCGCCGGTACGACGACAGTGCGCACCACCAGCGCGTCGAGCAGCACGCCCACACAGACGATCACTCCGACCTGCGTCAACGTGATCAGCGGCAGCACGCCGAGCACGGCGAAGACCGCCGCGAGCAGGAGTCCCGCGCTGGTGATCACGCCGCCGGTCAGGCGCAGCGCGGCGAGCATCCCGTCCTTGGTGCCGTCGCGTCCTGCCTCTTCCCGGGCCCGGGTGGTGAGGAAAATGTTGTAGTCGACCCCCAGCGCCACCAGGAACAGGAACGACAGCAGGATCACCGTGCCGTCGAGGGCCGGGAAGTCCAGGACGTGCTCGAACAACCACCAGCTGGCTCCGAAGCTGGCGAAGAACGACGCGACGACGGTCAGCACGAGCAAGACCGGGGCGAGCAGCGAGCGCAGCAGTGCGAGCAGGACGAGCCCTACCAGCGCGAGGATCAACGGCATGATCAGCGTTCTGTCGCGCTGGTCCGCTGCCTTCACGTCCACGTCTTCCGCCGCGCCCCCGCCGACGAGGGCCTGCGCCGACTCGAGGTCGTGCAAGCGCTGACGCAACTCCTCGACCACTCTCGCGGACTGCTCGCTCCCGGGCTCGGCCGACAACACGACCTGGAACTCGGCAAGCTCGGCGGTACGCCGGCCCGGCCGCACCTGCGCGACCCCGTCGACCTCCTTGGTGGCGGCGACGATCTTGTCGGCCGCCGAGGCAGCTCCGATGACGATCAGGGGTTCCGTGGTACCGGCTGGGAACGCCGCGGCCAGTACCTTCGCGCCGCGGACCGCCTCCGGCTCCACCCGGAACTGCTCGTTCTGCGCGAGCCCGGTCCGTACGCCGCCGATGCCGATCGCCATGCCGCCGAGCAGGACGCCGGCGGCGATCAGCACCGCGAGCGGCCTGCGGGCGACCGCCGTACCCAGCCGGCCCCACACCTTGCCCTCACGGGCGGCCTCGCCGAGTTTCGGTACGAACGGCCAGAAGATCCGCCGGCCGAAGAGCACGAGGGCCGCCGGCAGGATCAGCAGCGTGGCGATCATGGCGAACAGCACCCCGATGATGCAGGCAACCGCGATGCCCTGCAGGGTTTCCGTGCTCGCGAGCAGCAGCAGAGCCAGGGCTCCGATCACGGTGCCGCCGCTGGCCAGTACGGGCTCGGCGACTCGGCGTACGGCCGCGCGCATGGCGACCAGGACGTCCTGGTCGAGGCGAAGTTCTTCGCGGTACCGCGCGATCAGCAGCAACGCGTAGTCGGTGGCCGCGCCGAACACCAGCACACTGGCGATACCGGATACCTGACCGCCACCCGGGATGCCCAGCCGGGCCAGGACCTGGTCGGCGACGCTGATCGTGGCCTGTTCGGTGAGCCCCACCACGATGAGTGGGATCAGGACCAGACCCGGGCTGCGGTAGGTCAAGAGAAGCAGGAGAGCCACCACCGCGGCCGTCACGATCAGCAGCCTGGTGTCGGCGCCGTCGAAGACGCGGGTCAGGTCGGTGCCGAAGGCGGCCGGTCCGGTGACGTTGACGACCACGCCGTCCGGCAGGTCGCGGCCGAGCGCCGATCGCAGGTCGTCGACGGTCGCCGCGGTCGCTTCGTCGTCCTGCTCGGGCAGGGTGACGACGACCAGCGCCACCTTGCCGTCGTCGGAGAACTGCGGCGGAGGTCCCTGGTCCGTGACGGCCTTGGACCGGGCCAGTGCCGTGCCCTTGGCCACCGCCTGCCGCCCGGAGTCGTCCAGCGGCGAGCCGTCCGCTCGGCTGTAGACGAGGAGCGCGACGGATCCCTCGGTGCCGGGCAGCTCTGCCTGCAGTTGCTCGACGCGGGCGGATTCGGCCGTGGTGGACAGTCCGGTCGCCGAGCGGGGCGTGGCTGCCTGCGGCGCGGCGATCAGCAGCGCGCCGATCGCGGCGGCGAACCCCACCAGCACGACCAGGGCGGCCGAGCGGCGGGAGCGGAGAAGGAAGCGTGGACCTGGCACAGTGGTCTCCCGAGGGAAGTCAAAGCCTTGAAGATCAAGTATCTTGAGTATCAAGACAATAGGAGGTGGCTGTGCCGACGCGCAACCCGAAGGACGGGCCTCGTGACCAGCTCGTCGGCCTGGTGCAGATGCTGGTCGCCGAGGGGCAGCGGATCGGCCACTCCTTCGCGCACCGGCACGGCCTGCACCCCACCGACGTCGAGGCGCTGATCCGGGTGATGGTGGCCGACGAACGCGGGGCACCGGTCACCGCGGGGGAGCTGGGCACCGAGCTGGGTCTGACCTCGGGCACGGTCACCTCGCTGCTGGACCGGCTGGCCCGGGCCGGTCATGTCCGGCGCGAACGCGACGCGGCCGACCGGCGCCGGGTGATCGTGCGGTCCGGGGAGGCCGGGATGGAGCTCGCCCGCGAGTTCTTCACCCCGCTCGGAGTCCTGCACCGCGGTGTCATCGACGAGTTCACCCCCGCCGAGCTGGAGGTGGTCGCGCGCTATCTGGGGGCCACCACCATCGCGTTCCGCAGCTATCGCGAACAGCTGACGGCGGAGCGGGCCGGCTCTTCCTGACGGCCGGCGCGGCACGGACCCCGGAAAGGGGCTAGAGGCAACGAGTTCCCGCTTCGGCCGAAGTGTCCGTTCTCCGGAGCCCGCGCGGTGAGACACGTCACTGCCGGGCAGGGCGCGCGAGCAGCCCTTCGGTGACCCCGCGCAGCAGGTAGCGTCTGAGGTGCCCGCCTGGTGGTGAGTGGGCACAACGGGGTCGGGGGGATGTCCCTCGGTGGTGAGCCGATGCTTGGGGAGGCACATCGGTGAGAAGCGATCCACTGGATTCGCACATGCTGAGACCGCTGGGGCTGTCGGCCGACGCCGAGCAGGTCTATCGCTGTCTGGTGCAGCAGCCCAGGACCGAGCTTCCACCACTGGCCGAGCGGCTGGGCTGGTCGCTGGCGCGCACCGAGGCGGGCGTCGAGGACCTGCTCGAACTCGCGCTGGTGCGCTACTCCTGGGAGAACCCGCGGGAGCTGCACCTGGTCAGCCCGGAGGCGAGCCTGGTCCCGCTGCTGACCCAGCACGAGCTCGTGCTGCTGGACCGGCAGAAGGAGGTCGTCGCCAGCCGGGTCGCGATCGAGCAGATCTTGGCCGAGTACGGCGACCGGGTCGCCTCCTCGGGGTACGCCGACGCCGAGCGGCTGGTCGGCGTCGACAACGTGCGGCTCCGGCTGGAAGCCCTGATCAGCGAGGTCGAGTTCGACCTGATGGGGTTCTCCGACGGTGGACCGCAGTCGGCGGAGAGCCTGGAGGCGGCGCGGCCGCTGGACCAGGCGCTGCTGAGTCGCGGTGTGCGGATGCGGGTGGTCTACCTGGAGAGCCTGGTCAACGACGGTCCCACCGCGCGGTACGTCGACTGGTTGTCCGAGCGTGGCGCGCAGGTCCGCACGGTGGCAACGCTGCCACTGCGGATGATCGTGGCCGACCGCAAGGCCGCACTGGTGCCGATGGACGCGACGGACAGCTCCCAGGGTGCACTGCTGATCCGCGACGCCGGTGTGGTCGCCGCGCTGCGGGCCTTGTTCGAGGTGATCTGGGAGCAGAGCAGAATCTTCGGCACCTGCCGGCCCGGCCGGGACGCGGTAGGGCTGACCAGTCAGGAGCGGGCCGTCGTCCAGTTGCTGGCCGAGGGGCACACCGACGAGGTGGTGGCTCGCCGGCTCGGCGTCTCGGTGCGGACCTGCCGCCGGTTGATGGCCGACCTGATGGTGCGGCTCGACGCTCGCAGCCGCTTCCAGGCCGGGGTCGCGGCGACTCGCGCCGGGTGGTTGCTGGACGACGATCCACTGCTGTCCGATCCGGTGAGCTCCGACTCGGCCTGAACGGGCGGTACTGAACAGGCGGTACCGATCAGCCGGCGACCGGCGCGGCGGTGAGGTCGAAGGCCGTCCTCTGCCGATGGCGGTCCACCAGTTCGGTCAGTAGGTGCTCATCGGTGGTTCGCTGCCGCCGGTTCGGTTCGCCGAGCCGGCCGACCAGACGCTGTAAGGCGCCGGTCACCCAGGCGGGATCGCGCAGGAACGCGTCCTGCTGGTTCTCCTGCCAGACGCCGAGGCACGACCGGGCGGCAACCAGTACGGCGTACTGCTCAGCGAGCTGGCAGGCCTCGGGCGTGGCCAGCGGCGTACGGTCGCGGGGTGGTAGCGCCGCGCAACTGGCGAGCACCCGTGCGGTCACGTCGAACACCACGTCGGCATTCGGGATGCCGTACTGCGCCCTATGGAAGCCGCCGAGTGGGTCCTCCAGACTCGGGCTACCGGCAGCGAGACGAGCCGGGTCCAGCGGCTGCAACGACTCGGCCAACCCGAAGAGCACCCCCGGCTCCTCGGTCTGCGTCGTCGTACCGTCGGGGAGGATCGGCAGCAGCGCCGACCGCCCTCGTGCACCGCCTGACGCGGTCAGGGGCGCCGTCAGCAGGTCACGCCGATGCTTCTGGAAGATCGCGTACCGGCCGTCCCGGCGGTGCGCCTCGATCCCGAGGACGCCGTCCAGGCCGTTGATGATCTGCCGGGTCAGTACGGCGCTGAGGCGGTTGATCGCGTCCAGGTAAGCACCGGACAGCGTCGGGAAGGCCTGCAGCGCACGGGCGCCGACGGTGGTGAGGCAGTCGAGAGTGAGAAGGTCGAGGAATGCCGCGGCCAGGGCGGATCGGACGTGCGGTAGCAGTCGCGGCTGCTCGAGCGCGCTGCCGACCGCCAGGCGGAGCAGCGTGTCCAGCGAGGCGACCGTGGCCCCGGCCAAGGTGGTCCTGGTGATCGCCAAAGCGCTGCGGGTCAAGCCACTGGCTCCGCTGAAGTCGCCGACGATCGTCGCGCCGTCGTAGGACTTCGGGTCGTCGAACAGCAGCTCACCGAAGCGCAGTCCGCGGGCACCGGCCGGCTGCCGAGTCGTCTGTGGTCGGGTCGCGTTGTCCACGAGCACGACCGTGTGGCGCGGACATCCGAGATCCCGGCCGGTCCGGGCCACCACAGCGGCCGGTGCGTCCCACCCGCTGCCCGTGACGGCACAGGTGCGACCTTGCAGCACGACCTCCGCGCCGTACTGGTGCGCAGAGACGCCCGCACCACCTTCAGTCTCCGCGTACGTCGCCAGCGGCAGGCGGCGATCGTCAAGCAGTCGTCGGGCCAACTGTTGGCGAGTGGTGGCGGATGGAGCAGCCCAGACAAGTGTCGAACTGAGCAGCGGCACCACACCGGCTGCAAGCCCGACAGTGACGTCGCGGCGAAACAGTGGCCGGAGCAACTGCACCAAGTAGGGGAGGCTGGTCAGTCTGCCGCCCTCGCTGGGTGGCACCAACTCGGCGTGCCAGTCCAAAGTAGTCAAGAGGTCCAGCGCTCCGGGCAGCGCAGTGCCTGCCTCGTCCGCCGCCACCACGGCGCCGAAACCGAACGGATTGCCAGGGGCACCGGGGTCGCCGAGCGTGGCCTCCAGCGCAGCCGCCGGCCCGGTCGTCACGCTGGCCCCGGACGCCCGGCCACCAACCAGGGGATGAGAGAGAGTCGCTGGTCCAGTCGCCACTGTCGTGCCATCACCTGCATCAGCCGTCCGTACGCGATCTGCACCGTCTCGCACCGGCCGACGGGCTCGGCCTGCAGTTGACCGAGCAGCCTGACCAGGCACGCCTCGAGCCACACGCCCCCCGTCCACAGTTCGTCCTCGCGGTGGTCTTCGTAGTTGCGCAGCCAGACCTGCAGACAAGCGGCCGCGGCGAAGCACAGCGTGTAGCGGCGAGCGAGGTCGAGCGACCCCGGCTCCTCACCCCACCGGTCGTGCAGCTCCGTCACCAGGTCCCGCAGTACTGCGGCGCTCCCGGCCAATTGGTCGCTGACCACCCCCGCGCGGGCCAGCGACTCCAACTCCGCCACCGCGCCCGGCAAAGTGTTGACCAGCGAACACCCCGAGCGGGACACCAACTGAAGGCGATCGGCCCGCAGAGTAGGCAGTACGGCGGTCAGTGTCGCGGCTGCCGACTCCGCCAGGTCGCCGGACGAGCGCGTCAGGAGCGGCCGTTGTCCGGCAATGCAGCGCAGCCCTCGTAGCGGCGTATCGCACAGGGCGCCCACAGTCTGGTGATCGCGCAGCAGCTTGGCCACGTCCTCTTCGTCGCTCAGCTCGATCGCCAGCTCCAGCAGTTCACTACTGCGCTCACGCAGGTACGCCGACGCGGCCGGCGCCACGACGGCCAGTTCGCCCGGCGTCGCTTGAATGCTGCGCGTGGCCACCAACGCGACGGCCTCGGAGGCCAGCAGGTCGGCATAGGCCGCTGTGACGGCGCGGCGGATCTGCGGCAGGTCGATCAGCCGGAGACCGTGCATGGTGGCACCGAACACGCGGTCGAGGGTCAGCCGCAGCCCGTGGTCGACGGCTCCGAGCGAGACGGCGGCATCGACTACCCAGGTCAGTAGCCGGCTCTTCATCGCCAGCTGTGAACCGCTGTCGCCCAGACCGTCAACCGGCTTGCCCTGCGCTGCCAAGTGGCCGCGGTCGGCTCCACGGATGCCGTGCAGCTTGGCAGCGGTCGGGGGAGCCTCGGTTGCCGCGACCGGCCGTCGCCCGGCAAGCAGGTCGGCGGCCAGTCCAGCTGCTCGCTCCGGTGACCCGGCGATCCAGACCGGCACCGCCTCGACGTACGAGGTGCCGTGCGCGACCGCGACGGTGATGTCGCGACGAGCCACCGTGCGCAGGAGCTGGAACACGTCCTCGTAGTCCCGTAGCCGGCCGCCGTGCTCTTCCGGCACGTAGTACGCGGACAGGCCGTGCTCATCCAGTACGTCGCACAGCTCGGCCGGGAACTCGTCGCGGCCCTCCAGCACCCGGCACCGCTCCGACGAGAACAGCTGCTCCGGATCGGCGGGGTCGCCAAGCCTGCCGTCCAGTTCGGCCGCCAGCAGGTACGGCGGATGGCTCATCGCGCGGCTGCCGTCGCTGGGTCAGGGCCGGTCGCTGCGCCAAGGCCGGCGGCTGCGGCTTCCCGCGCGGCCAACCGGTACCGCTGCGCCGTCTGCCGACCCAGTACCTCGTACACCGGGTCGAGCGCGTCGCTGCAGAACAGCTCGCGCATCAGGGTTCGCTGCACCCTTCCGGCGGTCCGCCTGATCCGCCCGGGGCGCAGGAACACCACGTTGGCGACCCGGACCTTGAACCGGTCCCGCAGCCCTTCCCGGACCGCTGCTCCGAGCGGAGCCAGCTCCGGAGCGACCATCCCGGGAGTGACCTCCTGGAAGACGACAAGCTGTTCCCGCGGTACGTCGACCGCGCACACGCACCCCGGCAGGTCCGCGAACCGCGGATCGAGCCGGGCCAGCTCCCGCTCCACGTCCTCGGCGTACAGGCTGCGCTGGTCGATCCTGATCCGGTCGACGGCCGGACCCGTGGGCAGCAGTTGCCGGTCGTGGATCACCCCGAGATCACCAGTGGGAACGTCATCGTCCAGCCGGATCTCGCCGACCAGGCCGTCCGCGAGTTCGCGGCCCGTGGCCGGGTCCACGATCCGCAGGCCGGTGCCCTCGACCGGCCCGCAACTGACCAGCGGCACGCCGTCGGCAGCAGGCTGCAGGACGTCGTTCTCCAGGCCACCGCGATCGGCGACCGTCAGCAGCGGCCCGTCGATCCGGTCACCGGGGGGTGAGACCGTGATCAGCCGGACGCCGTCGGTCGGCCCGTACGCCGGGGTCAGCGTCCGCCGGTCCAGACCGGCCGGCGAGAAGTGCTCGGTGAACGCCGAGATCGTTGCCTCCGACACCTTTTCCGGACCGTTCAGCGCAGTCCGCAGCCGAGACAGATCAAGCGCCGGTACGTCGGCGGCCGCGACCCGGCGGACGCACAGGTCGTAGGCGAAGTTCGGTGCGGCCGTCAGCCGGACGTCGTGATCGTCGAGCATCCGCAGCCAGCGCACCGGATCCTTGAGGAAAGCAGACGGCGACATCAGCACACTGGTCGCTCCGACCGCCAGCGGCGCCAGCAGCAGGCCGACCAGCCCCAGCCCGTGGTGCATGGGCAGCCAGCCACCGACAGTCCCGTGCGCGGCCAGGTCGAGGGCCGCGTCGAGCCGGTCGACGTCGGCCGCAAGTGCCTGGTGGGAGAGCGAGTGGCCGGTCAGAGACGTCGCTGTGGCGGTGTACTGCAGCACCGCAGGCGCTGCGGCAGCTCGCTCGACGGGCTCGGAGGGCTGCACCTGCGACAGGTTGATCAGGTCGGTCGCGTAGAGGGCCAGCTCGTTCAGCCGGTCCTGGATCAGCCAGTCGGCGACCAGGTCCAGGTGCTCGGTGTCGGTCAGCACCACCCGGGGGTCGACGTCCAGCGCGATCCCCGTGGTCAGCGAGAGATGGTGGCTGTAGGTGCCGGGCAGGGGAGCGGGGACCGGGACGCAACCGGCGTACAGGCAACCCCAGAAGGCCTGCGCGAAGGCCAGCGGTGACGGGTGCAGCAGGAGGACCCGGTCGCCGGGAGCAGTGTTGGCTCGCAGCCAGCCCGCGATCAGCCGTGCGCTGGCGTCCAGTTCGCCGTACGTGGCGGTGGTGGCGACCGGCTGCCCGGCCCGGTGGCCGACCTCGACCACTGCCGGCCGGGACGGGTCGTCGGCGACCTGCCGTCCGAATCTGGCGACCAGATCCTCATTCATCGTGGGCCACTCCATCCGCTCGGCCGATACTCGTCCCAGTGAGTATCGGCCGTACCAACGAGCTGCCGGCCCGGTTCGAGCTGTCAGGAAACGCCGGCTGCAAGTTGCTGCCAGCCGGTCGCGGACAGGGCCGTCCCGGGCCAGCTGATCTCCGCCGGCGGCAAGTCCGCCTGCCACGCCAAAGCTGCCAGGTCGGCAGAGCCAGTGGCCACGTCCTGAACAACCCAGGCGGGGGCGCCAACCAGGCTGTCGTGCGCCACAGTGACCGGCCTGTCTACGGCTGGCTGAACATCGATCTCCCGCAACGGCGCGACCAGGCCGATCCCGGCAGCCTTCAGCACGGCCTCCTTGCGGGTCCACGCCCGGAGAAACAGCCGACGGCGTCCGTGCTCGTCCAGCTGGGTCCGAAACGCAGTCAGCTCAGCCGGTGTCATCACCATCGGCGACACCAGCTCCAGGTCGACCGCGTCGGCTCCTTCGAGGTCCACCCCGATCAGGCGGTCCGCGGAGACAGCCAGCAGCCAGTCGTTGCCCGACCTCGACAGGCTGAAGGTCAGCGGACTGTGCGGGCTCGCCAAGATCGGCGGCCCGTGGTCCGCGCTACCGCAGCCTGGACAAGCCTTCCGGTCGAGCACCAAGCGGCCCGGCTCCTCGTCGAGATAGCCGGCGAGGATTCGCCGGACAGCGGCCCGCGAACCGGCGTACCGGGCACCGGCCGCCGGGACCATCGCCCGGAAGCGAGCCAGTTCCGCGGTCGCCAGGACGGCGAGCTCGGCCGGGTCCGCCGCCGCGGTGGCCCGGCCACGCCACAGGTGCACGCTGCCGCTGTCGGGTGGCCGGGGGAACCTGCTGGTCATGGTCAGACGCCGGCCAGCTGATCGGTTGCCCGGTGCAACTTCTTGATCGACGGCTCCAGGTCCTCGAAGTGCGCCTGCAGGGCGTTGCCGAGGAACAGTTCGCGCATCGTGGTGCGGCGGACCTTGCCGCTGGTGGTGCGCAGCACCGCGCCGCGCTTGACGAAGCAGACGTTCGCGACCGGTGTTCCGCCGTACTCGGACAGGTCGGTCTTGACGAGGTCGGCCAGCTCCTGCAGGTCCGTCGGCGCGGCAGCTCCCGCCGTCCGGATCTCCTGGACGACGACGATCCGCTCCGCGCCCTGCCCCGGTACGCCGAACGCTGCCGACGCGCCGTCGGCCAGAGCCGGGTGCAGCAGGCTGAGCCGGCGCTCGAGGTCCTGCGGGTAGATGTTGCGGCCGTTGACGATGATGAGTTCCTTGATCCGGCCGGTGATGTAGAGGTCGCCTTCGTGGCAGACGCCCAGGTCCCCGGTCCGCAGGAACGGGCCCTCGTCAAGGCTGGTGTAGGCCTCGAACACCGCGGCGGTCTCGTCGGGGCGGCCCCAGTAGCCACGCGCCACACTCGGACCGCGCAGCCAGATCTCGCCGATCCGGCCGTCGGCCAGCACGCTTCGGGTGCCGGGATCGACGATGCGCAGGTCGAAACCGGCCGGGACCGGGCCGCTGCTGACCAGGTCGCGGCTGCCTTCCTCCGCGTCGGTCCGGATGAACTGACGGCGCTCGACCCCGGCCGCGTCGACGCGAACCGGCCGCGGCCGCTGGTGCTCCTCGGTCCCGGTGACCAGCAGTCCCACCTCGGCCATGCCGTAACACGGCCGCATCGAGCTCGGCTTCAGTCCGGCCGGCGCGAAGTGCCGCTCGAACCGGCGCAGCGTCGCCGGGTCCACCGGCTCGGCGCCGTTGAGCGCGTGCCGCCAGCGGGACAGGTCGAGCTGTTCGACCCGCTCCGGCTTCACCCGCCGGACACACAGGTCGTAGGCGAAGTTCGGCGCGGGGCTGATCTCGACGCCGTGCTGGTCGATCAGATCCAGCCAGCGGAACGGCTCACGCAGGAAGCTCATCGGCGACATCAGCGACAGCGTGCCACCCAGGTACAGCGAGGTCAGCGGCCCGCCGATCAGGCCCATGTCGTGGTAGTGCGGCAGCCAGGTCGCGACCCGGGCACCGCGGGTCAGCGCGAACGTCTGCTCGATCAGGCCGAGGTTGTGCCACAGGCTCGCGTGCGACACCATCACGCCACGCGGGTCGCTGGTCGAGCCGGAGGTGAACTGCAGCAGCGCCAGGGTGTCCGGGGTGATCACCGGCTCGCGCCAGCCGTCGACGTCCGCGAGGGCCGCGGTGTCGGTGGCGACGATCGCCGTACCGGCGACCTCGTCGAGTTGCTCGGTGATCTCCGCCAGGTTCGCCTCGTCGGTGAGCAGCGCCGTACAGCCGGCCGCCCGCATGATCGCCTGCAGCCGGCCTGCTTTGCCGTCACTGCCCGGCAGGGGAGCGGGGACGGGGATCATGCCGGCGTAGAGACAACCGAAGAACGCCTCCACGAAGGTCGTGCCGGGCGGGTAGAGGAGCAGCACCCGGTCGCCCGAGGTCCTTCGCTCCTGCAGCCAGGTGGCGATCCGGCGGGCCTGCAGGTCCAGCCCGCCGTAGGTCAGTTCGGTCCGGATCGCCGAGCCGGGTCCGTCCGGCAGGAACACGATGGCGGTCCGGTCGCCGATGCTCTGGGCGTGCTCCCGGACCGCGCGGAACAGGTTGTCGGTGTGCATGGTGAAGCTCCTTCGTACTGGGCAGACTCAGGACTTGAGGTCCCCGCCGAGCTGCAACGGGACCAGGGAGAACAGCCGCTCCTCCTCCCAGCACCGCAGCATCTCGGCCTCCACGACGGCCAGGCTGCCGGCATCGAGCTGCTGGTCCGGCCGAAGCCTGGCTAGGATGCGCTGCAACGCCAGCACCACCCACTCCGGCCGCGCCACGAAACCGCCGTGGGCCCGGTTGGCGTTCCAGGTGTGCAGACAGGTCGCCGCCGCATGGACCAGGCAGTGCTGCCGGGCCAGCGTGAACGCGCGCGAACTCGACTTCAGATCGTTGCCCTGCTTGATCAGTTCCCGGGTGCCGTCGCGCAGCCTGTCCTGGACTTCGACGATCTGCTCGGCCGTACTGCGCAGCGTTCCGGCCGGCAGGGCGGCGACGACGGTGGGCAGGCTCTGGGTGATCTCGTCGAGCCCGCCGTTGGTGAGCTTGAACCGGTCGAACCGCAGGTCCCAGGCCGGTGGCTCCCAGGTGTGGTCGTGCAGGTCGGCCAGCAGTTGCCCGTCGTACGGGCTGCCGCCGAGCAGCGAGGGGAGCTGGGTCGCCACCACGTGCTGGTGGACGTGGCTGGTGCCCTCGAAGATGCTGACGATCCGGTTGTCCCGCAGGACCTTCTGGAAGATCCCGTCGTTCACGCCCTCGCGCAGGAAGTGGCGCGCGGCCAGCACCGCGCCGAGACTGTTCAGCACCTCGTCGATCAGGCCGGGGACCAGGTACTTCGTCACCGACGACCAGAGGCTGAGCCGTTCCGGTTTCACCGCGATCGCCCGCGCGGTCGGGGCCGAGGCGCACTCAGCGATCAGCAGGTCGACGTACGCCGCCAGCACCTGCTCGCGGATCACCGGGATGTCGTGCACGGTCCGGCCGTACAGGTGCCGGTTGCGGATGTGGTCGAGCGTGGTGCGCAGACCGGTGTCGGCGACGCCGAGGGACATCGCGGTGACCAGCGTGCGGCTGACCTGGAGGGTCTTGATCGCCTCCTCCATCCCACGCCCCTTGCCGCCGATCAGCGCCGAGTCCGGCAGCGGGCAGGCGTCGAAGGTGAGCCCGGAGACGTCCGCGCCGCGCAGGCCGAGCGTCCGCACCTTCGGTCTCGTTGCCCAGCGCAACGGATCGAGTCGTTCCTTGTCCACCAGAAAGGCGGAGAAGGCCCGCGGCCCAGCGCTGCCGGTGCGGGCGAAGACGGTCGCGAAGGCGCTCCGGATGCCGTTGCCGATCGGCCACTTGCTGCCGCTCAGCAGGTACTGCGCACCGTCCTGCCCGGCGGCGACATCACCGGCCACCACATCGCAGCCGTGGTCCTCCTCGGACAGTCCGAACGCTCCGGCCGAGCCGCCCAGGATCAGCTCGGCCACCCGCCGGCGCTGCTCGTCGCTGCCCCAGCCCCAAACCGGCATCGCGCCGAGAAAGGTCGCGCCGGAGCTGAGCGCCGGGGTCATGTCCCGGCGGGCCAGGCTGCGGATCAGCGCGAACATCCGCTCCATGTCGTGGAACCGGCCACCCTCGGCAGGCGGGACGTAGTGATGCGGATAGCCCCACTCGGCCAGCGCCTCGAACGCCGGCGCCGACAGCTCCTCGGCCTCGTCGTACTCCAGCTGGGTGGCGAACGAGATCCGGGAACCGCGCAGCCGCGGGTCACCCAGGAAGCGCTCGAACTCCTCGGTGGTGCCGTGGACCGAGCTCCGCCCCTGGAGCGGTCCGGTCAGCAGGCCGGCGGCGTTCACGCCGCGGTTTCGGTCGCGAGCTGCTCGGAGATCAGCGCGATCGTCGGGTAGGACCAGGCCAGGTGGTCCGGCACGTGCGTGCCCAGCCACTCCTCCAGCTCGGCCACCAACTCCATCGCGTGCACCGAGTCGACACCGATCGAGGCGAGCGGGGCGGTCGGGTCGACCTCGTCCGGCGTGACCCCGATCATCCGGGACACCCGGCCGCGGAGGAACTCGGTGAGCTCGGCGCTGGTGATCGCCCGGCCGGTGGCGGGGCTGTCTCCTACCTGTGACACGTCCATGCTCTTTCACGGCTCCTTCGTCCACGCACCGCGACCGGTGCGCCTCGGCTGTCGGTCAGCTGCCGGTGGGGGTCACCGGCACCGGCCACGATCCAGAGCCCACCTATATTCCGCCGATAACTCCGCCCCCGGCCGGTCCGGCGCAGGCGGCCGGAGCGGTCTGTATAGGGCCGGTATGGCGGTGCGGGCGAAGGTCGGGGTGGCTCATCGGCGAACGAAGGCTGGGTGGTGGCGGAGATGACGCGACAAGTGCTCCCGAGCATTCTCGAGAGCATCGGTGACACTCCTCTGGTCGAACTGGGGAAGGTGTTCACCGGTTTCGGTTCGCGGGTCTTCGCGAAGCTGGAACGGTTCAACCCCAGCGGCAGCATCAAGGACCGGACGGCGTACAGCATGGTGCGGGCGGCGCTGACCTCGGGCGAGCTGGTGCCCGGCCGGTCGGTGGTGGTCGAGTCGAGCTCGGGCAACCTGGCGATCGGGCTGGCCCAGATCTGCCGGTACTTCGGGCTGCGCTTCATCTGTGTGGTGGACGCGAACACGACCGACCGGAACCTGGCCATCCTGGACGCGTTCAAGGTCGAGGTCGAGGTGGTGACCGAACCCGACGCGATCGGCGGCCTGCTCGGCGCCCGGCAGCGCCGGGTCCGGGAACTGGCCGCCACCGTCCCCGACGCCTACTGGCCGAACCAGTACGCCAACCCGATGAACCCGCGCGCGCACATCCAGACGATGCGGGAGATCGAGGAGGCCCTGCACGGCCGGGTCGACTACTTGTTCGCGTCGGTGAGCACGTTCGGCACCCTGCGCGGCTGTGTGGACCACGTCCGCGACCAGGGGATGCCGACCAGGGTGGTCGGGGTCGATGCCGTCGGCAGCGTCATCTTCGGCGGCTCGCCCGCGCCGCGGCTGCTGCCCGGGCACGGCGCCTCGGTCCGCCCCGCGCTGGCCGACCTGTCGCTGGTGGACGAGGTCGTGCACGTCTCGGACCTGGAGGCGGTGGCGTCCTGCCGCCGGCTGCTGATGACCGAGGCGATCCTGGCCGGTGGTTCGTCCGGCGCGACGCTGGCGGCGCTGGAGAAGCTGTCCGCCGGGATCCCGGCCGGCTCGAACGTGGTGCTGATCTTCCCCGACGGCGGGGATCGCTACGTCGACACGGTGTACTCCGACGCCTGGGTCCGGCGGATGTTCGGTGATGTGTCCCATCTGTGGAAGGAACCCTTCGAAATGAGCATCCCGGTATGATCGTTCTCGGCTACAAGGACGTCCAGCAGGTGCTGTCCGGCACCGAGACCGAGACCCTCGAGGTGGTCCGGTCGGCGTACCGGCTGCACGACGAGGGCCGCTCGGCCGTGCCGCACTCGGTCTTCCTGCGATTCCCCGGCGACCACCGCAACCGCATCATCGGCCTGCCCGCCTTCGCCGGCGGCGACCGGCCGGTCGCGGGGATGAAGTGGATCGCCTCGTTCCCCGGCAATGTCGAGCGCGGACTGGAGCGGGCGAGTGCCGCCATCCTGCTGAACTCGCTGGAGACCGGTCATCCCGAGGCGCTGATCGAGGGCTCGCAGATCTCTGCCCGGCGGACCGCCGCCAGTGCCGCCGTCGCGGCGCAGGAGCTGGTCATCGAACCGCCGGCCGGAGTCACCCTGGTCGGGGCCGGGGTGATCAACCTGGAGATCTTCCGCTTCCTCACCGTCGCCCTGCCCAGCATCGAGCGGTTGACGGTCTTCGACACCGATCGGTCGCGGGCCGAGTCGTTCATCGCGAAGTGCCAGGAGATCAAGCAGGTCGCGGCACAGGCGGCCGACTCGCTCGACGCGGCGCTGGCGGCCCAGCCGCTGGTCAGCTTCGCCACCACGGCGATCGAGCCGCACACGGACCTGTCGGCCTGCCGGCCGGGCACCGTGGTGCTGCACATCTCGCTACGAGACCTCCACCCGGAAGCGATCGTTGCCGCCCGCAACATCGTGGACGACGCCGACCATGTCTGCCGGGAAGGCACCTCGCTGTTCCTGGCCGAGCAGCAGACCGGCGGCCGCGAGTTCATCGACGCGCCGATCGGCGCGCTGCTGCGGGGCACCGCGAAGCTGCAGCGGCGGCCGGACGAGCTCGTCGTCTACTCGCCGTTCGGTCTCGGCGTGCTGGACATGGCGCTGGCCGACCACGTCCGGGTCGTCGCGGAGCAGCGCGGTCTCGGCGCCACCTTCGACGGCTTCGTGCCGTCCTGACCGTGACAACTGGAGCAGAAGATGCCTGAAGCAACCGATGGACCGGCCTACCTGGTGGTCCGCAACAGCGAAGAACAGCACTCGATCCTCGCGGTCGGCAAGCCACTGCCGAAGGGCTGGCAGCCCGCCGGGTTCGAGGGCAGCAAGACGGCCTGCCTGGAGCACATCGACGCCGTCTGGACGGACCTGCGCCCGCTGAGCCTGCGCCGGTCCCTCGCCTAGTTCCGAAGCCCGACCCGCTCCGCTCCACCACTCCGCCCGTACGAACCGGAACCGCCAGGAGACCACTGCCATGACTGCCGAGCACTCCCTGATCCCTGCCCTCGTGGCCGAGCGGGCCGCGACGTCACCGGACGCGCTGGCCGTCGTCGACGGCGGCCGCCGGTTCACGTACGCCGAACTGGACGCCGCCGCCGGCCGCCTGGCCCACCTGCTGCTGGAGGAAGGCGCGGGGCCGGAGACGGTGATCGGCGTCGCCCTGGACCGCGGTGTCGACCTGGTGGTCAGTCTGCTCGCCATCTGGCGAGCCGGTGCCGCCTTCGTCACTCTCGACCCGGCCTACCCCGCGGCCAGGTTCCAGTGGCTGATCGCTGACACCGGTGCACGTGTGGTGATCGCCGAGCAGTCTCTGACGGAACTGGTCGAGTCGGCGGGAGCCAAGGCCGTCGTACCGGCGCAGTTGCGGGGAGAGCTCGCGGACCGTCCGATCGCGCCGGTGACCGAGCCGCAGCCCGAGTCCCTCGCCTACGTGATGTACACCTCCGGCAGCACCGGTACGCCGAAGGGCGTCGCCGTCACGCATGCGGGAATCACCAACCGCGTCCGCTGGGCGGTGGATGCGCAACGCCTGACCGAGCAGGACCGAGTGCTGCAGAAGACGCGGATCACCTTCGACGCCGTGGTCTGGGAGTTCTTCGGCCCGCTGGTCAGTGGCGGCACGGTGGTGTTGGCCCCCAAGGACTGCGAGAGCGACGCGAAGGCGCTGCTGGCAGCGGTCACCGAGCACGGCATCACAGTCCTGCAGGTGGTGCCATCCGTACTGCGCCTGCTGGTCGACGAGCCCGGCTGGGACGCCAACGGCTCCCTCCGGCTGGTGTCCTGCGCCGGTGAGCCGCTGCGCGCCGAGCTGGCACAGCGACTGCTCAAGTGCACCGATGTCGAGCTGTGGAACACCTACGGACCGACCGAATGCTCGATCGACGTCACCGCATTCCGCTTCGACCCCGAGCAGCTGACCGGCCCGGTACCGATCGGCCGCCCGATCAAGGGCATGCGGGTGCTGGTCCTCGATCCGAACACCGGCTCCCCGGCGCCGATCGGCGCGACGGGCGAGCTGTACGCCGGCGGCGTCGGGGTGGCCCGCGGCTATCTGAACCGCCCCGGCCTGACCGCCGAGCGGTTCGTGCCGGACCCGTTCGGCAAGGACGGCTGGCGGCTCTACCGCACGGGTGACCTGGTGCGCTGGCGCGAGGACGGCAACCTCGAGTACGTCGGCCGCGCCGACGACCAGCTGAAGGTGAACGGCGTACGGCTGGAGCCCGGGGAGATCGAGGCAGCCCTGATCTCGCATCCCGACGTCCGCGCGGCCGTCGTCGCGGCCAGGACCCGCCCGGACGGTACGACGCAGTTGGTCGGCTACGTCCAGGCGACTGCCACCGACGGACTGCGCGATCACCTCCTCGACCGCCTGCCGGAAACCCATGTCCCCACGGTCTTCGTCACGGTCGACGAGTTCCCGCTCACCTCGCACGGCAAGGTGGACCGGCAGGCACTGCCCGACCCCTCCAGCCTGATCGGCAAGGAGTATGTCGCACCACGCAGCACCACGGAGCAGTTGGTCGCCGACATCTGGCGGCAGTTGCTCGGAGTCGAGCAGGTCGGCGTCCACGACAGCTTCTTCGAGCTCGGCGGAACCTCACTGACCCTGACCCGGCTGGCGAACCAGCTCCGGGCCACCGCGGGCAAGGAGATCCAGCTGCGCGGCTTGCTCCGGGCCACGACGGTCGAGGCGCAGGCCGAACTGATCGCCGGCGTCCTCGACGAGGGCACCGAGCTGAAGCCGGTCGACCGAGGTGGAAAGCTGCCGCTGTCGGCCGGGCAACGACGGCTCTGGGTGATGGAGCAGCTCGACAAGAACAGCAGCGAGTGGGTCGCGCCGACCTTCCTGCGGTTGCCCTTGGCAACTGAGTTGAGTGCGATCCAAGGCGCGCTCGACGCACTGGTAACCCGGCACGAGACGCTCCGGACGCGGTACCAGGTCATCGACGGCGAGCCGGTCCAGCTGATCGACCCGCCGGCGGCGGTCAAGATCCAGGTGGCGGACATCGAGGACGACCAGCTGGCTGCAGTCCTGACCGAGCACCTCGGGGACGGCTTCGACCTGCAGCACGGCCCGGTACTCCGGGCACTGCTGACCCGGACCAGCACCGAACAGGTGCTGACGCTGGCCATCCACCACATCGCCACCGACGGCTGGTCCGCCGCTGTGATCGCCAAGGACTTCGCGCAACTGCTGGCCGGTGAAACGTTGGCACCACTGGACATCCAGTACGCCGACTACGCCGGCTGGCAGCAGCGGACCCTGACCGAAGAGGTCGTCCGTCAGGAGCTCGATCACTGGCGCGCCACGCTGGACGGGATCGTGCCGCTCGAACTGCCGACGGACAAGCCGCGGCCGCCGATCCGCGACCCGCACGGCGCGATGGTGACCTTCACCGTGCCCGCCGACCTGACGGCCAAGCTGGACCAGCTTGGCCGCCGTCACGGCTGTACTCCGTTCAGCACGTTGCTGGCCGCGTATGCCACCGTGCTTGCCCGGTTCACCGGCACCTGGGACGTCGCGATCGGCGCCCCGGTGGCCGGCCGCGACCTCGGCCAGCTGGAGAACCTGGTCGGCTTCTTCCTCAACACCGTCGTCCTGCGCTGCCGGCTGGACCAGGACCTGACCTTCGACGACGCGCTCAAGCTGACCCGGTCGGTCTGCGAGGACGCGTTCGCGCACGCCGGGCTGCCGTTCGACCGGCTGGTCGACGAGCTGGCGCCGGACCGCGACCTGTCCCGCACCCCGCTCTACCAGGCGGCCTTCGACTTCCACGGCGAGGGTTTCTCCGGGTCGGAAGGCACCCAGCAGGACCTGGCGGCCGTCCAGGCCGCGCTCCAGGTCGCCAAGACCGACCTGACCCTCAACCTGCGCCGGCTGGCCGACGGTTCGTTGCTGGGGGCAATGGAATACGCGACCACGCTGTTCGAGCCGGCCACCGCCGAACGTCTCACCGGCGCGTTCGTCCGGCTGCTCGGCACGCTGGCGACGGAGCCGGCGACGACACTCGGCGCCGCCGAACTGCTCGGCGCGGAGGACCGGCAGCAGCTGATCGAAGGCTGGAACCGGACAGCGGCCGAAGTACCCGCCAAGACAGTTCTCGAGCGGTTCGAGGAGCAGGTGAAGCTGACCCCGGACGCCGTCGCGGTCAGCTCCGCGGGCGGGACGCTGACCTACCGCGAGCTGGACACCAACGCGAACAGGCTGGCCAACCACCTGCGCGCCAACGACGTGGTGAAGGGCGATGTGGTCGTCGTCCTGCTCGATCGGGGTCCGTGGCTGCCGGCGGCGATGCTGGCGGCGTGGAAGGCCGGCGCCGCCTATCTGCCGGTCGATCCGGACACGCCGGCCGAGCGGATCGCCCTGCTGCACAAGGACTCGAGCGCGAAGGCGGTCGTCAGCCGGTCGGACCTGACCTCGGTTCCGAACGCGGTACTGGTCGATGACCACGCCGAACTGATCGCAGCGCAGCCGGCCGAATCGCCCGAGCTGGTGGCCGACCTCGA
Source organism: Kribbella sp. CA-293567 (assembly GCF_027627575.1). Taxonomy (NCBI): domain Bacteria; kingdom Bacillati; phylum Actinomycetota; class Actinomycetes; order Propionibacteriales; family Kribbellaceae; genus Kribbella; species Kribbella sp. CA-293567. The sequence continues at coordinate 3,425,259 of NZ_CP114065.1, forward strand.
CGAGCTCGCCTACGTCATCTACACCTCGGGCAGCACGGGACAGCCGAAGGGAGTCGCCGTGCCGCACCGCGGTCTGGTGAACCACCTGGACTGGGCGGCCCGCGAGCTGGCCGGAGCAGGGACCGGGGGAGCGCCCGTGTTCTCCTCGGTCGCGTTCGACCTCGGCGTGCCGAACTTGTGGGCGCCGCTGCTGACCGGCCAGACCGTGCACCTGATGCCCGCCGACCTGGACCTTGCCGACCTGGGCAAGGCGCTGGCGGCCCGGGCGCCGTACAGCTTCGTGAAGCTGACGCCCTCGCACCTGGAGATCCTCACCACCCAGCTGACCGCCGACCAGGCGCGCGGGCTGGCCGCCGTGCTCGTCGTCGCGGGTGAGCCGTTCACCCGCCGGGTTCTGGAAGCCTGGCGTGCGCTCGCGCCGGACAGCCGGATCATCAACGAGTACGGGCCGACCGAGGCCTCCGTCGGTACGTCGATCTACCCGGTGCCCGCCGACGAGCGGTCCGACGTGCTGCCGATCGGTCTGCCATTGCCGAACCTGACCATGTATGTGCTCGATCCCCAGCGTGAGCTGGTCCCGGTCGGCGTCGTCGGCGAGCTGTACGTCGGCGGCACCGGTGTGGCTCGCGGCTACGTCAACCAGCCGGAGCTGACCGCCGAGCGGTTCGTCCCGAACCCCTTCGGCACCGGTCGGCTGTACCGGACCGGTGACCTCGTCCGGCGCCGTGCCGACGGGGTCGTGGAGTTCGTCGGCCGGATCGACCACCAGGTGAAGATCCACGGCTACCGGATCGAACCGGAGGAGATCCAGCTTGTGCTGGCCGGTCACTCAGGTGTCACCGACGTCGTGGTGATCGCTCGCGAGGACCGGCCGGGTGACCTGCGGCTGGTGGCGTACTACGTGGGCACGGCGACCGAGTCCGACCTCACCGGGCACGCGACGCGTCAGCTTCCTGGCTACCTGGTGCCCTCAGCCTTCGTCCCGCTGGATCGGCTTCCGCTGAACTCCAACGGCAAGCTCGACCGGGCCGCGCTGCCGGCACCGGAAGGCTCCGGTACGGCGGCGCCGGTCGCGCCGGCCACCGTGGTCGAGGAGCGGATCGCCGGGATCTGGACCGAACTGCTGGGCCATGACGTCGGCACCGAGGCGAACTTCTTCCGCAGCGGGGGCAACTCGATCCTCGCGATCCGGCTGATCGCCAAGCTGCAAAACGCCTTCGAGATCGACCTGCCGGTCCGGGCCGTCTTCGAGGCCCCGACGGTCGCCGGGCTGGCGGCCGCCGTCGAGGCGCACATCCGCGCGGAGATCGACGCGCTGTCCGACGGCGAGATCCTCGCCGCCACCGCTGAGGAGAACTAGTGTCCACCACTGACGCCCGGGAAGAACTGCTGCGCCGCCGGCTGGCGGGGGCACTGGGAGGCCGCCGATCGACGATCGCCCCGGCGGACCGGAGCAAGCCGCTGCCGCTGTCGTTCGGCCAGCAACAGATGTGGTTCCTGAACCGGCTGGACACCGGCAGCCCGGAGTACCTGCTGCCTGCCGCGCTGCGGATGCGCGGTCCGCTCGATCTCGACGCGCTCCGCCGGTCGTGGGGTGAACTGCTGGCCCGGCACGAGATCCTCCGCACCCGGTACGAACTCCGTGCCGGTGAGCCGGTCCAGCTGGTCGACTCCGCGAGCGATCAGGGCCGGGGCAACGAACTGCGGGTGGTCGAGCTCGGCGACGGACCGTCACGCGAGGCGGCGCTCGGCGAGGTACTGCGGGAGCAGACCAGCACCGGCTTCGACCTGGAGACGCAGTGGCCTGCCCGGGCGACGCTGGTGCGCGTGGCGGCCGACGATCACCTGCTGATCGTCGTACTGCATCACATCGCCGGTGACGCGTGGTCGACCGAGTTGCTGTCCGCCGAGCTGAGTGAGCTGTACGGCGCGCACTCGGCCGGGGTCACCCCGTCGCTGGAAGAGCTCCCCCTGCAGTACGCCGACTTCGCCGCCTGGCAGCGCGATCAGGACCTGGCGGCGGAGCTGGAGTGGTGGCGCGAGCAGCTGGCCGGAATCCGTCCGGTCGAACTGCCGGCCGATCGGCCCCGGTCCGCCGTCCGGAGCAACGCCGGCGCGGATCTGCCCTTCGTCCTGCCGGACGGTCTCGCCGACCAGGTCCGCATCCTGGCCGGCAAGTTCGGTACGACGCCGTTCGTGGTGATGCTGACGGCGTACCAGCTGATGCTGACGAGGTACACGGGTGAGCAGGACGTTGCCGTCGGCACCGTTGTGTCCGGCCGGACCCGGCCGGAGCTGCAGCGGTTGATCGGCTACGGCATCAACAGCCTGGTGATCCGGACCCGCTGGACCGGTGACCCCACTTTCGCCGACCTCGTGCGGCAGACCCATGCCCGGGTACTGGACGCGCACGACCACCAGACGGTGCCGTTCGCCAAGCTGGTCGACGAACTGCAGCCGGAGCGGGACATGTCGCGCTCGCCGCTGTTCCAGGTGGCCTTCGTCGTGCGGCAGGCCCAGCCGGACGCGTTCGCGTTGGGCGAGCTGGTCGCCGAGCCGGTACCGACCGGCTTCACCGTGGCCAAGTTCGACCTGAACCTGAAGCTGACCGAGACGCCGGACGGTGCTCTGGACGGCGTCCTGACCTACGCGACGGCGCTCTTCGACGAGTCCACCGCGCGCCGGCTGTCGGCGCACTTCGTCCGGCTGCTGGCCGAAGGCGTCGCCGAGCCCGATCGGCCACAGTCGGCCCTGGAGATGTTCGGCCCGGCCGAGCTGGCCGAACTCACCGACGTCTTCGCCACCGGTGAGGAACTGGAGGTCACCGCGCCGGTGCACGAGCAGGTCGCTCGCCGGACCCCGAACGCGCTCGCGATCGTGGACGGTGCGAACCGGCTGACCTACGGCGAGCTGAACGCGCGGGCCAACCGGCTGGCCAGGTTCCTCGTGGACGAGGGTGTCGGGCCGGAGTCGCGGGTGGCCGTCGCGATTCCCCGTTCGGCCGACCTGGTGGTCGCCGTGCTGGCGGTGCTGAAGGCCGGTGCGGCGTACGTGCCGGTCGATCCGGAGTACCCGGCGGAGCGGAACGCCTACATTCTCGAGGACTCCGACCCGGAGCTGATCCTGGTCTCCGGTTCGGCGACCCAGGGGCTGCCGGCAACGAGTGCGCCGGCCGTGGCGGTCGACTACCCGGCCAGGTTCGCGAGCTACCCGGACACCGAACCGGGGATCACGGCCGAACCCGGCAATCCGGCGTACCTGATCTACACCTCGGGGTCGACGGGCCGGCCGAAGGGCGTCGTGGTCGAGCACCGGCAGCTGTCCGGATACCTGGCCTGGTGCGCCGCTGAGTACGACGGACTGGCCGGCTCGTCGCTGCTGCACTCCTCCGTGTCGTTCGACCTGACGGTCAACGCGCTGTGGGGTCCACTGGTCCTCGGCGGTCACGTGGTGATCGGCGCGCTCGACGGCAGCCAGCCAGCGCCGGAGGTGGCGCCGACGTTCGTCAAGGTGACCCCGAGCCATCTGCCCTTCCTGGTCGAGCTGCCGGACGAGTTCTCGCCGACCGGCGTACTGATGACCGGTGGCGAGGCACTGACCGGTGACTCGGTCGATGCGTGGCGGGCCAAGCACCCGGGCGTCACGGTGATCAACGAGTACGGCCCGACGGAGACCACGGTCGGCTGTACGGCGCTGCGGATCGAGCCGGACGACGCGCTGCCTTCGGGCGGTCTGCCGATCGGCAAGCCGATGCCGAACTCCAGCATCTTCGTACTGGACGCGTTCCTGCGTCCCACGCCCGTCGGTGTGGTCGGCGAGCTCTACGTCGCCGGCGACTGCGTCACCCGGGGTTACCTGAACCGGCCGGACCTGACCGCGGCGAAGTACGTCGCCTGTCCGTGGCTGCCGGGGGAGCGGATGTACCGGACCGGCGACCTCGCCGCCTGGGACGTGGACGGCACGCTGACCTGCCCGAGCCGGGTAGACAACCAGGTGAAGATCCACGGGTACCGGATCGAGCTCGGCGAGATCGAGAGCACGCTGCTGCGCCACCCCGCGGTCGGTCAGGCGATCGTCGTCGCGCGCGACACCGCCCACGGCGACAAGCGGCTGGTCGCGTACGTCGTCACGGCCGGCGAACTCGACCAGGCCGCACTGCGCGCCCAGCTGCAGGAGTGGCTGCCGGAGTACATGGTGCCGTCGGCGATCGTCGGCCTGGACGCGATTCCGCTGACCGACAACGGCAAGACCGACCTGCGGGCACTGCCCGAACCAGGGATCGCGCCGGTGGACGCCGACCACACCGTGACGGCACGCACCACCACCGAGGAGCAGCTGGCCGAGGTCTGGGCGAAGGTGCTCGGGCGGACCGAGATCGACGTCCACACAAGCTTCTTCGAGCTCGGCGGCGACTCGCTGAGCGCGGTGGCCGTGGTCGGCGCGCTGCGCGAAACCGGCGTGGACGTGGCGGTGTGGGACGTCTTCGAGTACCGCACGGTGGCCGCGCTGGCGGAGAAGCTGACCGGCCGCGAGGTGCGGGAAGAGACGTTCGTCGCGCCTTTCGGGCTGATCTCCGCCGACGACCGCGACGCACTGCCGGCCGGTGTCACCGACGCCTATCCGTTGTCGCAGGCGCAGACCGGCATGGTGGCAGAGATGCTGGCCGGCGCGGACGAGGCGCACTACCACAACACGACCTCGCACCGGATCCTCGACGATCAGCCGTTCGACCTGACAGCCATGCAGGCCGCCGCCGCGCTACTGGTCGAACGGCACCAGAACCTGCGCACCTCGATCGACCTGGGCACCTACTCACGCCCGCTCCAACTGGTGCACTCGTCCGCCGTGCTGCCGGTCGGCGTCACCGCGCTCGGTGACGCCGATCTCGACCAGGCACTGCGCGCCTACCGCGCGGCCGAGCGGTCGCGGCCGTTCGACCTGTCGTCACCCGCGCTGCTGCGTTTCCACGTGCACACGACGAATCAGACCGACTCCTGGTGGCTCACCAGCACCGAATGCCATGCCGTGTCGGAGGGCTGGAGCTATCACTCGTTGCTGATGGAACTGGTGACCACCTACCGCGCGATCCGGGCCGGTCAGCGGCCGGCGGGCCACGAGGCTCCGAAGGTCCGGTACGCCGACTTCATCGCCGGCGAGCTCGAATCGCTGGCCTCGGCTGAGGACAAGGCCTACTGGCTGGACATCGCCACCGGGTATCCCGCCGGTGAACTGCCGGCCGGCTGGGGCGAGGACGGCGAACCCCACGCGCTGTACGCCGGTGCGCGGGCGATCGACCTCGAGGACGGGCTGCGGGCCCTCGCTGCCGCGGCCGACGCCTCGCTCAAGTCCGTGATGCTGGCGGCCCACGTCAAGGTGATGAGCCTGCTGAGCGCGGAGACGGCCTTCACCACCGGCCTGGTCTGCGACGCCCGGCCGGAGGCGGCCGGCGCCGACAAGGTGCACGGCATGTACCTCAACACGCTGCCGTTCGCGGTCGAGCGGGGCGCGCGAACCTGGCGCGAACTGGTCGAGCAGACCTTCGCCCGCGAGCTGGAGCTGTGGCCGCACCGGCGCTACCCGATGCCGCAGATCCAGCGGGACGCGGGCCGCCGGCTGATCAACATCTTCTTCAACTACCAGGACTTCCGGCAGCTCGACGACGACCTGATCGACCCGTACGCCGGGGAGACCTACGAGTCGCTCGACGACCTGCCGGTGGTGGCGTCCCGGCGTACCAGCCTGCAGAACGAGAGCATCACCGAAGTACCGCTGACGGTGTCGTCCCGCGGTGGCTACGTGATCCTGACGGCCGACTCCCGGGTGATCAGCAAGGACAACGCCGAGCGGCTGGCCGGAATCTACCGTTCGGTGCTGGAGGCGATGGCGGCCGACCCCGACGGCGATGCCCAGCTGTCGCACCTGCCGGCCGGCGAGCTGGACCTGGTGCTGCGGCAGTTCGCCGAGGGACCGGTACGGGCCGGATCGCCGGCGCTGCTGCCGGACCTGATCGCCGAGTCGGTGGTCAGGGCGCCGGACAGGACCGCAGTACTTGCCGAAGGCATCGAGCTGACGTACGCCGGACTGGACCAGCGGGCGAACCGCCTGGCCAGGCTGCTGATCGCCAAGGGGGTCGGCCCCGAGTCGCGGGTCGCCGTCGCGCTGCCACGCTCGGTCGAGCTGATCGTCGCGCTGCTCGCGGTGGTGAAGGCGGGCGGTGCGTACGTACCGATCGACCCCGAGAACCCGGTCGATCGCGTCGGCTTCGTGCTCACCGACTCGGATCCGGTGCTGTTGCTGACCACCGCCGACCTGCTGGACCGGTTGCCGGTGGGGGAGGTGCCCCTGCTGGTCCTGAACGCCGAGACGGCGGCCGATCAGGCGGGCGAGCCGGTGACCGACGCGGACCGCTCGGCGCCGCTGCGCCGGGAGAACGCGATCTACACCATCTACACCTCGGGCTCGACCGGCCGGCCGAAGGGCGCGGTACTGGAGCACCGTCAGGTGGCCAACTATCTGGCCTGGTGCGCCGACCACTGTGAGGGGCTGGCGACGTCCTCGTTGCTGCACTCGTCGGCGTCCTTCGACCTGACCGTGAACGCTCTCTGGGGCCCGCTGACGCTGGGTGGCACGGTGATCCTGGGCGCGCTGGACGGGACCGAGGAGCAGCCGTTGACCAAGCCCGGCTTCGTCAAGGTCACGCCGAGCCACCTCACGATGCTGACCGAACTGTCACCGGACTGGTCGCCGTCACTGCAGCTGATGACCGGGGGAGAGCCCCTGCTGGGCGAGGTCGCTCAGGCTTGGCGGTCCGCCCACCCTGAGGTTGCCCTCATCAACGAGTACGGCCCGACCGAGACCACCGTCGCGGTCACCGCGCTCACCTACCGGCCCGGCGACCCGTTGCCGGACGGACCGGTCACGATCGGCCGGCCGATGACGAACCTGCGGATCTACGTGCTGGACGGCAACCTGCAGCCGGCGCCGATCGGCGTCGTCGGTGAGCTGTACGTCGCCGGACCACAGGTTGCCCGCGGCTACCACAGCCGGCCGGACCTGTCGGCGTCGTCCTTCGTCGCCTGCCCGTGGGGGCCGCCCGGCGAGCGGATGTACCGCACCGGAGATCTGGCCGCGTGGAACCCGGACGGCACCCTCACCTGCCCCGGCCGGGCCGACGACCAGGTCAAGATCCACGGCTACCGGATCGAGCTCGGCGAGGTGGAGACCACCATCCTGCGGTACCACGCCGTCGGGCACGCGACCGTGATCGCCAGGGAGGACCGCCCCGGCGACCGCAAACTGGTCGCGTACGTCGTCCCCTCCGCCCCGCTCGACCTGGACGAGCTCCGCGACGCGGTGGCCGGATGGCTGCCGGAGTACATGGTTCCCTCGGCCTTCGTCGAGCTGACTGCCCTGCCGTTGACAGCCAGTGGCAAGCTCGATCGCGCGGCACTGCCGGCCCCGGACTACACAGCCGTCGAAACCGAGTACGTCGTACCGCGGACCGCTGTGGAGCAGCAGATCGCCGCGGTCTGGCGCAAGGCGCTGGCGGTCGACCGGGTCGGTGCCTTCGACAGCTTCTTCGACCTCGGTGGTGACTCGATCAGCGCCGTCTCCGTGGTCGGTGGACTGCGCCGGGCCGGTCTCGACGCGGGCGTGAAGGACGTCTTCGAACTGCGCACGGTGGCCGCGCTGGCGGAGCGGCTGACCGGCCGTCCGGTCGCCGCTGCGGAGACCTCGGTGCAGCCGTTCGCCCTGATCAGCTCCGGGGACCGGGCGTTGCTGCCGGCCGGCGTAGCCGACGCGTACCCGCTGTCCGAGGCACAGACCGGGATGATGGTCGAGTTGCTCTCGACGGAGGTCCCGCGGAGTTACCACAACGTCGTCTCGACCCGCCTGACCGACGAGAAGCCCTTGTCCGTCGAGGCTCTGCGGCAGGCGCTCGCGCTGCTGATCGAGCGTCACGAAGTACTGCGGACCGGGGTCGACCTGGAAACCTACTCGGTCCCGATGCAGCTGGTGCACGCCGCCGCGGAGGTGCCGCTGACGGTGGTCGACCTGACCGGGCTGCCGCCGGCGATCCAGCGGCAGGCGCTGGCCGGCTTCCAGACCGAGGAGCAGGCGACCCACTTCGATCACCGTACGCCGCCGCTGCTGCGCTTCGCCGTACACCAGCTCGACGAGCACAGCTGGCAGGCCACGGTGACCCAGAACCACGTGATCCTGGAAGGCTGGAGCCACCACGCCCTGGTGATGGAACTGCTCGACTACTACGGCCGGTTCCGTGACGGCTTGCCACAAGAGCCGTGGGAGCAGCCGCCGGTCCGCTTCGCCGACGCCATCGCCGGTGAACTGGCGGCGCTGCAGTCCGCGGAGGACCGCGCGTACTGGGCGGAGGTCGCCGCTCTGCCGAAGTTCACCATCCCGGCCGGCTGGAATGGTGACGCCGCGGGCGAGCGGACGGCGTACCGGGTGGAGGTGCCGTACGCCGACCTGGAGCCGAGGCTGCGGGTAGTTGCCACGGAGTCGCAGGCCTCGCTGAAGAGCGTCCTCTTCGCCGCGCATCTGGCGGTCCTCAGTTCGCTGACCGACCATCAAGAATTCCACAGCGGGCTGACCAGTCACATCCGCCCGGCCGTCGAGGGCGCGGAGCGCGTCTACGGCATGCACCTGAACATGCTGCCGGTGCCGATGCGGCGTACGCCGGGCAGCTGGCGTGAACTGGTCACGCAAACCTTCGCCGCCGAGGGAGACCTCTGGCCGCACCGGTTCTTCCCGATGCCGGTGATCCAGCGGGAGCTGAGTCAGGAACGGCGTCTGCTCGACGTCTTCTTCAGCTTCCAGGACTACAGCTCACTGACTGCCCGCGGCGACGGGTTCGGAGTCGAAGGCCTGGACGACAGTGTCGCCAGCGGAACCACGGAGTTCCCGCTGTCGGTGGCGACCGGCCCTGGCTACCTGGTCGTGCGCTCCAACACCCGGGCACTCGACCGGACGGCGGCCGACCGGCTGGCGTCGATGTACCGCACGGCGCTCGAGGCGATCGTGGCAAACCCGGAGTCCCGGTGGGACACCTGCGAACTGCTGCCTGCCGACGAACGCCCCGGCCTGAGCCAGGCACCGGCCGAGCCGGCCGAGCGCACGTTCGAACCGCCGCGGACCGAGACCGAGCGGATCCTGGCCAAGATCTGGGCGAAGCTGCTCGACCTGCCGCGGGTCGGCCGCCACGACCGGTTCTTCGAGCTCGGCGGCTACTCCATGCTGCTGGTGAAGACGGTCTCGAAGGCGAAGGCGAAGGGCCTGCCGCTGTCGCTGTTCATGTACTACGACAGCGACCGCCTCGACCACCTCGCCCTTGCGGTGGACGCCGCCCTCGCCGCCGAGCGTGGCGACGGACCGGCCGCCTGGTACGGTCCAGGCGCCGATCTGTTGCCAGAGGCAATGGATGAGCTGGCAGTGCCAGGAGCCGTCGTGGCACTGCTGGAGCACGGCGAGCTGACCGAGATCCGGGCCCTCGGCAGGGTTTCCGCGGACACCGCCGAGCCGGTGACGGCCGACACGCTCTTCACGGTTGCCTCGGTGAGCAAGCTGGTCACCGCGGTCGGCGCGCTGAAGCTGGTCGACGACGGACAGCTCGATCTGGACGAGGACATCCACCGGTACCTGACCAGCTGGGAGGTTCCCGGCCGGCCGCGGGTCACGCTGCGGCAACTGCTGGGCCATCGATCCGGCTTCACGGTCTCACCCGGCGGCGGTGTCGCGCCTGGACAGCAGGTGCCCACGCTCCTCGATCTGCTGCACGGGCGGGGAGCCGCCACGAACGAACCGATCCGTTGCGATCGCCCACCGGGTGAGGCGTTCGTGAAGGCCGGAGCGAACTTCGTCGTCCTGCAGCAGCTGATCGAGGACGTCACCGGCAGGCCGTTCGCCACCGCTGCCCGGCGGCTGGTGCTCGACCCGCTGGGCATGACCGCCTCCAGCTACGACCCCGCCTTCCCGATCACCGCGGGCAAACCCGTTGCCCTCGGCCACCTCGCCGACGGGCCGCTCGAAGGAGGCTGGCGGATCCGGGCCGACGCGGCGTCGGGCGGGCTGTGGACCACGGCAGGAGATCTCGCCACGCTCACTCTCGAGATCCGCCGCTCGTACCTGGGCCGGCCGCGGGCGCTGCTGTCCCAGCCGGTCGCGCGGCAGATGCTGACGCCCTCCGGCGACGGCTCGTTCGGTCTCGGCGCGACCGCCGAACAGAACGGCGACGACGTCCAGTTCGGCCATGGGGGCGAACCCCGCGGGTACTACGCCGGAACCATCTGCCGGGTCACCTCCGGCCACGGCTTCGTCCTGCTGGCGAACGCCACCGCAGGCAAGAACCTCGCCCAGGGGCTGGCCGGCCGCCTGGCTTCCGCTTAGGTAGGAGACCCCGATGACCGCTCGACACCTGATCTCGACCGACGACCTGACCGACGAGGAACTGCGCTACGTCGTCGACCGCGGCGACGAGTTCTCGTCCGGCCGGGCGGTGCTCGACCGGCCGCTGGCCGGCCAGCTCGCCGGCATCTACTTCCGCAAGACCTCGACCCGGACCCGGACCGCGTTCTCGGCGGGCGCGCTGAAGCTCGGCGCCCAGATCATCGCCTACGGGCCCGACGACCTGCAGCTGAACACCGGCGAGACCACCGAGGACACCGGCCGGGTGTTCTCCCGGATGCTCGACGTCCTGGTCGCCCGGACCTCCGGCGACCCGGCCGAGCTGCGCGGCTGGGCCGCGCAGGACCGGATGTCGGTGGTCAACGCGATGAGCGCGCTGGAGCATCCGACCCAGGCGGTCACCGACCTGGTCACGCTGCAACGCCGGTTCGGCAAGATCGAACAACTCCGGGTGCTGTACGTCGGGGAGGGCAACAACTCGGCCGCGTCGATCGCACTGGCCATCACCCGCTACCCGGGGGTGCACCTGGAGCTGCGCACCCCGGCCGGGTACGGGCTCGACCCCGACGTTGCCGCGCGGGCGGCGGCGCATGCGGAACGCTGCGGTTCGACGCTGGTCGAGCGGCACGACATGGCCGACCTGCCGCCGAACCTCGACGCGATCTACACCACCCGCTGGCAGACCACCGGAACCGCCAAGCCGGACCCGAACTGGCGCGACGTCTTCGCGCCGTTCCAGGTGACGGCGGCGTTGTGGCAGGACCACCCGCGGGCCGTCTTCCTGCACGACCTGCCGGCGCACCGCGGCGAAGAGGTCACCGGCGAGGTACTGGACGGCCCGGCCAGCATCGCCTTCGACCAGGCGGAGAACAAACTGCACGGCGCGATGGCCGTACTGGACTGGTGCCGTCGTGGGATCACGAGTTGACGATCCCGACCGGACCGGCCGCCCCGCCGTGACCGCCACGCCCGACTCCGCCTCCGCCACCGCGCCGCGGCCGCTGTGGCGGAACCGCGACTTCGCGCTGCTCTGGTCCGGTGCGGCGTTCTCGATCCTCGGGATGCGGGTCACCTCGATCGCCTGGCCGCTGCTGGTGATCTTCGACGGCGGCTCGGCGGAGCGGGCCGGACTGGTCGGCTTCGCCGCGCTCCTGCCCCAACTGCTGGTCCAGCTGCCGGCCGGCGTCCTGGTCGACCGCTGGGACCGCAAGAAGGTGATGATCTGCTCGGACCTGACCGGCCTGACCGCGATCGCCAGCGTCCTGGCCGCGTTGCTGATCTGGCAGCTGACCCTGCCGCACCTCCTGATCGCCGCGTTCCTCGCCGGCAGCGCATCGGTCTGCTACCAGCTCAGCGAGCGGGCCGCGGTCCGTGCCGTCGTCGACCCGTCGCATCTGTCCGCCGCGCTGTCGCAGAACGAAGCCCGCAGCAAGGGCGCCGGACTGCTGGGCCAGCCGATCTCGACCGTGCTGCTGTCGTTCGCGTCCTGGATGCCGTTCGGCGTCACCGTGATCGGCCACGCCCTCTCGATCGCCACCCTGCTGGCGATCCGGACCCCCTTCCAGCAGGTGCGCCGCCGCCGGCGCGCGAGCCTCGGCAGCGAACTGGCCGCGGGACTGCGCTGGATGCGCGACCAGAAACTGCTCCGCAGCGCGCTGGTGCTGATCTCCTGCACGAACATCATCAGCCAGGTGCTGGCGCTCGCGATGATCCTGATCATCAAGGAGAGCGGGGGAGCGGTCACCACGATCGGCCTGATCGGCGTCGCCACCGGCGTCGGCGGGCTGCTCGGCGCGCTGTGCGGATCCTGGTTCATGGCTCGGTTCGGGCTGAGCACGCTGTTCGTCGGCACCCTCGTCCTGCGGATGCTGCTGATCCCCTCGATCGCGTTCTTCTCCGAGCCGTGGGTGCTGGCGGCGGTGTTCGCCGCGATGAGCTGGGCCGGCGGGCTGATGAACGTGGTCGGCGGCGTCTACCAGGTCCGGATCACGCCCGAGGAGATGCAGGGGCGGGCGGCCAGTGTCGGTTCGCTGATCACGTCGGGCGCGAACTCGCTCGGCCCGCTGACCGGAGGCCTGTTGCTGGGCGCCTGGGGGACCAGCGTGACCGTGCTCGGCGCGGCCGTGACGATGGCGGCCCTGGCGGTGCTGGCCGCCGTCGCCGCGCGCCGGTTCGGCGTACCGGCGCAGGGGCGGGAGTGGCAGGCGGAGTAAGGAAAAAGTATGGGCGGGGCCGTGAGAGTGGTCGGCAGGTGACGAAGCAGCTGAGCCAGGGAGGAACGGCGATGAACGCAGTACAGGAGTGGCGGCCGCGGGTGGTCACGCCCACCGAAGCGGGGGCCGAAGCCACCGCCGCCGGCCTGATCCGCTACCTGCGGGACGGAGCCGATCTGGACCAGCTGCTGGTCGACGAGAAGGCGCTGGTGTTCCGCGGCTTCGGCGTCGACGAGGCACACCTCGAGCCGGTGATGGACCTGCTGCTGCCCGGGCGGCTGGCCTACCTGCACGGCAACTCGCCGCGGACCAAGGTCGGCGACAACCTCTACACCTCGACCGAGTACCCGCCCGAGTACACCATCTCGATGCACAACGAGCTGTCCTACGCGCACGCCTACCCGTCGCGACTGATGTTCTCCTGCCAGCTGGCCGCCGAGACCGGTGGCGCGACGCCACTGGTGGACGGCACCCGCTGGCTGGAGGCGCTCGACGACGACCTGACCGCCGCCTTCTCCGGTGGCGTCCGCTACCTGCAGAACCTGCACGGCGGGATGGGCCTGGGCAAGAGCTGGCAGGACACCTTCGAGACCTCCGACCGCGCCGAGGTGGAGCGGTTCCTGGCCGCCTCCGAGGCGAGCGTGGAGTGGCGCAAGGACGGTGGGCTGCGGATCGTTCAGTTGCGTCCGGCAACCATCAAGCATCCGCGCACCAACACCGAGGTCTGGTTCAACCAGGCCGATCAGTGGCACCCGGCCGGCCTCGGCGACGAGACCGCCCAGGCGCTGGCCCAGATCATGCCGGCCGAGGAACTGCCGCAGGCGGTCACCCTGGCCGACGGTACGCCGATCCCGGACGAGTGGGCCGTCCAGATCCGCGACCGCGGGCTGGCGTCCGCGGTCGACGTCGACTGGGTCACCGGTGACGTGCTGCTGATCGACAACCTGCTGGTCGGCCACGGCCGCCGGCCGTTCACGGGGCAGCGGCGCGTCCTGGTCGCGATGTCCGCCTGATCCCGAACCACGACGAGGAGACACAACCCATGAGCACTGATCGCACCCTGCCGTTCGTGATCGACGGCGGCTCCGCGGGACCGGACATCGTCGAGCGGCTGACCGCCGACGGGCCCCAGGTCCGCACCCTGCTGGCCCAGCACGGCGCGGTACTGCTGCGCAACTGCCGCGTCGGCGGCGTCGAGGGGATGGAGGCCGCCGTCCGGGCCCTGTCCGGCGAGCCGCTGAAGTACGCCGAGCGCTCGTCGCCGCGCCGCTCGATCAAGGGCAACGTCTACACCTCGACCGACTACCCGCAGACCGAGGAGATCTTCCTGCACAACGAGAACTCCTACCAGGCCGCCTGGCCGCAGTTGCTCTTCTTCTACTGCGACCAGGCACCGGAGACCCAGGGCGCGACGCCGCTGGCCGACATCCGGCGGGTGTACGACGCGATCGACAGGGGCGTCCGGGAGGAGTTCGCCCAGCGCAAGTGGATGGTGGAGCGGAACTTCCACGAGGACTTCGGGGTCGCCTGGCAGCACGTCTTCAGCACCGAGAACCGGGCCGAGGTCGAGGCGTACTGCGCGCAGAACGACCTCGAGTTCGAGTGGATCGGCGACGGCGGGCTGCGCACCAGGGCGGTCCGGGAGCCGATCCACGTCCACCCCGGCACCGGCGAGACGGTCTGGTTCAACCACATCACCTTCTTCCACCACACCACCCTGCCGGCCTCGATCCGCGAAGGCCTGCTGGCCTTCCTCGGTGAGGACGAACTGCCGACCAACACCTACTACGGCGACGGCGGCCGGATCCCCGACGACGTGATGGACCACCTGCGGTCGGTGTACCGCAAGGAGTGGACCCGGTTCGACTGGCAGCAGGACGACCTGCTGCTGGTGGACAACATGCTGGCCGCGCACGCCCGGGAGCCGTTCACCGGCGCCCGCAAGATCGCCGTCGCGATGGCCGAGGCCTACCGCCCGGTCCCCGCCGGAGTCTGACCGGTGAGCTGGTTCCGTACCTACCTTTCCCGCCCCGCCGCGGAACTCCGGCTGGTGTGTTTCCCGCATGCCGGCGGAGCCGCCAGCGCGTACCGCGAGTGGGCCGCGCTACTGCCCGAACAGATCGAACTGGTCGCGGTGCAGTACCCCGGCCGCCAGGACCGGTACCACGAGGAGCCGCTGACGGACTTCGCCGACCTGGTCGAGGGCGTCGCGGCGGAGCTGCCGCAACTCGAGGGCCCGACCGCGTACTTCGGCCACAGCATGGGCGCGACGGTCGCGTTCGAGGCCGCGCGCCGGCTCTCCGTCGTCGGCCGTGGCCCGGAGCGGTTGTTCGCCTCCGCCCGGATCGCGCCGGCCGTGGCCACCAGGACCGGGCTGAGCTTCGACGACGAGGACGAGGTGATGACCTACATCCGCGACCTCGGCGGAGCCGGTGGTCAGCTGCTGGAGATCCCCGAGCTGCGCCAGCTGGCGCTGCCGATGCTGCGCGCGGACTTCCAGCTGATGGAGTCCTACGTGTACCACCCGGGCGTCCGGCTGGACTGCCCGATCACCGTGCTGGCCGGGTCGGAGGACCACACCTTCGGTGTCGGCGACGCGGCCGAGTGGGGCCGGCACACCACCGCCGGCCTCACGGTCGAGGAACTGCCCGGCGGCCACTTCTACACCGAGCAGGTGCCCGGACAGGTCACCGAGCTGATCACCCGAACCGTCATCTCCGAGGGAGTACACCCGTGAGCACCAACCCGTTCGAGGACGACACCGCCGGCTACCTGGTCCTGCGCAACGAAGAGGACCAGTACTCGCTGTGGCCCGAGTTCGCCGCGGTACCGGCCGGCTGGCAGGTCGCACTCGAGCGGAGCGGCCGCGCCGAGTGCCTGGAGTACATCAACCGCACCTGGACCGACCTGCGGCCGGCGAGCGTCCGCGGCTGACCTCCGCCGCGCCTCGCACTCCCGCAGTAGCCCATCCGTCTCCCGCCCTTCCGCCGAAGGTGCGACACCCGATCGTGCGATGAGGACCATGGCTGAGAATTCGATCGTCCGTCTGCCGCTGTCGGTCGCCCAGACCAGCGTCTGGTACGCCCACCAGCTCGACCAGTCCGGGCACCGCTACACCATCGGCGAGTGCGTGGAGATCGACGGGCCCGTCGACCCCGGGCTCTTCGAGCAGGCCTGGCGCCGGCTCGCCACCGAGGCCGAGGCCGGCCGGATCGATGCTGTCAGCAACGATTCGGCCGGTGGCCTGTGGCAGGACCTGCGCGCCGAGCCGGCCGAGCCGGTGGTCCGGCACGTCGACGTCAGCACGGAGGCCGACCCGCGGGCCGCCGCCTTCGCCTGGATGCGGACCGACCTGGCCCGTCCGGTGGACCTGACCGCCGGCGGACTCACCGGAACCGTGCTGTTCACGGTCTCCGGCGAACTGTCGATCTGGTACCAGCGCGGCCACCACGTCGCCTTCGACGGCTACTCGGGCGGACTGATGGCCAAGCGCCTCGCCGACCTGTACGCCGACCTGCTGCACGGCCGCCCGTTCGGCGACTCCCCGTTCGGAACGCTGGCCGAGCTGATCGCGGAAGAGCGTGAGTACCGCGACTCCGAGGCATTCGTTGCCGATCGCAACTACTGGCTCGGGCAGCTGGACGGCCTGCCCGACCCGATCCGGCTCAGCCGCCGTCCGGCGGGACCGGACCGCTCGAACGACGTACCGCACCGCAGCTCCGGCCGACTGGATGCCGCGGGCACCGACGCGCTGCGCAAGGCGGCCAGGTCGGCCGGTACGCACTGGTCGGTGTGGTCCATCGCGGTCACCGCCGCCTATCTGCACCGCGTGACCGGCCAGACCGACCTGATCCTGACCCTCCCGGTGACGGCGCGAACCACCCGGCTGGCACTCGCCACCCCCGGCATGTTGTCGAACCATGTCCCGCTGCGGGTCACCGTGCGGCCGCGGCAGAGTCTGGCCGAGCTGGTCCCGGTGGTCACCGAGGCGCTGCGCGGTGCGCTCAAGCACCAGCGGTACCGCCTGGAAGACATCCGGCAGGACCTGGGAATCCCCGCGGACGGCACTGGTCTGCAGGGCCCGATGCTCAACGTGATGGCCTTCAACCAGGACCTCCGGTTCGGCGGCCACGGCACCACCCTGCACAACCTGTCGCACGGCGCGGTCGACGACCTCGCCATCGCCGTGTACGACGGCGGCGACGGGCTGCGGGTCGATCTCGACGGCAGCACGGACCGCTACACCGCAGACGAACTCGACAACCACCGCACGCGGTTCCTGCGGTTCCTCGAGCAGGTCGTCGCTTCGCCGGACCGCGCTGTCGGCGATGTGGAGCTGATCTCGGCGGAGGAGCGCCGCAAGGTGCTGGTCGACTGGAACCAGACCTCGACGCCGATCGACACCCGCTCCCTGGCGGACCTCTTCGAGGCTCAGGTACGGCGGACCCCGCAGGCGGTGGCGCTGCGGTACGAAGAGACCGAGCTGACCTACGCCGAGCTGAACCGGCGGGCCAACCAGTTCGCGCACCACCTGATCGCCGAGGGGGTCGGACCCGAGCAGGTGGTCGGCCTGGCGCTGCCGCGATCGATCGAACTGCTGGTCGCGATGTACGCCGTCGTCAAGACGGGCGCGGCGTACCTGCCGATCGATCTGGGCTATCCCGGCGAGCGGATCGCCTTCATCCTCGACGACGCGGCTCCCGCGCTGCTGATCACCGACCGCGGCGTGGCACCCGAAGGTGTCCGGGTCCTGCTGACCGGCGACGAGCTGGACGAACTGGTCCGGGCGCAACCGGACACCGATCCGACCGACGCCGAGCGGACCGCGGTCCTGACGCCCGAGCACCCGGCCTACCTGATGTACACCTCCGGCTCGACCGGGCGGCCGAAGGGCGTGCTCGTCCCGCACGCCGGAGTGGTCAACCGGCTGCTGTGGATGCAGTCGGAGTACCGGCTCGACCCGAGCGACCGGCTGCTGCAGAAGACACCGATGAGCTTCGACGTGTCGGTCTGGGAGTTCTTCTGGGGACTCCAGGTCGGGGCCGGCCTGGTGATCGCGAAGCCGGACGGGCACCGCGATCCGGCGTACCTGGCGCGGCTGATCCAGGACGAAGGTGTCACGACGGTGCACTTCGTGCCGTCGATGCTGGCCGGGTTCCTGGCCGAGCCCGCTGCCGGTGACTGCACCGGTCTGCGCCGGGTGTTCTGTTCCGGCGAGACGCTGCCGACCGAGCTGGCCGAGGAGTTCAGGCACCGGCTGCCCGACGTACCGCTGCACAACCTGTACGGGCCGACCGAAGCCTCCATCGACGTCTCCTACTGGCAGCACGCGAGTCAGACGGCCAGCACCCTGCCGCAGATGTTCGCCGAGCAGGTCGCGCGGATGCCGGATGCCCTGGCGGTCCTCGACGGTGAGCGCCGGTTGACCTACGCCGAGCTGGACGCCGAGACGAACCGCCTCGCCCGATTGCTACTGGCGCACGGCGCCGGACCCGAGCAGTACGTCGCTGTCGCGCTGCCGAGCTCCGCGGAGTTGCTGATCGCGTTGCTTGCAGTGGTCAAGTCGGGGGCCGCGTACCTGCCGTTGGGTCTGGACCACCCGGTCGAGCGGACCCGACAGGTCCTGGAAGACGCGCGACCCGCAGTACTGGTCGCGGCGGGTTCCACGCCGGCCGGCTTCGAGGGAACGACGATCCTGCTGGATTCGGCCGAGACGCTGAAGCTGTTGCAGGACCTACCGGTCACCGGGCTCAAGCCCGAGGTGGCGGTGGCGGCCGGCAGCCCGGCGTACTTGCTCTACACGTCCGGCTCCACCGGCCGGCCGAAGGGTGTTGTGGTCGAGCATCGTGCTCTCGGCCAGTACCTGCGCTGGGTCGGCCAGGCCTATCCGGGCCTCAGCGGGCAGACGCTGCTGCACTCGCCGGTGACCTTCGACCTGACGGTCACCACGATGTTCGGTGCCTTGGTGAGTGGTGGTTGCGTACAGGTGGGCGCGGTGGACGCCGATTCGGACGCGGTCACGTTCCTGAAGGCGACCCCGACGCATCTGCCGATGCTGGAGGAGTGGCCCGGCGACCGGTTCGGCGCCGGTGAGTTGCTGGTCGGTGGCGAGAACCTGACCGGTGGTGCCCTCACCGCCTGGCGTGCAGCGCACCCGGACGTGACCGTGGTGAACGAGTACGGCCCCACCGAGGCGACCGTCGGCAGTGTCGAGTACCGGTTGCGGCCAGGGGAGGAGACCCCGGCCGGCTCGGTCCCGATCGGCCGTCCGGTCTGGAACACCCAGGTTTACGTGCTGGACGACAACCTTGCGCCGGTCCCGCCGGAGTTCGCGGGAGAGCTCTATCTGGCCGGCGTGCAGCTGGCCCGCGGCTACCTGAACCGCCCGGACCTGACCGCCGAGCGTTTCGTGGCGAACCCGTACGGCGCGCCCGGCAGCCGGATGTACCGCACCGGCGACGTGGTCCGCTGGAACGCGGACGGCGTGCTGGAGTACCTCGGCCGCACCGACGACCAGGTGAAGATCCGCGGCTTCCGGATCGAGCTCGGCGAGATCGAGGCGGCCCTGCTCCGCCGGCCAGGGATCGGCCAGGCCGCGGCGGTGGTGCACCGAAGCTCGGGCGGCGACCAGCGGATCGTTGCCTATGTCGTTGCTGACGGCATCGAGCTGGACGGCGCCGAGGTCCGGACCGCGGTCGCGGCCCGGCTGCCGGAGTACATGGTGCCGAGCCTGGTGATGCAGCTCGATGACCTACCGGTGACTCCGAACGGCAAGCTGGACCGCAAGGCGCTGCCGGAGCCGGACTTCGGTGCGCTGGTCACCTCGCGCGGACCCCGCACGCCGGAGCAGGAGATCCTCTGCGGCCTGTACGCCGAACTGCTGGACCTCGACCGGGTCGGCATCGACGACAGCTTCTTCGCGCTCGGCGGCAACTCGCTGACCGCGACCCGGCTGACCAGCCGGATCCGGGCCGCACTGGGTGCCGACCTCGGGGTCCGTGCCGTGTTCGAGCACCCGACGGTGGCCGGCCTGTCCGCGCAGCTGACCGGGTCGGAGCCCGAGCGCCCGGCGCTGACGCCGTACGAGCGGACCGAAAGGGTGCCGTTGTCCTTCGCCCAGCGGCGGCTGTGGTTCATGAACCGCTTCGAGGGGCCGTCGGCGACCTACAACAACGCGTTCGCCGTGACCCTGGCAGGCGAGCTCGACGTCGAGGCACTGCGGGTCGCCCTCACCGATGTGGTCGAGCGGCACGAGACGCTGCGCACGGTCTTCGCCGACGAGGACGGAACTCCGCACCAAGTGGTGCTGCCGCCCTCGGTGGCACTCGACGTGGTGCCGGCCGACGGCGACCTTGACGCCCAACTGGTGCGGGGAGCGGCGTACGAGTTCGACTTGAGTGTCGAGCCGCCGCTGCGGACCGTCCTCTTCGAAGTTGCCGAGGACAACCACGTGTTGCTGGTGACCGTGCACCACATCGCCTGTGACGGCTGGTCCACGACACCGATGGCTCGGGATGTCGCCACTGCCTACGCCGCCCGAGCAGCGGGTGCTCCTCCGGAGTGGACTCCGCTGCCTGTCCAGTACGCCGACTACGCCCAGTGGCAGCGGGATCTCCTGGGGGACGAGAGCGACCCGGACAGCCGCGCTCGGCGACAGGTCGAGTACTGGACTCAGCAGTTGGCCGGTCTGCCCGACCAGCTGGAGTTGCCCACGGATCGGCCGCGGCCGGCCGTGGCGGGCAACCGGGGCGACGTCGTACCGGTGGCCGTGCCGTCCGACCTGCACAGTGCGCTGACGAGCGTGGCCCAGGAGAACCAGGTCAGTCTGTTCATGCTGCTGCAGGCCGCCTTCGCAGCCCTGCTCACCCGGCTGGGCGCGGGCACCGACATCCCCATCGGTACGCCGAACGCCGGGCGGACCGACGAGGCTCTGGACGAGCTGGTCGGCATGTTCGTCAACCCGCTCGTCCTGCGGACCGACACGTCGGGCGATCCCACCTTCGAGGAGCTGCTGGCCCGGGTGCGGGAGACGGACCTGTCGGCGTACGCGCACCAGGATCTGCCGTTCGACCGGCTGGTCGAGCTGGTCAACCCGGTTCGCTCGTCGGCGCGGCACCCGCTGTTCCAGGTCATGATGCCGTTCCAGAGCGGGCCGCCCGCGGCCGTCGAGCTGCCGGGGCTGACCGTGACGCAGGCACCGGTGGACTCGGGCATCGCGCAGTTCGATCTACAGCTCTCACTGCGCGACGGTGACGAACTGTCCGGCCACCTGGAGTACGCACTTGACCTGTTCGACCACAGCACCGCCGAACGACTGGTGCAGCGGTACTGCCGGGTGCTGGCCCAGGTCGCGGCGGAACCAGCCAGGCGGATCGGCTCGCTGGACATCGTCGACGACGCCGAGCGCGCGCTGCTGGTTGCCGAGCGCAACGAGACCGCCCGCGAGCTGGACTGGATCACCATCCACGGTCTGGTCGAGCAGCAGGTCGCCCGGACGCCTTCGTCGGTCGCCGTCTTCGACCACGGCGAGACCCTCACGTACGCCGAACTGAACTCCGCCGCGAACCGGCTGGCCTGGCATCTGCGGGGGCTGGGTGTCGGCCCGGACTCGGTGGTCGGCGTCCATCTCGACCGCTCGTCCTCCCTCGTGATCGCAGCCCTCGCGGTACTGAAGGCGGGAGGTGTCTACCTGCCACTGGACCCGGACTACCCGCCGGCCCGGCTCGCGTACCTGGTCGAGGACGCCGACGCCGCGCTGGTGATCAGCCGAAGTGACCTCGTCGCCGCGCTGCCCAAGTCCGACGCCGGTGTCGTGCTGGTCGACTCCGCCGAGTGGCGGCAGCGTTCCGACGACGAACTGGAGCCGCTGACCGGGCCCGACGACGTCGCCTACCTGATCTACACCTCCGGCTCGACCGGGCAGCCGAAGGGCGTCCTGGCCACCCATCGGGGTGCCGTCAACCGGTTCCTGTGGACGCAACGGGCGTACCTGCGGTACACCCGGGACGACTCCGTGCTGGTGAAGATCCCGACCGGCTTCGACGTGTCGGTGGGCGAGATCTTCGGCCCGCTGAGTGAGGGCGCCCGGCTGGTGCTGGCGCGACCCGGCGGCCACCTGGACACGCAGTACCTGCGCGAGACGATCCAGCAGCAGGAGATCACCCACGTGTACTTCGTGCCGTCGATGCTGGCGGTGATGCTCGCCGACGGCGGGCTGGAGGAGTGCCGGTCGTTGCGAGTTCTGCTGTCCGGTGGCGAGGAGCTGCCTGTCGCGCTGGCGCAGCAGGTGCTCGACCGGCTGCCGTGGGTGGAGTTCTACAACCAGTACGGACCGACCGAGACCGCGATCGACTCGACCGCCTACCGGGTGACCTCGGTGGCCGGGCTGCACCGGATTCCGATCGCCGCGGTGGACGGCCAGGTGGGGCTGCACGACAACGTCACGCTGTACGTCCTGGACGAGAACTTCGAGGTCGTACCGGTCGGGTCGCGCGGGGAACTGTTCATCGGTGGCGCCGGGGTCGCGCGCGGCTACCTGCGGCGTCCGTCGCTGACCGCCTCCCGGTTCGTGCCGAACCCGTTCGGTGAGGGCCGGCTGTACCGCACCGGTGATCAGGTGCGATGGACGGCCGATGGCAGGCTGGAGATCCTCGGCCGGGTCGATGACCAGGTGAAGCTGAACGGCGCTCGCGTCGAGCTCGGCGAGATTCAGGCCGCGCTGTCGGCGCACCCGTCGGTCCGGCACGCGGTGGTGGTAGTCCGCGACCAGCGTCTGGTCGGCTACGTGGTGTCGAGCGGCGACGAGGATCTGCGGTCGTCGCTGGCAGAGGCGTTGCCCGAGTTCATGGTGCCGAGCGCGATCGTCCGGCTGGACTCGTTGCCTTTGACGCCCAACGGCAAGCTGGACCGGGCAGCGCTGCCGGCGCCGGTCGCGGCGCCGGTGGCTGCCGCGCCGGTCAGCGGCTCGACCGCTCAAGCACTCGCGGAGCTGTTCGCCGAGGTCCTCGGCGTGACCCAGGTAGGACCCGACGACGGGTTCTTCGATCTGGGCGGCGACAGCATCATGTCGATCCAGCTGGTCAGCCGCGCTCGCAAGGCGGGGCTGGTCTTCACCCCACGCGATGTGTTCCGGCACCAGACCGTGGCCCGGCTCGCGGAGGTCTGCAAGCTGGACGAGTCGCAGCCCGTCGCCGTGGCGCCGGTCGAAGGGCCGGTGGTCCTCACCCCGCTGCAGCAGGCGCTCGCAGCGGCCGGTGACGTCTGGCCGGGATTCCATCAATCCGTTCTGCTGCAGGTGCCCGCGACACTCGGGCTCGAGCGGCTGACCTCGACCCTGCAGAAGGTCGTGGATCATCACGACGCGCTGCGCTTCCAGGTACGCCGGGGCCAACCGTGGACGGTGGAGCAGCGCCCCTCGGGGACAGACATCTCCTCGTGGGTGACGCGCGTCGACCTCAGTTCCCTGGACGCCGAGGCGATCGAGGCCAGGCAGGTCGCGGAGGCTGAAGCGGCCCGCACGCGACTCGCGCCGTACGACGGAGTCATGCTGCAGGCCGTCTGGTTCGACGCCGGGCCGTCGGTTTCCGGACAGCTGCTGCTGATGATCCACCACTTGGCCGTCGATGGAGTGTCGTGGCGGATTCTGCTGCCCGATCTGCTGGCGGCTTGGCAGGGACGACAGCTCGACCCGGTCGGTACGTCGTTCGCCGGCTGGAGCGCGCAGGTGCCAGCGACGGCGGCGAGCGGGAGCGAAGAGGTGCTCGACGAGCCGCTGCTGGGAAGTCGCCCGCTGGATCCGGAGATCGACACGGCCGGTTCCGCCGAGCGGATCTCGCTGGTCCTTCCTGCCGCGACGACCGCACCGCTGCTGTCCCGAGTCGGTCAGGCCGTGCACGGAGGGATCGACGACGTCCTGCTGGCCGGGCTTGCCCTCGCGGTGAAGCAGTGGCGGGGCAACGACTCCGTGCTGGTCGACCTCGAAGGACACGGGCGCGACGTCGTACCGGACGTGGACGTGTCGCGGACCGTCGGCTGGTTCACCGAGGTGCGACCGGTCCGGTTGGGTGCTACGGGCAACGATCCTGGTGCGACCCTGAAGGCCGTCAAGGAGCAGGTCCGGACGCCGGCCGCCGGCCGGGCGCAGCTCCAGCTGAACTATCTCGGCCGGATCGCGGGTGGCTCCGCCGGGGGCGACTGGTCGCTGCTGCGGACCGACCTGGTCCCCGGCGCCGATCCGCGGATGCCGCTGGGGCATCCGGTCGAGCTGAACGCGATGGTGCTCGACGGCCCGGACGGGCCCACCTTGCACGCCGAGTGGCTCTATGCGCCGGGTGTCCTGACGGCCGACGACGTCCGTCAGCTCGGGGAGCTGTGGTGGGAAGCGCTCGACGCTTTGGTGCGCAGTGAGGTGTCCGGACGCACACCGTCCGACTTCCCGCTCGCGCGGATCGAGCAGCCGGCGATCGAGCAACTGGAGGCGGCGTACCCGGACTTGGCGGACATCCTTCCCGTCACGACGCTGCAGGACAGCTTCCTGTACTACGCGCTGCTGGCGGAGGAAGGCATCGACCTCTACACCGGGCGGATCTGGCTGGACCTCGAAGGACCGCTCGACGTACCGGCCCTGCACCGGGCCGCGGACAACCTGCTGGTCCGGCACTCGACGCTTCGTGCCGGCTTCGTGCACGACTCGTCCGGTACGCCGTACCAGGTGGTGCACGAGCGGCTGGAGATGCCCTGGACGGAGGTCGACCTGAGCTCGCTGGACGCGCTGACCCAGGAGGCGGAACTGCTGCGCCTGCTGGAGAACGAGCAGCTGGCGAAGTTCGATCCGGCCCGGCCGCCACTGGTCCGGTTCACCGTGATCAAGCTCGGACCCGGACTCCACCGGCTGGTGGTGACGAACCACCACCTGGTGCTGGACGGCTGGTCCGTCCCGGTGCTGCTCAGTGAACTGTTCGCCGCGTACGGCGGCTCCGAGCTGCCTGCCGTGGCGCCGTACACGTCCTACCTCGAGTGGCTCGACCGGTACGAACTGGAGGCCGATCGCCTGGCCTGGAAGAACGCACTGGCGGGGCTGACCGAGCCGACCCTGGTCGCGCCGGAGGTGACCGACGGGAACGCGGTGCCGCCCGAGCGGGTGATCGAACTGCTGACCCCCGAGCTGGGGGAGGCCCTCGCGGCGTTGGCCCGGCGTACCGGGGTGACTGTCGGAACAGTGCTGCAGACGGCGTGGGGACTCTTCCTGGCCAGGCTGACCGGCAAGCAGGACGTGGTCTTCGGAACGACCGTGTCCGGCCGGCCGCCCGAGGTCGGCGGGGTGGAGACGATGGTCGGGCTGTTCGTGAACACGATCCCGATCCGGGTCCGTCCCGCGGCCGGGGACACCGTCGCCGAACTGCTGGGCCGGATCCAGGAGGAAATGTCCGCGCTGTCGGAGCACCACCAGCTGGGTGCCAGTGAGATCCAGGCCGGGCAGGGGATCGGCCCGCTCTACGACAGCACCATCTCGATCTTCAACTACCCGCTCGACGCGGGCCTGCTGAACCTGTCGGTGAACGGCGTCCGGCTGGTCCACATCGACGCCCGCGACGACACCCACTTCGCTCTACGGCTCAGCGTCTTCCCGGGCCCGGAGCGGATCCAGCTCAACCTCGACACCCGGCCGGACGCCTTCGGCCGCTCCGAGACCGAGGAGCACCTGCGCCGGTACGTCGAGCTGCTGGACCAGCTGACCACCGACTTGGACGCCGCCGTCGCCGTCCTGGGCCAACTCAGCCAGGCCGAGCAGGACCGTCTGCTGCTCGACTTCGGCGGCTACGCCGACTGACTCGAACGCACCAGCTGCAGAACAGCTGACATCCGAAGGAGCACGAAGATGAACTCAATGACGCTCGAGCTGGCCCCTGACGAACGCGAGCTGGCCGAACTGGTCGCCCGGGGTGTCGTCTCGGCCGGCGACGGCTGGGTCAACTCCCTGTCCTGGGTGGAGGCCGCTGCCGCCGGGTACCACGACCTGCCGGCCTCCCTGCGCAAGACGCTGGCCCGGTTCCGCCGCTTCTCCGGCGAGACCGGCGCGCTGCTCGTCCGCGGTCTGCCCGTGGACGAGCGGGCGGTGCCGGACACCCCGGCGGTCAGCGGATCGGTACAGAAGGAAGGGACAGTGCCTGCCGCGCTGCTGACCCTGGTGGCGAGCGGGCTCGGCGACCCGGCGGCCTACCTGGCCGAGAAGTCGGGCGCGCTGGTGCACGACGTCGTACCGGTGCCGGGAAGTGAGCGGTTCCAGGGCAATGAGGGCTCGGTACTGCTGTCGTTCCACAACGAGAACGCCTTCCATCCGCACAGGCCCGACTACGTCTTGCTGCTCTGTCTGCGCGCCGACCACGAGAAGGTGGCCGGCCTGCGGGTCGCCTGCATCCGTACTGCGTTGAGCAAGCTCAGCAAGGAGTGCGTGGAGGCGTTGTTCCGCCCGGACTACATCACCGCGCCGCCGCCGTCGTTCGGTGAAGGCGGAGACTTGACCAAACCGCACGGCATCCTCACCGGTGCTCCCGACGACCCGGACCTGCTGGTCGACTTCGCTGCCACCAAACCACTGGGCGCGGAGGCGGAAGCGGCGATGCTCGAACTGCAGACGGTGCTGGCGGCAACAGCTGCCACGGTCTACCTGGAGCCGGGCGACCTGGCAATCGTGGACAACCGGGTCGCCGTGCACGGCCGGACCAGCTTCACCCCGCGGTACGACGGGCTGGACCGGTGGCTGCAGCGCACCTTCTCACTCCGCGACCTGCGTGCCTCCCGGGACCTCCGTCCCCAGGACGCGCACGTACTGGTGCGGTAACCCAGCCGGCACGGGCGGCCTCGTAGCAGCGAGGCCGCCCGTGTCCTACAAGCCCGGAAGCGCCGAAGCCGCCGAAAGCAGCCGGCCCTCGGCGTTGTGCGGACCGATCAGCTGCACGGAGGCAGGAACCGGCGAAGAGGCCAACGGCACCGGTACCGCGACTGCAGGGTGGCCGGTCAGGTTGAGCGGCGCGGTAAGGGCCGGGAACTCGAACCGGCTCTCCTCACCGAGTCGAGGTGGCAGCGACACCAGCGTTGGCAGAGCAAGCATCCCGTACTTCGCCAGCTTGGTGTCGAGCAGCGCGCGAAACTCCCGGCCCAGTTGACGGGAGTCGGCGATGAGTTCATCGTCGAGGTACTTGCCCCGCTCGATCCACTCGCGGACCCGGTCACTCATCCGGCCGCCGTCCAGCAAGTGGCGGTGCGCGGCGTGCCCTTCGGCGGTGATGACCAGCCCGGCGGCCACCCCGGCTCGCAGCCAGCCGGTGAGCGGCACGTCGACCACCTCGTACCCGGACCTGGCGAGCGCGTCGTCCACTGCTTGGTCGACCACCGGATCGGTCGTGATCTCCGGCAGCCTCAACCGGCCGATGCGTCCCTCGTACGGCGTCGCGACGAAGCCCGGCTCGAGCATGCCCATCGCCTGGGTCAGCCCTTCCACTTCGCGGGCGAGCACACCGACCACGTCGAGCGACGGCGCATACGGGAAGACTCCGTCGAGCGGGAGCCGGCCGGCCGTCGTCTTGAGGCCGGCGACACCACAGCAGGCGGCCGGAATCCGGCTCGATCCACCTGTGTCGGTGGCGATCGCCAGGTCGGCTTCACCTGCCGCCACCACGACACCCGAACCGCTGGACGACCCACCGGGGACCAGCTTGCGATCCAGTGGGTTGCGCGCCGTACCGGTCCAGGGATTCACGCCGTCCGGTGGCCGGCAGAGCTCGGTCAGGTTGGTCTTGCCGACGATCGTGCCGCCACCCGCCCGGACCCGCGCGACCACCGGCGCGTCGGTGGCCGCGGGTTCGGCATGGTCACCGACCGCGGGACAGCCGGCAGTGGTGGGAACACCGGCGACGTCGATCGCGTCCTTCACCGCCACTCGCGGTCCGGCCGGATTCCCGGGGGAAGTGGGCGTGCTGAAGCGGTGCAGCCAGCTGGTCATGAAGGGTCCGTTCGGTCGGTCGTCAGGCGGCGGGGCTCCAGAGCCGGGAACCCTGATGGATCCGCTCCAGCGCCGCGCTCCGCTCGTGCGGCGCGTCCTCGGCGAAAGCGCGGTCCCGGGCATAGGCCCGCACCAGCGGGTGGATCGAGTACAGGTCGAGCCGGTCACCGGTCACCTCGGCGAGATGCTGGTCCGCCAGTTCGTTGAGCAGTTCGTGCGCGGTCACCAGCGAGTCGTTGAGCAGTACGGCGGCCTGCCAGATCGAGAAGGTGCCGGTCAGCCCGAGCGACAGCAGCCGCAGCGCGCGGCGGCGTACCGGCGAGAGCTGGGCGTAGCTCGTCTCGATCCGGGCGCCGACATCGAGATCGCCGAGCCGCAGTTGACCGAAGGGCTC
This sequence comes from Kribbella sp. CA-293567, assembly GCF_027627575.1. Lineage (NCBI taxonomy): Bacteria > Bacillati > Actinomycetota > Actinomycetes > Propionibacteriales > Kribbellaceae > Kribbella > Kribbella sp. CA-293567. The sequence goes on from NZ_CP114065.1 coordinate 3,453,292, forward strand.
GTCGGAGAGCCGGGCGGCGACCTGCGGGACGGTGAGGTCGGGGTTGGCGGCGAGCCGGGCACCGAGCACCCGGACGGCCAGCGGCAGCCGTCCCGTTGCGGCGAGCAACTTCCTGGTCGCGACCGGGTCGGCCCGGCCGGAAAGTGCCAGCAGCAACGACTCCGCCTCGGTCGCGGTGAAGCCTCGCAGTACGGTCCGGGTGGTTCCCTCCAACGCGGCCAGCCGGCGCCGCGACGTCATCAGGACACTGGTCCTGCGACCACCGGGCAGCAGCGGACGAACCTGGGACTCGTCCGCCACGTCGTCCAGGACGATCAGCAGGCGGCGCTCCGCCGCGAGCTGACGGAACAACCGGCCCCGCCCGGCCAAGTCGGTCGGCAGCTCGCCTTCGGGGACCCCGAGTGAACGCAGGAGCGTCGCGAAGGCCGTTGCCGGGAGCACCGGATCGGCGGTGCTTCCGGCGAGGTCGAGATACAGCTGACCGTCCGGGAACTTGTCACGGACCGCATGAGCGATCTGCAACGCCAGTGCGGTCTTGCCGGTCCCGGCCAACCCGACCACGGCCGTCGTGGCGCCGCCGGGACGCAGTACGGCGTCGAGCTGTGGCACCTCCTTGGCCCGGCCGGTGAAGTCGGACGGCGCGGACGGCAGCTGCGCCGGCGGCTCGCCGGACGGACGGCTGGTCACCTCGACCGGTTCAGGTGCCGTCAGCGCCGGGTCCTGCTCCAGGATCGCCTGACGCAGGGCCTTGAGCTCGTCGCGTGGATCGATGCCCAGTTCCTCGGCCAGGTGCCGGCGGCAGGCGTCGTACGTCGCCAGCGCTTCGGCCTGCCGGCCGCAGCGGTACAACGCGAGCATCGAGAGCCCGCGCACGTTCTCCCGCAGGGGGTGCCGGCTGACCATCGCGGTCAGCTCCGACACCACCCGATAATGGTTGCCGCAGGCAAGTTCTGCGGTCATCAGTGCCTCACCCGCGGCCAGCCGCGCCTCTTCCAGGCGCGGCTGCTCCACCTCGGTCAGGTACTCCGTCGCGCCGACCAGCGCGTGGCCACGCCACAGGGCCTGCGCGGCCCGCAGCGAGGTCACCGCGTCGGCGTACCGGTCGGCTTCGAGCGCCGCGTGCCCGGTGGCGGAGTGGGCCTGGAACTCGTCCAGGTCCACCCACGCCTCCGGCGCCCGCAGCAGGTAGCCGCCGCGCTGGCGGACCAGCTCGACCTGTGGGCCGAGCTGGCTGCGCAGCCGCGAGACGTAGGTCTGGATCTGCGCGTTGGAGGTGCTCGGCAGCTCTCCCCGCCAGAGCATCTCCGAGACGGTCGAGTCCGACACGACCCGGTTCCGCGACAGCAGCAGCGTCGCCAGCACGGTCTGGATCTTGGACCCGCCGAGGGCGAGCCGCTGACCGTTGCGGGTCACCTCGATCGGGCCGAGCAACTGGAACCTGATCATGGCCGGATCTCCGTCATGCCGCTCAGTCCCAGCAGACGACGCAGTCGTCGGTCAGCTCGACGATCACCGTGGACACTGCATCGTCGGCGGGCGAGGTGACGGTCGTCATACCGGTCACTGTCAGCAGAGCTGCGACGGCGACGACGGCGGTACGGACGACAGACTTCATAAGTTTCTCCCCTTGACAACTTTTGGTTGGGTACTTTGTTTCCGCGGTACCAAGACCTTCTCCTGCCGCCGCCCCCGTGCCAACCATTTCGACCTGGCCTGAAGTTGCAGCGGCAGCACCCTGACGCGGTCGCCCGGCGGTCTTCATGCCGCGCATATAGAGCGATGCGCGACCGTCGGGGCATGAGCTCTCTGGTGACCGCGTCGGAAGAGGCCGCACCGGCCGCGCCCGCGCGCAGGACCGATCGCAACCGGCCGTTGCTGCTCCTGCTCGGTGCGGTGGCTGCCGTGCTGACCCTGCTCAGCAATCGGTACGGCTACTACCACGACGAGATGTACTTCCTGGTTTCCGGGCAGCACCCCGCCTGGGGCTATCCCGACCAGCCGCCGCTGACTCCGCTGCTGGCCCGGCTCGGCGACGCGGTGGCGCCGGGCGAAGTCTGGGCGGTGCGGATCCCGGCCACGATCTGCACCGTGCTGACGGTGCTGTTCGTGGCGCTGATGGTGCGGGAGCTCGGTGGCTCGCGACGGGCCGAGCTGATCGCGGCGGGGGCGTTCTCGTGCTCGACGATGGTGCTGATCACCGGGCATGTGCTGGGCACGAGTACTACGGACCTCGCTTTCGTCGCCGCGCTGAGCTGGCTGCTGTGCCGGCTGATCCGTACCGGTGACACCCGGCTGTGGCTGGTCGTCGGTCCGGTCCTCGGCGTCGGCCTGCTGAACAAGATGACGCTCGCGCTCTGGGTGTTCGCGGTACTGGTGGCTCTGGTCTGCGTCGGGCCGCGACGCATCATGTTCAGCCGCTGGTTCCTGGTCGCGGGCCTGGTGGCGCTGGCGTTCTGGACGCCGTACCTGCTGTGGCAGGCCGACCATGACTGGCCGCAGCTCACCATGGCTTCGGCGCTGCGCGAGCAGGCGGCCCAGGGCGGTTCACTTGGTCTGCTGCCGTATCAGGTCGTCGTCGGGCCATTTCTGCTGCCGCTGTGCGTCGCTGGGATGGTCTGGCTGTGGCGCAGCAGCCAGTTCCGCGTCTTCACGGTGACCTTCGTCGTCTTCGCCGGCCTGCTGATGCTGACCGGCGGCAAGGCCACCTACCTGGCCGGGGCCTATGCGGCGGTCTTCGCGGGAGCCGGCCTCGCGGTCGACCACTGGATGCGTTCCCGTTCCCGCGCCCTGACCCTGTACGGCGTACTGGGGTTGTCGCTGCTGCTGGCAGCACCGCTCGGCCTGCCCCTGCTGCCGGTCCGCACCGCGATCTCGTTCGGCAACGCGCTGACTGTCGACCAAGCACGCAGCCAGAGCGGCTGGCCCGAACTGGCCGACTCGGTCGCCGACGCGATGGAACAACTCACCCCGGCCGAACGCTCGCGCGCGGTGGTCTACGCCTCCAGCTACGGCCAGGCCGCCGCACTACAGCGGTTCGGCCCGTCCCGCGGCCTGCCTCAGGCTTACAGCGGCCACAACGGCTTCGCGACCTGGGGACCGCCCCCGGACTCGGCCGACATCGCGATCGTGGTCGACGGCTATCGGCGTACCGGCCCGGGCGACGTGCCGGACTGGACTCAGCAAGCCTGCAGGACCCTCGGTCAGGCAGGGGTCGTAGCGGCGCCCACGGCCACGCGGGAGAAGGGCAAGCCGATCTGGCTCTGTCACCTGCGCCAACCGTGGTCGGCCCTCTGGCCCAGGCTGACCCGCCTCGGGTGAACCGGCCGATCAGGGTTGCTTGCGGCAACTAAGTCTCGCCGGACGGATTCTCGCATCCTCAGGGGTAGAGGCCGGCCCGGAAGGTGAACGAGACGAGCTGCGCGCGATCCCGGGCGCCGACCTTGGTCATCGCCCGGACCGCGTGGGTCTTCACGGTCAGCGGGGAGAGGAACATCCGGGTGGCGATCTCGTCGTTGCCGAGTCCACCGGCGACGAGGACGACGACCTCCCGTTCGCGCGGAGTCAGGGCCCGGAAGCGATGGAGCAGTTCCCGGTCGACCACCGGGGGCGGCCGGTCGGTCATGTGACCGATCAGCGCGGCGGTCGCCGCCGCGGAGAGCGTCCCACCGCCGGTGACCACCTCGGCGATCCCGGCGACCAGCTCGGCCGGACTGACGGTCTTGCTCAGGAAGCCGTTGGCGCCGGCCCGCAGCGCGGCCAGCACGATCTCGTCCTGGTCGAATGTGGTCAGCACGATCACACGAACCTGCTCGGCCGGGTGTTCGGCGCGGATCCGGCGGGTCGCCTCAACGCCGTCGATCCCCGGCATCCTGATGTCCATCAGGACCAGGTCGACCGGGTGCTCACGCAGGAAGGGAACGACCTGCAGTCCGTCCGAGAGGTCGGCCACCACCGTCAGTCCGGCGTCAGGCATCAGCATCGCCCGGATGCCGGCCCTCATGTCGTCCTGGTCGTCGACGATCAGCACTCGAGTCATCGGACGGCGGCTCCGGTCAGACTGAGGTCCGCTCGGACCCGGAAGTGCCCATCGGCGTTGTCGACGGTCAAGTGCCCACCTGAGGACTCGACCCGCTCCCGCATCCCCACCAGCCCGAGCCGGCTCCCGGAACCGGATCCGCTCGATGGCCGGGCGTTGGGGTTCTCCACGACGACGGAGATCCTGCCGTCGTGCCCGCGAACCTCCACGGTCGCCGTCCCTGCTCCGTGCCGGTGAGCGTTGGTCAGCGCTTCCTGGACGACGCGGTAGACCGTCACACCGACACTGGACTCCACTGGCTCCGCCGGCAGATCCAGCGACCGCCGTACGTCGAGGCCGATGCTGCCGAACGAGGCGATCAGCGTTTCCAGGCCGCTCAGGGCCGGGGCGGGCCGCAGCGCCTCGTCGTCGGGACTGTCGTCGCCACGTCGCAGCAACGAGAGGATCCGTTGTGTCTCGACGACCACCGTGCGGGCGTTGGCCCGGGCAGCGACGAGCGCCTGCCGGGACGGCTCGGCGTCCTCCGGCAGCCCGATCTCCGCCACCCCGAGGTGCACGCTGAGCATCGCGACCTGGTGGCCCATGACGTCGTGCAGGTCGCGGGCGATCCGCAGCCGTTCCTCGGTCACTCGGCGGGTGGCTTCACTCTCGCGGGTGGCGATGGCGCTCCGGGCCCGTTCCTCCAGGGTCCACCAGTGCTCCCGGTAGATCCGCAGCGCGGCGCCGGTCGCACCGCCCGCGATGGCCGTGAAGAGCGCGGCGACTCCCACCACCGCCCCGCCGCGAAACCCTCCTACCGTCATGAACGCGCCCAGAAAGGAAGCGGCCACGACGGCGGTACCGATCAGTGGCTGCTTGCCGCGGAAGGTGACCGAGAACAGTACGAGCACTGCCATCATCCACAGCGACAGGGGATCGTGTCCCACCGCCGTGACGGCGAAGGCGGTCGCGCTGGTCACCACCAGTCCGGTCCACGGCCGCCACCAGGAGAGGGCGACGCCGCCGCCCGCGAGCAGGACGGAAAGTGTGGTGGGCCAGCCGGATCCGCGGAGGAGCAATGCCACCAGCTGGCCGGTGAACGCGAGTGCGGCGACTGCGTAGGCGGTGAGGTTGACCAGGTCGGGTCGGCGGATCCACAGCGGAACCGTGGATCCCTCGTCTACGTGCAGTGCCGTGGCCATGCCCTGATTCTCGTTGACGCGTGTTGCGGTCAGGTACTTCGAACGATGTACTTCGTTCGGAGTACATGGCCCTGGCCGGGAGCGCCGAGACTCGTCACCGAGGGGAAACCGCCTCACACCACGACGAGCCCGCAGGGACATCCGATGAATCAGACCACCGCACCTTCGACCGCTTCCACCCCCGCGTCCGCGTCCTCGGTACCGTCGGCCGGGCTTCGCTCCGTCTACCTGATCAGGGCGGTCTTCTCGCTGATCTGGGTGGCACTGGTCTTCGCCACCTCCACCTCGCTGGTGGCGGCGGACGAACCCACGGCGATCGCGACCGTGCTGCTCACGATCTACCCGCTCTGGGATGCCATCGCCACGCTGGTCGAGCGCAGGCTGGCCGGGGGCGCTGCCGCCGGTCGCGTCGGTACGGTCAATTTCGTGCTCGGCCTTGCCGCGACCCTCGGGATGTTCGCCGCGGTCTTCTCCACCGTCGGCAAGACCCTGCTGGTCTTCGGCGGCTGGGCGCTGCTGTCCGGAGCGATCCAGCTCGTGGTGGCGCTCCGGCGCCGGCGTAGCGTCGGCGCCCAGTGGCCGATGATCATCAGCGGTGGCCTCTCCGTGCTGGCCGGCGCGAGCTTCGCGGCGATGTCCACGGCACCGGCCAGCGGCCTCTCGAGCCTCGCGGGCTACTCGGCCTTCGGCGCCTTCTGGTTCCTCGTGGCCGCCATCGCGCTGACCGTTCGAAGCCGCCGCGCGACGCGCTGACCTGTCAGCCGCCGCGCCGGAGGCACTTGCCACGGCCGGCAGCTCGCCTGGTGCGGCCGGCGGGTGCCGGCCGCGCGGTGGGTCAGTCGCAGGTGTCGCAGATTCCGTTGGACGGGGTCTGCAGGTTGCACTTGGGGCACTTGTTGATCGGGCGTTCGGCGATCGCCGCCTTGCGGGCCCGGGCGCGGGCGGCACCGAGCTTCGGCGGGATCATCGGGCTGCCGCCACCGGCCGGCAGTCCGGTCGCCTCGAAGTGGCGGTAGGCGGCGAGGCGCTCGTGCGAGGCGTGGACGTCCGGGTCCGGGGGAGTGGTGCCGGTGGCGGCGCCGACGATCGCGGCGTACCCGTCGAAGACGCTCTCGTCGGGGTTGACGCACAGCGACGACAACATCGGCTCACCGCGACGCAGGCTCTCCGCGGACACCTCGGCGAGCACGCCGCCGATCCACTGCCGCGTCGGCTGCTTGGTGCGCAGACCGGTCAGCTCCTGTACGCCGGCGGCGATGTCCTTGTGCTGCACCACCGCCTGGTACTTGCGAGCCGCCTCCAGCAGCATCTCCCGCGCGGCACCCGCCCACTCGATCCGGGCGGCGGCGACGCCGACGTCGGCAACATCGCGCCAGGCGCGCTCCGCTACATCCGGCTGTTCGTGGTCTGGGGCGGTGACATCGAAGGTGGACACTCTGGAAACCCTAACCGGGTCACCGGCATCGACGAAAACCGCCGTCTCGCCGGGCGCCGTTTTGCCCGCGGCCGATCCGGCCAGCAGACTGGTCGGCAGGAGGGCAGACCGTGGAATCCCCGCCGTACGCCGAGGCGCCGCTGATCGTCACGTTGCGGCTGGACGAGCACAGCACGGCGATCTTCGACGAGCTGCGCCGGCGGCACTTCCCGCCGCGGCTCAACCGGATCGGCGCCCATCTCACCTTGTTCCACCAGTTGCCCGCCGGGTCGGTGCGGACAGTGCTGGCCGACCTGCGGGAGGTCGCGCCGCCGCCTTTCGACCTGGAGGTCGCCCGGCCGATGCTGCTCGGCCGCGGGGTCGCGATCGAGGTTCGGTCGGCGAGGCTGCAGGAGCTGCACCGGCAGCTCGCGGAGCGCTGGTCGGAGTGGTTGACTCCGCAGGATCGGCAGCGGTTGCGGCCGCACATCACCGTGCAGAACAAGGTCGACCCGGCCGAGGCCAGGCGGCTGCACGCCGCGCTGGCCCGGACGCAGTACTGGCCGACCGTGCTGGCGACCGGCTGGTCGGTGTGGCGCTACCTGGGCGGTCCCTGGCTGCCGGAGGCGGACGTTCCGTTCACCAGGCCTGAGTAGCGGCGGGCCGTTTGGCGGTGGGAACCGGGGGCTCACCGCGCCCGCGGCGGGCGTGGCCGTCTGCGATCACGGAGGGCGCGGAATGAGCAAGGACGAGTTCAGCAAGGGCGATGTCGTGGAGTGGGACAGCCACGGCGGTACGGCGCACGGCAAGGTCGAGCGCAAGATCACCGAACGCACCGAGGCCGGCGGCAGGACGGTGGACGCCTCGCCGGAGGAGCCGCAGTACCTGGTGAAGAGCGACAAGTCCGGCGGTACGGCGGTGCACAAGCCGTCGGCGCTGCGGCCCGCGAAGAAGTCCTGATGAGCGGCACCGGCGAGGACCACGACACGACGTACAAGGAATTCCGCGACGCCGTGAACATGACGCCGAAGCAGCTGGAGAAGTGGCTGGAGACCGACGAATCGAAGGCGGTCGGCCAGAAGTCCGGCGAAGGATCCGAATCGGTGGGCCACCGCAGCGGCCGGCGGATCATCGAACTGCTGGGCAGCAAGAAGGCCGACCTGGGCGACGACGACTACGCTCATATGCGCAAGGTGGTCGGCTATGTCCACCGCCACCGCGAGCAACGCCCGTCAGGGGACGTGACCGAGACCAACTGGCGCTACTCCCTGATGAACTGGGGCCACGACCCCAAGAAGTGACCCGGGTACAGGAGGCCGCATGAGTGGGATCGATCAGGAACTCGACAGCAGCGCGTACGACCTGCCGGCCCAGGTCGAGGCCCTGCACCGCGACGGCATCACCGCCCTGCGCGGCGCGTTCTCCCGCGAGTGGGCCGAGCAGGTGCGCGAGGACCTGATGGACGCCTTCTGGGAGGCCATCCAGCGCCCTGGTGGCGCGGTCGGACGCGGACCGCGGCGCTGGTACGTCGAGCTGCATCCGCAGGATGTCCGGGGCTTCGCCGACCTGGTCACGCACCCCTGGGTGAGCGGGATCTGCGAGGCGGTGCTCGGCCCGGAGTACCAGATCGTCGAGCTCGGTTTCGACGTGCCGTTCCAGGGCGCGCGCAACCAGCCGTGGCATCGCGACTTCCCGTCACCGCCGCGGACCTACCGCGATCGGCAGCTCACCTCGCTGGCCTTCAACCTGACCGGCGTCGACGTCACCCCGGACATGGGCCCGTTCGAGATCGCCGAAGGGAGTCAGTGGGACGACGGCCGGGAGTGGGACCACGAGATGTTCCCGCCGAGGGACAGCTGGCCCCGGTACGCCGAGCGAGCGGTGCGCAAGTATCCGCAACTGGGTGACATCTCAGCGCGCTCGGCCCTCACCGTCCACCGTGGCACCGAGCACGGCTCGCCGATCGCCCGTCCGGTGCTGGTCCTCGGCGTGGACGCGCCCGGAGCGGGACATGCGGAGCTGCACGATCCGATGGTGACCCAGGACTACCACGACTCCCTGCCGGACCTGGTCCGGCGCCATCTCGCCTGCCGGATCGTGGACGAACTGGTCCCGATCACCCAGAAGCACGACATCGAGGGCCTGGTGATGGGCGCGGAGTGAGCTGCGCGGTCTCGCGGACGAGCAAGCTCGTCAGCTGGAGGCCCGGCTGCACGGCTTCCGGTCCGAGGATGGCCAGACGTAGGGAAGGCCGGGTGGGTCGTCGAACAGTCGTCCGTAGTGCTCAGGGTCCTTGGTGAGCAGGGCTGAGCGGTGGCTGCGATGGAACTCGTCGTCGCCGAGCCACGGCGGCAGGTCGCCGGCTTCCGCGAGTGCCGACTGAGTTCGGACACCGCTGAGGTCGCAGCCGGCCTTCAGATCGGTCAGCAGCGTGAGCTCACATGTGTCGGACCGTCCCACCTCGGTCCAGGCCGTGCAGATCTCCAGCCCGTACCGCACGAGCGCTTCCTCGTAGCCCGCCCACATCTTCACCGCCGGGTGGTGCCGCCAGCCGTAGTTCGGGACGGTCAGACCGCGCAAAATCTGGATCGTCTCGACCCGTTGCTTGCCGAGCCGTCGCTGGTCGAGCATCCGGGCGGTCGTCGCGAAGTCGGGATGCGGCAGGAAGGACTGCATGGCGCTCCGGTACCCCGGTACCGCTTGGTCTACCGGCGATCTCGGCCTGATTGACCGGTGCCGACCGGGGTACCGCAGCCGGGTAAGGCCGACGACCATTGTTGGGAGTACCCGTGAACGAGACGCTGATCGATCCCACCACCCAGTACCCCGGTCCGGACCGGCAGGGCCGCGAGTCGCTCGAACATCCCGGCCTGAGCGAGGAGATGGGCCTCGAGCCGGATCACGGTGAGCAGACCTACCGCGGCAGCGGCAAGCTGACCGGGCGGCGGGCCCTGATCACCGGCGGCGACTCCGGGATCGGGCGGGCGGTCGCGCTGGCGTTCGCGCGGGAGGGCGCCGACGTGATGATCAGCTACCTGCCCACCGAGGAGGAGGACGCCCGCGAGACCTGCCGGCTGGTCGAGGAGGCCGGCCGCAAGGCGGTCCCAGCACCCGGCGACATCCGCGACGAGCAGCACTGCGCCGACCTGGTCAACCGGGCGCTCGCGGAGCTGGGTGGGCTGGACATCCTGGTCAACAACGCGGCGTACCAGATGTCGCAGGGCGGGATCGAAGAGATCTCCACCGAACAGTTCGACCGGGTGATGAAGACCAACATCTACGCGATGTTCTGGTTGTGCAAGGCGGCCGTGCCGCATCTGCCGCCGGGCTCGACGATCGTCAACACCACGTCGATCCAGGCCTACCAGCCGTCGCCGCAGCTGCTCGACTACGCGACCACCAAGGCCGCGATCCTCAACTTCACCAAGGGTCTCGCGCAGGAGCTGGCACCGAAGGGGATCCGGGTGAACGCGGTCGCCCCGGGGCCGATCTGGACTCCGTTGATCCCGGCAACGATGCCGAAGGACAAGGTGGAACAGTTCGGCTCGGACACGCCGCTGGGCCGGGCCGGGCAACCGGCCGAGCTCGCGGCGGCGTACGTCTTCCTGGCCTCGACCGACTCCAGCTTCATCACCGGCGAGCGGATCGGGATCACGGGCGGCAACCCGCTGCCCTGACCTGGTTGCCCTGACCTGGTTGCCCTGACTCGGCAGCACGCCGGGCCGAGCCTGGAAACAAGTTCCATCGATCGGCAGGAGGAGAATGGCGGGCATGGTGGACCGTGACGAAGCACCGGACGAGGCGGCCGGCCTGGCCGAGCGGATCGCGGAGCTGGCGACGGCCCGGGAGGTGACCGTTGCCGTGGCCGAGTCGCTGACCAGCGGCCAGGTCGCCAGCCGGCTCGGCGCCGCACCGGACGCCAGCTCGTGGTTCGTCGGCGGGGTGGTCGCCTACGCGGCACACGTGAAGTTCAAGGTGCTGGACGTCGATCCCGGACCGGTGGTCACCGCGCGGTGCGCGGCTCAGATGGCCGCGGGAGTCGGCCGGTTGACCGGCGCCGACCTCGCTGTCGCGCTCACCGGCGTCGGCGGACCCGGCCCCGACGAGGGCCACCCGGCCGGGACGACCTTCCTGGCCGCGTGCCGCGACGGCGACTGCCACATCATCGAGGAGCGGTTCGACGGTGATCCCGCGGAGGTGGTCGAGCAGGCGACGATCACCGCGCTGAAGCTGTTGCTCCAGACGCTCGAACAGGGCGAGTGACCCGAGCCGCGAACCTCAGAAGGCGTAGCGGACCTGGCAGTACGGCAGGTGATGGTGCAGCAGTTGCTGAAACTGCGCGAGGTACCCCTGCTTGTCGCGCCAGCGGTAGCGCACGTTGGTCGCGCCGTTCTGTGATCTCTTCTGCTCCTGCAGTTCGGGCCGCCAGATCAGCTCCTCGGCCTTGGGATGCCAGCCGAGATTGACCTGGTGCAACGGCTCGTTGTGGGTCAGGAAGATGATTTCGCAGGCGAGCTGGCGCCGGGTGGCCGCGCTGGTCGCCTGGTGGAGCTGGGCGAACAGCTCGGCCCAGTCCGCCAGCCAGCCGTCGTGCACGACCACGGGGGAGAAGTTCACGTGCACCTCGTAGCCGGCCTCGACGAAGTCGTTCAGCGCCGCCAGCCGGTCCTCGATCGGCGACGTCCGGATGTCGAGCAGCTTCGACGCCCGGGCCGGCATCAGCGAGAACCGGACCCGGGTGCGTCCCTCGGGCCGCAGCTCGAGCAGATCCCGGTTCACGTACTTCGTCGCGAACGACGCCTTGGCGTTCGGCAGTTGCCGGAACGCCGCCACCAGGTCGGCCACGTTGTCGCTGACCAGTGCGTCCACGCTGCAGTCGTTGTTCTCACCGAGGTCGTAGACCCAGTCGGTGGGGTCACACTGGTTGGGGGTCTTGGGACCCTGCCGGCCGGCGTGCCGGGTGATGGTGCCGATGATCTTGTCGATGTTGGTGAAGATCGTGATCGGGTTGCTGTAGCCCTTGCGGCGCGGCACGTAGCAGTACGCGCAGGCCATCGCGCAGCCGTTGGCCGACGACGGCGCGATGAAGTCGGCGGACCGCCCGTTCGGCCGGACGCCGAGCGACTTCTTCTCGCCCAGCACCAGCGCTTCCCGCTTGATCCGCACCCACCGCCGCACGTTGGTCTCGTCGCCGTGCAGCTCGGGGATCTGCCAATGGCTCGGCACTTCGACCACCTCGGCCGCGGGCCACCGGGCCAGCACCTGCCGGCCCCGATCCGACGCCATCGCCGCGGGTTCTGCGTAGATCCGCGTCACCTCGAGCAACGCGGTACTGCCTGACCTTTCCACGCTTCGATCCTGCCAGCAGGCACCGACAGTTCCGGTGCCGGGCCGGATCACGCCGGCCAGGGCTCAGGACAGTTCGTGGCGCGGCTCGCCGGGGGTGGTCCTGGCTTCCTTCATCTCGGATTCGCGCAGGTGGTGCTCGCCGCCGGTGAAGGTGTCGCGGGCCTCCCGCTCGAGGCGCTCGAACAGCGAGTAGTAGTTCGCGTCGTAGTCGTCGACGATCTGGAAGGTCCAGCGGCGGTCGATCACGTTGCGGCCGAGGAGTTCCTTCTCGATGGTTTCGGCGAACTCGTGATGACCCGCCTCGCGGAACAGTTCCAGCACCTCGTCCAGCTCGTTGTCGGCCCGGCCGGTGAGCTCGTGGAAGCCGTACAGGTAGCCGCGGGCCCGGATGACGGTCTCCATCGCGTGTGTCAACCGGCCGACCGCCTGGACGGTCTGGTCGGTCACGCCGTCGGGCCGCTTCCGGGGTGCCTTCTCGTCGTTTCGGTCCATGCGCACGCGGTACCCCGAGGTCATGCGCCGGGCACCCGAACACTGCGAAAACCCCGCGGCGCTGCTTGTTTCACGGCGGGTACAGGGCGGCCGGAATCACTGGTGGTACGGAAGAGTGCCACTTCGCTCCCGTCCTTGTCGCGAGGCCGAGAAGCATCGATCCGCCGCCCCAAGGCGGGTGCCTCGTGACGTCAACAGTCACTCCTGAAGGGAGTTGTCGCATGACGAACCACCAAGCTGACGTCGACGGCCGGCCCACCACGGGCGTCGCCGGCGCAGCCCGGGACGAAGCCGGACAGCTGAAGGAGACCTCGGCCGACGCCGCTCGTCAGGTCGCGGAATCCGTGAAGGAGAAGGCGTCCGGCGTGACCTCGGACGCCCGCGAGCAGACCCGGCGGCTGGCCGGGCAGACGCGGGACGAACTGGTCGGCCAGGCCGGCCAGCAGAAGGACCGCGCGGCCGAGAGCCTTCGTGCGGTCGGCGACGAGCTGCGCGGGATGGCAGAGCACGGGCAGTCCGGCCTGGGGAGCCAGCTGGCCCGGCACGGCGCGGACTTCAGCAGCCAGGCCGCCGACTACCTGCAGAAGCACGAACCCGGCGAACTGCTGGACGAGGTACGCAGGTACGCGCGGCGCAAGCCCGGCACGTTCCTGCTGGTCGCCGCGGCCGCCGGTGTCGTTGCAGGCCGGATGACGCGCGCCCTGGCAGCAGGGCAGACGGAAACAGCAACCGGTTCCCGGACGACGGACGGCTCGTCTTCGTCGAACGGCTTCGCCACGGCCGGCCAGCCGGACGACTATCTCGTCCCTCCGCCGGTGAGCACGCCGCAGACGGGCACGACGTCGGTGCCGCCGGTCGGTACGCCGCCGCCGGCTCCGAGCAGCGCGCCGCCGGTCGGTGACACGACCCTGCCGCCGCCGACGCCCACCCCGGTGGCGCCCGACCCGGATCCGGGAGCACCGGTGACGCCTCGGTTCGGACCCGGACAGGCCCAGTGACATGACCTTCGACGGATCAGCACCAGGTACCGAGAGACAACGTGTCTCGGTGGACGAGTCGGTGGGTGAGCTGGTCTCCCAGCTGACCAGCGATCTCGGCGACCTCACCCGGCAGGAACTGGCACTGGCCAAGGCCGAGCTTCAGGCAGAGGCGAAGAAGGCCGGCAAGGGCGCGGGCATGCTCGGCGGCGCGGCCCTGGCCGGCTGGATGGTCGCCCTTTTCCTTTCCCTCACGGTGATGTGGGCGCTGGGCGAGGCGATGGACCTCGTCTGGGCGGCACTGATCGTGACGGTGCTCTGGGCGATCATCGCCGCGGTTCTGGCGATGACCGGGCGCAAGGAACTGCAGGAGGTCAGCCCGAAACCCGACCAGACGGTCGAATCACTCAAGGAGGACGCGAAATGGCTGAAGACCCGGAACAGCTGAAACGGGACATCGAGCAGAGCCGGCGCCGGGTCGGCCGCGACGTCGACGCCCTGACCGAGAAGGTCAGCCCCGGTCGCGTGGTCGGCCGGCGGGTGGAGCGGGCTCGCGGTGGAGTTCACCGGCTGAAGGAGAGTGTGATGGGGACGGCGGATTCGATGGGTGGATCGATGAGCCACGCGGCCGGCTCGGCCGCGTCGTCGGTCCAGGACGTCGGCAGCAAGGTCACGGACGCGGGGAGCAAGGTCACGGACGCCGTCGGCTCGGCGCCGGGGATGGCACGCTCGCACACCCGCGGTACGCCGCTCGCGGCCGGCCTGGTCGCCTTCGCGGCGGGCTGGGTGATCGCTTCCGCGCTGCCTGCCTCGACGCAGGAACGTGAACTGGCGCAGGAGACCAAGGACAAGGTCGCCGGCCCGGTGAAGGACCAGGCAGCTCAGCTGGCGCAGGAGATCAAGGACGACCTGCAGCAGCCGGCCCAGGAGGCCGTCGCCAGTGTGAAGGAATCCGCGACCCAGGCAGCCACCGACGTGGCCGACGACGGCCGTTCGGCGGCTCAGCAGGTTGCTGACGGAGCGAAGGACTCGGCCGGCAACGTGCGGCAGGCGAGCTCCTCGAGCTGATGAGCAGACGACGGCAAGACGTACCGGGAGCCGAGGCCGGCAAGCCGACCGAGATTCCGGCCAAAGGCTGGTGGCAGGTGACCCGGCGGGCATGGGCCGAGGCCAAGTCCGACCAGGTCCCGCTGCTGGCGGCGGGAGTCGCCTTCTTCGGGTTCCTCTCGGTGTTTCCTGCCGTCGCTGCCGCGGTACTGACTTTCGGCCTGGTCGCGGATCCCGCAAAGCTCCGCAGCCAGGCCGAGGAGCTGACCGCGGCGATGCCGGCGTCAGGGCGCGAGCTGCTGCTTCAGCAACTCGACGCCCTGACGTCGGCACCGCGGCAAGGGCTGGGAATCGGCGTCGCCATCGCTGTCGTGGCCGCGCTGTGGAGCGCGTCCGGTGGCGTGGGCTATCTGTTGACGGCGGTCGACCTCGCCTACGACGAAGAGGAGAACCGCGGCTTCGTCCGGCGGAAGCTGCTGGCCCTCGGGATGACGCTGGGAGCGATCGTTTTCGTACTGCTGGCGATCGCGGTGTTCGCGGCCGGCGCTGCGATCGGCGACGAACTGCCGACGCCGTTGCGGATTCTGCTGGGGGCCGCGCGCCTGCTGGTGGCGATCCTCCTGATCACAGTGGCACTGGCCGTGGTGTACCGGCTGGGTCCCGATCGGGACGCGCCGCGGATGCGCTGGGTCTCCACCGGGGCCATGGTGGCGACAGTGATCTGGCTGGTCGCGTCGATCGGGTTCTCGATCTATGTCGAGACGTTCGGCAACTACGCGAAGACGTACGGCAGCCTCGCGGCCGTGGTGATCCTGATGCTGTGGCTCTGGCTGACCGCGTACGCCGTCCTGCTGGGCGCCGAGATCAACGCGGAGGCCGAACAGCAGACCGCCAAGGACACCACGAAGGGTGAGCCGCGGCCGCTCGGCGAACGGAACGCCGTGAAGGCCGACTCCGTGCCGGAGTGACGATTTCGGACTGATCAGCCGGCCAGGGCGTGCAGCTCCGGCCGGTACCCGCTGGACGTCCCCAGGTGCGGAGCCGGGTCGAGGATCCGGATGCAGGTGCCGGTGCGATCCGCGAAGACGGCGTACCGGCCGAGAGCGGTGGTGGTCGGGGCGACCAGCCAGTCGAGGTCGGACTGGACCTCGAAGAACAGGTCCACGTCGCCGACGGAGTAGATGCCGCCGGCTCCGAGAGCAGCCTCGGCGGGGTCCCGGACCAGGACGATGGTGGCGCCGTCGCCTGGTGGGCCGAGCAGGGCGGTCTCGTCGTCGGGCCAGCCCAGCGGCTCCAGACCCAGCCCGCGGTAGTAGTCGACACTGGCGTCGAGATGCTCGACCGGCCGGAGTTCGAACAACAGCTTCATCGGCGTTCCTCCCGTCGCTTGCGCCCCAGGACGGGTGACCGCTCCTGGCCGGAGCGATCACCCGTCGCGTGGAGACCTTGGTCAGGCGTTGAGTTCGTGGGCCGTCGAACCGGCACCGGCGATGCTGATCTTGCGGGGTTTCGCCTTGGCGGCGACGGGGATCCGCACCGTCAGCACGCCGTTCTCGTACGCCGCCTCGATCCGGTCGGCGTCGAGGGCGTCGCCGAGGAACAGTTGCCGGGAGAACGCGCCGAGCGGTCGTTCGGCCACCTGCATCTCGGTGCCGTCGGTGACCGCCGCCGGCCGGCGTTCGGCCTTGATGGTCAGCACGTTGCGCTCGACGTCGAGGTCGATCGCTTCCGGAGCGACGCCGGGCAGGTCGAGGACCACCACGTACTCGTCGCCGTTGCGGTAGGCGTCCATCGGCATCGGATTGGGCCGGGACCAGGTCCCGGGGGTAGCTCCGCCGGTGAGTTGCTGGGTCAGTCGGTCCAGCTCACGGAACGGGTCTGTGCGCATCAACATCGTTCCACCTCCGTCTCGTCGACTGTCGTTCATCGTCAACACGCAGGAATTTATATAGCACGACGCGACGGTGCCCGCAAGCCCCCGATTCCGGCCTTCGGAGAGGGCCTCAACCAGTGGTTCTGCGGCCCTCGGCCAGCAGCGCCAGCCGCTCGAGGGTCTCCGCGTTCCGCACTCGCAGGACGGGGTCGAGCACCGCCTCGGGGATCAGGGCGGCGGGTCCCTTGAGAGTGCGTTCGCGCATCACCAGCAGGCATTCGCCGTCCCGGTCCGTCGCGACGAACTCGACCATCCCCTCACCGGTCGGCCAGGCGCGCACCTTCAGTTCCAGGTGCCGCAGCGGCTCGTACTGCTGGACCGTGGTGGCGTCGTTGATCAGCAACGGCCAGGCCCCGACGGAGTGGTGGATGCTGTGCCCGGGCTGCGGCCAGCCGGGCTCCACGTCGCGGATCCGGGAGGCGCCGACCACCCACGACGCATAGCTCCAGCCGTCGGTCAGTACGGCGAAGACGTCCTCGACGGAGGCATGGATCAGGCGTTCGTTCTCGCTCATGCACAAGTTTGTACCCAGCCCTCAACCGGTCCGCATCGTCGGCGGGGTCCGGGGTACCGGAACGTCATGAAAGCACTCACCTGGCAGGGCAAACGCAAGATCGAGTACTCCGAGGTCCCGGATCCGGTGATCGAGCAGCCGACCGACGCGATCATCCAGGTCACCTCGACCGGGATCTGCGGGTCCGACCTGCACCTGTACGAGGTGATGGGACCGTTCCTGGAGCCCGGCGACGTGCTCGGTCACGAGCCGATGGGGGTGGTGGTCGAAACCGGTACGGAGGTGCCGAACCTGAAGGTCGGCGACCGGGTGGTGATCCCGTTCGGGATCGCCTGCGGGAAATGCTTCATGTGCGATCGCGGGCTGCAGTCCCAGTGCGAGACCACTCAGGTACGTGACGAGGGCATGGGTGCGGCACTGTTCGGCTACACGCGGCTCTACGGGCAGGTGCCGGGTGGCCAGGCGGAGTACCTGAGGGTGCCGCAGGCGCAGTACGGGCCGATCGTGGTTCCCGCTGGTCCGGCCGACGATCGTTTCGTCTTCCTCTCGGACGTGCTGCCGACCGCCTGGCAGGCGGTCGAGTACGCCGCCGTGCCCGAGGGCGGAACGCTCGCGGTGATCGGGCTGGGCCCGATCGGGGACATGGCCGCCAGGATCGGGCTGCACCGTGGTTACCGGGTGCTCGGGATCGATCTGGTGCCCGAGCGTCTCGCTCGCGCCCAGGCCCGCGGGGTGGAGACGCTCGAGTACTCCGACGAGGTGGCCGAGCAGGTCCGGCAGCTGACCGGTGGACGTGGTCCCGACTCGGTGGTCGACGCCGTCGGCATGGAGGCGCACGGCTCGCCGAAGGCGCAGGTCGCCCATCGGCTGGTCGGGCTGATGCCGGACGCCGTCGCGGAGAAGATGATGCAGACCGTCGGTGTCGACCGGCTGGCCGCGTTCTACCTGGCGATCGAGCTGGTCCGCCGGGGCGGCACGATCTCGCTGAGCGGCGTGTACGGCGGGGCCGCGTCCCCGTTGCCGCTGCTGACGATGTTCGACAAGCAGATCCAGTTGCGGATGGGACAGGGCAACGTGCGCCGCTGGGTGGACGACATCCTGCCGCTGCTGGGCGACGACGACCCGCTCGGTGTCGACGGGTTCGCGACCCACCGGATGCCGTTGTCCGAGGGGCCGGCCGCCTACGAGATGTTCCAGAAGAAGCAGGACGGGGCCGTGAAGGTGCTGTTGACCCCGTGACCCGCGTTGTCGTGGTCACCGGGGCCTCGAGCGGGATCGGTCTCGCCGCCGCCCGGGCCTTTGCGAAACAGGGCGCACAGCTTGTTCTCGCCGCCCGTTCCCCGGACAGCCTCGCCGTCGCCGAAGGACTCTGCACGGCCGACGGCGGTGAGGTGCTGGCCGTGCCGACCGACGTGGCGGACGCCGCGCAGGTCGACGACCTGATGGCGGCGGCGGAGAACCGGTTCGGCCGGATCGACGTCGTGGTACATGCCGCCGCGGTTCTGGTCTACGGACGGTTCGAGGACGTTCCGGGCGAGATCTTCGACCAGGTGATCACTGTCAACGTGCAGGGTACGGCGAACGTCGGGCGCTCGGCGCTGCGGATCTTCCGCCGCCGGCACAGCGGAACCCTGATCGTGGTCGGCTCGTTGCTGGGCAAGATCGCGACGCCGTACCTGAGCTCCTATGTGACCACGAAGTGGGCCGTGCACGGTCTGACCCGGTCGTGGCAGCTCGAGGTCAAGGCCGATCCCGGCGTCGAGGTCGCGCTGGTCTGGCCGGGGTCGGTCAACACGCCGGCCTACTCGCAGGCCGGGAACTACGCCGGCTGGGTCGGCCGTCCGCCGCCGCCCGTCGATCCGCCGGAGCGAGTGGCCCGGCGGATCGTCCGGCTGGCCGATCGGCCGGTCCGGTCGGCTTCGGTCGGTGTGGCCAACGGCCTTACCCTGTTCGGTTTCCGAGCGCTGCCCGGGGTGTTCGACGTGCTGGTGACGCCACTGATGAGGGCCGGCGGACTCTCCCGCGTCCAGACCGATCCGCATCCCGGCAACGTGATGACGGCGAGCCCGGCCGGCGACGCGGAGTACGGGCGCTGGGGCCGGCACTGGCTGCGCCCGCTCGCCGGTACTGCGCTGACTGCCGTGGCCGTGACCGGCTGGAAGGCGATCCGCCGCCGTCAGCGGGCGTGAAAGAGCGCGGCGCGAGCTGCGTTGGAGCCACAGGCACCGTGTACTCCGCCGCCCGGATGCGCTGAGGCCGAGGCCAGGTACAGCGACTTGATCGCGGTCTCGGCCCGGCCGAGGCCCGGCATCGGCCGCAGTACCAGCTCCTGGGTGAGGCCCGAGGTCCCGCCGTTGACGGCGCCGCCGACCAGGTTCGCGTTGCGCCGTTCGAGCTCGAACGGCGTGAGGATTCTGCGGGCGGTGATCCGGTCGGTGAAACCCGGGGCGTACTCCTCCACCCGCGCCTCGATGCGCTCGGTCATCGTCTCGGCGTCAGCGGCGTCCCACGATCCGGAGAGCCGGCCGCCGGCGTCGCCGCGGGTGTGCTGGGGAACGTGGGTGTAGGCCCAGGCAGACTCGGTGCCGGCCGGTGAACGGGTCGCGTCCGCCGTCGTCATCTGTCCCATCAGCAGGAAAGGCCGGTCCGGGATCCAGTCGCCGGCGAGTTGGCGGGCCCAGCGCCGGAGGTCGTCCACCGAATCCGCGATGTGTGCCGTGCCGGGTGCCAGCTCCGGCGAGTCTCGCCAGGGGATCGGCGTGCTGAGCGCCCAGTCGACCTTGACGGTGGCGGGATCCCACTTGAAGAACCGCAACCGCTGCAGCACGTGGAAGGGAAGATCCTGGCGGGGGATCAGGTGGCAGTAGAGAGCGGGTGCCGAGACGTCGGCCAGGACGGCTCGCCGAGCGGAGTACTCCGTACCGTCCGTGGTCCGTACGCCGACGGCCCGGCCGCCGCGGATCACGATCTCGTCGACCCGCGCCTGGCAGACGATCGTGCCGCCGCGAGCCGTGAAACGGTCGGCGAGGGCCTGGGACAGACGTCCCGCACCGCCGCGCGGAACGGGGTATCCGTGCTGCTGCGCGATCATCACCAGCAACCAGCCCATCAGTCCCGACCCGATGGAGGTCGGCGCGATGTCGGCGTGCTGCGAGTTGGTGACCAGCAGCATCTTCGCGGCCGCACCCGAGAACCGCTGGTCGGCGACCGACCGGACCGGCCCGATCAGCAACTGCAGGCGCTTCAGCCCACGCGCACCCAGCAGGTGCCGGAGCAGGTCGACGCCGGCCCTGACCGGGGGGAACGGGCTGAGCAAGGCCTCGGTGATCGCCGGCCCGACGCGTTGCCAGTCGGAGTACAGGTCCAGCCAGGCCTGACCGTCGCCGGGACTGTGCGCGTCCAGCGCGGCTGCGGTGTCAGCGGCATCGGGATGGACCAGGGACCAGCCGCCGCCGCGCAGTGGGTTGCCGACCGGGGCCGGCGCGTCGGACCACTCCAGGCCGTGCTCCTGGAGGTTCAGGCCCTGGATCGTCGGCGATACGGCGGCCAAAGGATAGAACGAGCTGAAGGTGTCGTGCACGAAGGCGGCGTCGACGTCGGTGGAGCTTCGGACCGCGCCACCGATCGCGTCGTTGGCCTCCAGTAGCACCACGTCCCACCCGGCGTCGGCCAGCAGGTTGGCGGCGACCAGGCCGTTGGGTCCGGCACCGACGACCACTGCGTCGTTCACGGGATCTGCTTTCAGCCGAGGAGTGATTTTCGCACCGGCCGGTACCCCGGCCCGAAACGGGGAACCCGGGAACCGGGTTCTCGGCTCCGGCCGATGGGGTGATTGGAGCGGGTCCGCCGGGGAACCGGGGGAGCACGCCGCTCGACCACTCAGCAGCGGCTGTCCGAGGGAGGCCGCCGTGACCATCTATCGACTTGTCTGGCGGGGTTTCTGCGCCACCTTCGGGCTGATCGGCATCGTCAGTGGGGTCTTCCTGCTGCCCGGCAGAGCGCTGGTCTCGCTGGCGGTGGTCGGTACGGCGATCTCACTGGCCACCATCGTCGGGCTGCAGTCGCGGACGGACGAACCCGGCCGGCGCAGGTCGGCCGGACGGCTGACCCTGATCGCGGTGGCGTGCTGCGCCGCGCTGGTGGCGACGATGGGTCTCGGGCTGCTGATCGGTGCTGGTGGGGTCATCTCCATCGCGCTGCTCCTCGGTCTGGGGTCGCCGGCCGTCGTACTGTGGTGCGGGCGCAGGCTGGGCTGGACGGCGACCGAACCGAAGTTCACCGACACCAGGGTCTCGCCGACCGCCAGTACGGCGGACATCTGCCGCGAGTGGCAGGAGACCTACACGGCGCTGAACACGGTCAACAGCACGGCCCGGCTCCGGATCGTGATGACCAGGCAACGATGCCTCGACGAACTGGAACGCCGTGACCCGGCCGGCCTGAACGCGTGGCTCTCCTCGTCCATGGCCAGTGCCGGCGGCAACCCTCGCCCTTTCCTCAGCACCAACGCCGACGACGGCAACTCCTGACGGGTCGGCCGGACCTTGTCCAGCTGTGTCACTGGGACTGGTGCTCGGGCTGCCGGATCCGGCGGGCCGCGACGAGGCCGAGGATCGCGCCGACGGCCAGGATGATCCCGCCCCGCAGCCACACGGCTGCCTCGATCTGGGTGAAGAGCAGCAGGCAGGAACCGATTCCCAGCGCCGGCACGATGGTCGGCGCTCTGTAGTGATCGGCTTCGCCCGAGTCCCGCCGGAGCACCAGCACGGCCAGGTTGACCGCCGTGAAGACGATCAGCAACAGCAGCACCAGGGTCGCGGCCAGCTCGGCCACCTGACCAGTCGTTGCCAATAGCAATGAAAGCGCGGAGGTCACCAGGATCGCGACCCACGGCGTACCGCGACCTGGCAGCAGCCTGGCCAGCACGGTGGGCAGCAGACCGTCCCGCGCCATTCCGAAGGCCAGCCGGGACGACATGATGCCGGTCAGCAGTGCGCCGTTCGCGACCGCCACCAGCGCGATGGCGCTGAACACCCAGGTGGGTACGCCGCCCGCGGCCCTGACCACCTCGAGCAGCGGCCCGCTGGACTCGGCCAGCTGATCGGTGGGGACGGCCGCGCTGGTCACCACGCCGACCAGCAGATAGACGACGCCGGCCGTCGCGAGAGCACCGAACAGAGCTCGCGGATAGGACCGGCGCGGATTCTTGGTCTCCTCCGCCAGGTTGACCGAGGTCTCGAACCCGACGAACGAGTAGTACGCCAGCACCGCCCCGCCCAGCGTCGCCGCGAGGGCGCCGCTGCCCGGACGGCCGAGCTGGTCCAGCCGGCCGGGATCACTGTCGCCGCGCGCGATCAGCCAGAAGCCGAGGCCGATGATGAGCAGCAGGCCCGACACCTCGATCACGGTCGCCACCACGTTGGCCCGCAGCGAGTCCTTGATCCCGTAGGCGTTCAGCGCCGCCAGCACCGCGAGGAAGACGACCGCGACGAGGATCGCCGGCAATTCGACGAACTCGGTCAGGTACTCCCCACCGAAAGCCCTGGCCAGCGCACCGACCGACACAATGCCGGCGGCCAGCATGCAGAACCCCACCACGAACCCCGCGAACGGGCCGAACGCCTTGTGGGAGTAGTGCGAGGCACCGCCGGCGCGCGGGTACTTGGTCGCGAGTTCGGCGTACGACGTCGCGGTCAGCAGCGCGAGGACCAGGGCCAGCACGAGCGGCACCCACACCGCGCCACCCGACTCCGCGGCGACCTCGCCGACCAGCACGTACACGCCGGCACCGAGGATGTCGCCGAGGATGAACAGGTACAGCAGTGGTGTGGTGACCTCGCGTTTCAGGCTCATGCCGCCCAGGTACCCGTCCGACAATCGTGCAACTCGGCCGGACGCCGTCAGGAACTGCCTTCCTGCGCCTGGCTCCGGACGGACTCGTCGCGCGGGTGGGTGATGTCGGCGAAGACCGAGTCAGCCAACTCCACGGTCAGGCTGCCGGCCGGCAGGTCGCGCACCGCGGCCAGGAAGCGGGTCACCAGTTCACGCAGCGGGATCCTGCTCTCCCGTGAGTGCCAGGCCAGCATTGCGAAGGCGGCCTCGGCCTCCAGACCGTAGACGGCCATCAGGATGCCCTTCGCCTGGTCGATCGCCGCGCGGGACAACAGTGCACGATGCAGGTGCTGGATCTCGGCCAGCAGGATTTCCTTGTCCGGTAAGGGCGCGCCCGGTACCGCCAGCAGGGCCTCGACCGCCTCCGCCATCGCGGCGAAGGTGCGCACGCTGCTCTTGCCGTCGGCGCAGAGCTGTTGGACGACCTCGCGGTGCCGCGGGCCCAGGCCGACGATGCCGACCGGCGGAGCCGCCGCCACGGCCGCGTTCTCGACGGCTCCGGCCAGCGCCTTCAGCCCGCTCTCGTCGTAGTGGGTCAGGGCGGTCGTGTCGATCGCGACCCGCTCGGGTCGCTGGCTCCAGGCGTCGTACAGGATCGAGCGCAGCGGTTTGCCCGACCTGCCGGTGAGCCGGCCGGTCAGCCGGACGATCAGGAGTCGCGGAGCGAAGTCCAGCTGGGCCTCGAGCTCCGGGCCGGACCGGGCCAGCCAGCGGAACCGCGGGCCGGAGTCGGTGGTGGGCTGCGGCAAAATGCAATCCTCACGGACGAGGTGGGATTCCAGGCTGCTCACTCAACCTGGTTCTACGATAGGCAAACCGGCCGACCACGTCTAGGCGACGAGCGCGGACCGCAGCAGCAGGATGATCTCGCGCAGCAGCCGCGAGACCTGCATCTGGCTGACTCCGATCTCGGCTCCGATCTCGGCCTGGGTCCGGTGGTCCACGAAGCGCCGGTGCAGGATCAGCCGGTCGCGGTCCGGAAGGTCCGCGACCACCGGCCGCAGCGCCTCGATGCTGTCGACGAGCTGGTAGGTGTCGCAGTCGTCGGCGAGGGTGCTGGCCAGCGACAGCGTCGGGGTGGACGGCAGGGGAGCGTCCAGGGAGGACGGCCGGAAGCAGCCCTGCGCCCGCTTGGCATCGATGACATGGTCCACCGGTACGCCGATCGCGTCGGCGAGTTCGTGGTCGGTCGGCCAGCGGTGCAGGGTCGAGGCGAGCTCGCCTTCGGCGGCGGTGAGCTCGGACTGGATCTCCTGGATCCGGCGCGGTGGCCGCACCATCCAGGCCCGGTCGCGGAAGTAGCGGCGGATCTCACCGCGGATGGTCGGGATCGCGTAGGAGCGGAAATCCGTCTCCGGACCCGGCCGGTAGCCGTTGGCGGCCTTGACCAGCCCCATGTACGCGACCTGGTTCACATCATCGGTGTCGACGCCCCGGCGGTAGTACCGCGAGGCGAGGGTGCGTGCCATCGGCACGTCCAGCAGGATCGCCTGGTCCAGCAGCCGGGCCCGGCGATCGCCGGTCGCCGTGGCCGCCTCGCGGAGAATTCTCTCCACCTCGGCAGCCTGTTGTTCACGCCGCCGCTGCTCGACGGCCGGGGATTCCTTGTCCTGCAGGGAGGTGGAACCAGTAGTGGTCATGAGCACCTGCTTGCCGCGCGACCGGCAGGGGTGGCGATTGTTGGGCCACGGGCCGGACTCGCCCCACGTACCCACGGTCCGCCGAAACGAATCGCCGCCGGCAGCGCTACTCCAGGTAGCCGAAAAAGAAGCAGCGCTACTCGACGTGTACGAGCCGAACGCCGGGGTACTTCCGGGCCTCCCCACTGACCAGGAGGTCGAACGCATGCGGGTGCTCGGTGTCAACGCGATCTTCCACGATCCGTCGGCGGCGCTGGTCGTCGACGGCCGGATCGTCGCGGCGGCGGAAGAAGAACGCTTCAGCCGGCGCAAGCACGGCAAACGCCCGGTGCCGTGGTCGGCCTGGGAACTGCCGGAGCAGGCCATCCGGTGGTGTCTGGCCGAGGCCGGTCTGCGGCCCGAGGACCTGGACGCGGTCGGCTACTCGTTCGACCCCGCCCTGTGCGTCGACCTGGCCGGCTTCGGTCTGAGCGATCCGGGCGACCGGACCCGGGCCGACTACGCCCGCCGCGCGCCCCGCTTCCTGGCGGCCGCGCTGCCCGGGCTCGATCCGGACAAGGTGAAATTCGTTCCGCACCACGTGGCTCACGCGGCCTCGGCGGGACTGGCGGCGCCGTTCGAGCAGAGTGCTTGTCTGGTCCTCGACGGGCGAGGCGAGCGCGGCTCCCACCTGGCCGGCCGGTACGACGGCCCGGAACTGACCGTGCTGGCGGCTCAGGACCTGCCGCACTCGCTCGGCCTGCTCTACGAGGATCTGACCGAGCATCTCGGCTTCCTGCGGTCGAGCGACGAGTACAAGGTGATGGCGCTCGCGTCGTACGGGAAACCCCGGCATCTGGCGGACTTCCGCGAGCTGATCCGGACCACCGACGACGGCGGCTTCCGGACCGAGCCGGTGGACTGGGCCGCCTACACGCCGAAACTCACGGGTGGGGCGGAGGTCTCCGACGCCGCCGCGGATCTTGCCTGCAGTGTGCAGCGGCGCCTCGAGGAGGTGCTGGTCGAACTGGCCACCTGGCTGCACGAGCAGACCGGCGCGAAGGCGCTGACGATGGCCGGCGGAACGGCGCTGAACTGCGTCGCGAACTCGGTCATCGCCAGGAACGGTCCCTTCGATCACGTCTGGGTGCAGCCCGCTGCCGGGGATGCCGGTACGTCGCTCGGAGCGGCGTTTCAGTTGAGTGCGGCCGCCGGGCGTCCCGAGCCGATGGCAACGGCCGCTCTGGGCCGCGAGTGGTCCGACGACGCGTTGGCCGACTGTCTCAGGAAGGCGGCCCTGCCGTTCGAGACGCCGGCCGACCTGGCTGCGGTGACCGCGCAGGCGCTGGCCGACAACGGCGTGATCGCCTGGTACCAGGGCAGGTCGGAGTACGGGCCGCGGGCGCTGGGGCACCGGTCCCTGCTCGCGCACCCCGGCCGGCCGGAGAACCTCGAACGACTGAACGACATCAAGGGCCGCGAACAGTTCCGCCCGATCGCGCCGCTGGTGCTGTCGCATCGCGCGGCGGAGATCTTCGACGGTCCGCTGCCCAGTCCGTACATGCTGTTCGTGCACGACGTGGCGACGCACTGGCGGGACCGGATCCCGGCCGTCGTCCATGTCGACGGCACCGCGCGGATCCAGACCGTCGACCCGGCGGACGAGCCGCTGCTCGCGGCGGTCCTGCGCGAGTTCGAGGCGCGGACCGGGCTGCCGGTCCTGGTCAACACCAGCCTGAACACCGCCGGCCGGCCGATGGTCGACAGCCCGGCGGACGCGCTCGAACTGTTCGGGTCCACGCCGGTCGACCTGCTGGTGCTCGGACCCCACGTGGTCCGCCGGGCGGGAGCGTTCCGGTGACCTCCTGGTCGGTGGTCGTGCCCACCGTCGGGCGGCCGGCGCTGACCGAACTGCTCGCCGACCTGGCCGCTCAGCCGCACCAGCCCGACGTGGTGTTCGTCGTCGACGACCGGCGGCGGCCGGATGAGCCGCTGCCCGTCGACGTGGTGGTACTGCGAAGCGGCGGCCGAGGTCCGGCGGCTGCCCGCAACGTCGGCTGGCGAGCGGCCGGCACGGAATGGATCGTCTTCCTGGACGACGACGTCCGGCTGCCCGCCGACTGGTCGGAGAGTCTGCTCGCGGATCTGCGGGCCGCGGGGCCGGAGACGGCCGGAGTCCAGGGACGCATCGTCGTGCCGCTCCCGGCGGAGCGCGCGCCGACGGATTGGGAACGCAGTACGGCGGGGCTGGAGACCGCGGAGTGGGCGACCGCGGACATGGCGTACCGCCGGGAAGCGCTCGCTCAGGTGGACGGCTTCGACGAACGCTTCCCGCGGGCCTACCGGGAGGATGCCGAACTCGCGCTCAGGGTGCGCCGGCACGGCTGGCGGCTCGTCCACGGGCGCCACCACGTCGTCCACCCCGTTCGCGACGAACGTTTCTGGGTGAGCCTGCGGGTCCAGCGCGGCAATGCCGACGATGCGTTGTTCCGCGCGGTCCACGGCCGGCACTGGCGCCGAGAGGCGGACTGTCCGCCCGGTCGCTTCAGGTGGCACCTGGCCACTGTCATGGCGGCCGCTCTCACCTTCACCCGGTTCCGTCGGCCGGCTGGGCTCGCCTGGTCGCTGCTGACCGCCGACTTTCTCCGACGCCGGCTGTCCGGTGGTCCCGGCACGACGGACGAAGTACTGCGGATGGCGTCGACCTCGGTGCTGATTCCCTTCGCCGCGGTCTGGCATCGACTCAGGGGCACCTGGATGCATCGGGACAGTCCGGTCTGGCCGGGTCCGATCCGCGCGGTGCTCTTCGATCGCGACGGAACCCTCGTCCACGACGTTCCCTACAACGGCGACGCGGACCGGGTCGAGTTGGTGCCTGGCGCGCGTCCGGCGGTCGAGCGGCTCCGTACCGCGGGGCTGCAACTCGGCGTCGTCTCCAACCAGTCGGGGATCGGTCGCGGCCTGATCACCGCCGAACAAGTTGCCGAGGTCAACCAGCGGGTCGACGACCTGCTCGGACCGTTCAGCACCTGGCAGGTCTGCCCCCACGACTCGACGGACGGGTGTGCCTGCCGCAAGCCGGCGCCGGGGCTGGTGCTGGCCGCGGCGGCCGAGCTCGGCGTACGGCCTGCTCAGATCGTCGTGATCGGCGACATCGGTTCGGACGTCGCCGCGGCCCAGGCCGCCGGAGCGCGCTCCGTCCTGGTCCCCACTCAGCAGACCAGGCACGAGGAGATCCTGAACGCACCGGTGACCGCACCGGATCTGGAGGCCGCGGTCGATCAGGTGCTGAGCCAGCTGCCCGGAGGTCGCCGATGAGATCGGTGCTGATCACCCGGCTGGACAACGACGGCGACGTGCTGCTGGCAGGCCCCGCGATCCGGGCCGTTGCCGCTACGGATCGGGTAGTACTGCTGGTGGCGCCGTCCGGCGAGCAGGCGGCGCGCCTGCTGCCCGGCGTCCACGATCTGCTGGTGTGGGACTGCCCGTGGACCGGGTTCGACCCGTCACCGGTCGATCGGCGGAGCGTCGACACCCTGGTGGATGCGCTGAGTCTGTCCCATCTGGCGGCCGCTTTCGTCCTGACTTCCTATCACCAGAGTTCATTGCCGATGGCGCTGCTGCTCCGGATGGCGGGGATCGGCTACGTCGCGGCGGCGAGCGAGGACTATCCCGGCTCGTTGCTGGACCTGCGCCACCGGCCCGAACCGTTGCACGAAGCGCAGCGATCGCTTTCCCTCGTTCGCGCCGCCGGCTACGAGCTACCGGACGGCGACGACGGCCGGCTGCTGGTGAAGCGCACCTCAGCCGACTGTGTGCCGGACGGCTCGTACGTCGTCGTCCATCCCGGCGCCTCGGTCGCGGCTCGTGCCGCCGGTCCTCGTCGCCTCGCCGAGATGGTGCAGGCGCTCAGCGCCGACGGTCACCAGGTGGTGGTGACCGGATCGAACAGCGAGCGAGCCCTCACCCGAGTAGTTGCTGGAAGCAACGGAATCGACCTCGGTGGCCGCACCGACTACGAACAGCTCGCCGCCGTACTGCGGGCCGCGTCCTGCGTGGTGGTGGGCAACACCGGCCCCGCCCACCTGGCAGCGGCCGTCGGCACACCGGTGGTGTCACTGTTCGCGCCGGTCGTGCCGGCGCAGAGCTGGGCACCGTGGCGAGTGCCCTATGTCCTGCTGGGCGACCAGGAAGCCGCGTGCCGGGACAGCAGAGCGCGTGACTGTCCCGTCCCGGGTCACCCCTGCCTGAACGAAATCAGCGCGGAGGAAGTCCTGGTCGCCGTCCGCAAACTCATCGAGGAGGTCGCGGGATGAAGATCCTCGCCTGGCATGTGCACGCTGCCTGGATGACCTCGTTCGTCCAGGGACCGCACGAGTACTACGTACCGCTGTTGCCCGACCGCAGCGAAGACGGGAAGGGCCGGGCCCAGACCTATCACTGGCCGGCCAGTGTGCAGGAACTCACTCCGGCGCAGCTCGCCGCCACGGAGATCGACGTGGTGGTGCTGCAACGCCCACGGGAGCTCGAGCTGTTCCAGCGCTGGACCGGACGGTCACTGGGCAGCCGAGGCGTGCCGGCCGTCTACGTCGAGCACAACACCCCGCGGGGAGACGTCAACGAGTGGCAGCACGTCCTGGCGGCTCGATCGGACATCCCGATCGCGCACGTGACCGAGTTCAACCGGATGGTGTGGGACAACGGCATCGCGCCGTCGCTGGTGGTCGCTCACGGCGTACCGGATCAGGGCTACCGGTACGTCGGTGACGAGCGCTCGCTCGGCGTCGCCGTCAACGAGCCCGTCCGGCGCTGGCACGTGGCCGGCCTGGACCTGGTGGCGGAGGTCGCGACCCGTGTACCGGTCGCTGTCTACGGGTTGGGCGCCGACGAGTTGCGCGGCCGGATCGGCGAAGGTCTTGCCGCGGTGGACGACCTGTCCCAGCAGGAGCTGCACCAGCGGCTGGCGCGTCACTTCGCCTACCTGCACCCGTTCCGCTGGACCAGCCTCGGACTGTCGCTGATCGAGGCGATGACGCTGGGCGCTCCGGTACTCGTGAACGGTTCGACCGCGGCCTACGAGGCAGTGGCACCGGGGACCGGCCTGGTGAGCACGAACCCCGACCGGCTGGCGGAGACCGCACGACGGTGGCTGGCCGATCCCGACGAAGCCCGAGAGGTAGGCCGGGCGGCTCGCGACCACGCGCTGCGCGCCTTCGGCCTGATCAGGTTCCTGGACGACTGGGACCGATTGCTGAAAGAGGTTTGCCGATGAGAATTGCGATGGTTTCCGAGCATGCCAGTCCGCTGGCCGTGCTGGGCGGGGCCGACGCCGGTGGCCAGAACGTGCACGTCGCCGCGCTGGCGCTGGCGCTGGCCGAGCTGGGCCACGAGGTCGAGGTCTACACCCGGCGCGACGACGTCAGCTCGGCCGAGACCGTCCCGCTCGGTCCCGGGGTGGACGTGATCCACGTACCGGCCGGACCACCCCGAGCCATTCCGAAGGACGAGTTGCACGCCTACATGCCGGCCTTCGGTGACTGGCTCGCGTCCCGTTGGCTGCGTCGCCGTCCGGAGGTGGTGCATGCGCACTTCTGGATGTCCGGCCTGGCGTGCGCCCAGGCCCGGCGGTCGATCGACTTCCCGTTCGCGCAGACGTTCCACGCGCTCGGAGTGGTGAAGCGCCGCCACCAAGGGGCCGACGACACCAGCCCGCCGGAGCGGCAGCCCGCCGAGAAGCGGCTGGCCTACGTCACGGACGCGGTGATCGCGACCGCCACCGAAGAAGTCCACGAGTTGCTCAGGCTCGGCGCCCGGCCGGAATCGCTGCACGTCGTTCCGTGCGGAGTGGAGCTCTTCGAAGGCACGACGGCCACCGACGGCTGGTGGAACCAGGCCGGCGGGCGGGTCCTCTCGCTCGGCCGGCTGGTCGAGCGCAAGGGCGTGGACACCGTGATCGCGGCGATGGCCGCGCTGCCGGACGCGGAACTGGTGGTCGCGGGTGGTCCGGCCGGGAGCTTCGAGAGCGATCCGGAGGTCCGCCGGTTGCGTCGGCTGGCACAACGGCTCGGAGTAGCGGATCGGGTTCGTCTGGTGGGCGCGGTGACGCGTGACCAGGTGCCCGGGCTGCTGCGCTCGGCCGACGTGGTCGCCTGCACCCCGTGGTACGAGCCGTTCGGGATCGTGCCGCTGGAAGCGATGGCCTGCGCGCGTCCGGTGGTCGGATCGGCCGTCGGTGGACTCCTCGACACGGTCGTCGACGGCGTCACCGGGATCCTGGTGCCACCGAAGGAACCCGGCCGGCTGGCCGAGGCTCTCGGCGGGTTGCTCGCCGACCCCGAACAGCGCCGGCGGCTCGGTCTGGCCGGCGCGACCCGAGTCGCGGAGAAGTACACCTGGGCAGCGGTCGCCGCCGAGACCGAAGCGGTCTACCGGCAGATCACGACCGCCAAATCGATCGTCGTGGGGAGAGCACACTGATGACACGTTTCGGGAGCGTCAGCGAACACCTGGAACATCTCCGGCTGGGACTGGCCAGCCTGGACCGCCAGTCGGCACTGGTCGACAGCTGGGGGCAGCAGCTCACCACGGCGTTCGTCTCCGGCCAGAAACTACTTGCTGCAGGCAACGGTGGAAGCGCCGCCGAGGCCCAGCACCTGACCGCCGAGCTGGTCGGCCGGTTCGAGGGTGACCGGGAGCCGTTGCCCGCGATCGCTTTGCACGTGGAGACCTCGACACTGACGGCGATCTGCAACGACTTCGGGCCGGAGACCATCTTCGCCCGCCAGGTCGGGGCCCACGGCCGCTCGGGCGACGTGCTGGTGCTGCTGTCCACCAGCGGCCGGAGCCCGAACCTGATCGAGGCCGCCAAGAAAGCCAAGGAACGCGGTCTGCGGGTGTGGGCACTGACCGGCCCACGGGACAACCCACTGGCGGAACTGGCGGACGAGACGCTGGCCGTGGAGTGCTCCGCCCCCACGGCGGTCCAGGAGGTTCACCTGGTCGCGGTGCATGCGCTGTGCTCGGCGGTGGAGCGTTATCTGCCGTCGGCACGCTGGGCCGCGATCACGACGGAGGTGTCGCAATGACCGTCCGGGTGGTCGTCGTCGGCGACGTCCTGCTGGACCGCGACATCGAGGGTGACGTCCGGCGGGTCTGTCCGGACGCCCCGGTGCCGGTGGTCGACGTCGACCGGACGACGGAACGAGCAGGGGGTGCCGGGCTGGTCGCGACGCTTCTCGACCGCCCGGGAGTCTCACCGCATCTGGTGACAGCGATCGCGGACGACGAACCAGGCGAGAGACTGCTGGGGCTGCTCGACCGGCGGCTGCAGGTCAGCCCGATCCTCAGTGCCTCCGCGACCCGCTGCAAGACGCGGGTGCGCAGTGCCGGCCAGTCCTTGCTGCGGATCGACGCCGCGCCCACTGCGGAGGTGGGCGACGACTGCGATCTGGCGGCCTTGGAGGCGGCCCTGAACGACGCCGATGTCGTGCTCGTGTCGGACTATGCCGGCGGGGTGGTCAGCCACCCCGAGGTTCGCGCCGCGCTGGAGCGGTGCGCGTTGCGGCGTCCGATGATCTGGGATCCGCATCCGCGGGGCAGCGAACCGGTTCCGGGGGTGACCGTGGTGACGCCGAACCGGAGCGAGGCGGTGCAGTTCGGTACGTCGCAGGAACCGGACCAGCTCGCCGTCGAGCTCCGGGACCGCTGGCGGGCCTGGTCTCTGGCCGTCACCGACGGATGCCACGGGGTCTACGTGGCGGCCGGGGACGGACCTCTGTTCACCCCTGCTCCGTTCCAGTACCAGGGTGATTCCTGTGGGGCGGGGGATCGCTTCGCGGGCACGGTCGCGGTCGAGATCGGCAGCGGCGCGACGGTCAGCACGGCCGTCGAGGCCGCGGTCAAGGACACGGCGGCCTGGCTGGCCCTGGGCGGGGTCACCCCGGCCCCTGAACCCGAGGCCGATCGCGAACCAGGACCACTGGAGGCGTTCGCAGTCGCCGAGAAAATCCGGGCGGCGGGCGGTTCCGTCGTGGCCACCGGCGGCTGTTTCGATATCCTGCACGCCGGCCATATCGCGAGTCTGGAGGCCGCCAGCCGGCTCGGTGACGCCCTGATCGTGCTGGTGAACTCCGACGAGAGCGTCCGGCGGCTGAAGGGCAGCGGCCGCCCGGTGAACTCCGAAGCGGACCGCTGCCAGGTACTGCGCTCGCTGCGCTTCGTCGACGCCGTCGTGGTCTTCGACGGCGACGACCCGATCGCGGCCCTGCGCGAGCTGCGCCCCGACGTCTGGGCCAAGGGCGGCGACTACACCGCCGACATGTTGCCCGAGGCACCGATCATCGCCGGCTGGGGCGGCCGGGTGGTCCTGGTTCCGTTCCTGCCCGGTCGATCCACTACCGCGATCCTCGAAGGAGGACGAATTTCATGAGTTTCGAGCGAGTCGCCGTCACCGGTGGAGCAAGCGGCCTGGGAGCCGCCGTGGTCCGGGCCGTCCGCAAGGCGGGCGGCACCCCGGTCGTGCTGGACCGGCAGAAGCCGGCCGACGACGTGGCCTGGGTCGAGGTCGACCTGAGTGATCCGGCCGCGGCCGAGCCCGCGCTGGCCGCGGCGGAGGAGGCGATCGGTGACCTGACCGGCGTGGTGACCGCCGCCGGCGTCGACGCCTGCGGCCGGCTGGAAGACCTGGACCTGGCCGACTGGACCAAGGTGATCAGCGTCAACCTGATCGGTACCGCGGCGATCGCGAAGGCGGCGGTGCCGCGGCTGGAGCGCTCGGGCGGACGTCTGGTGACCGTGGCGTCGACGCTGGGACTCCGGGCGCTGAGCGACGCGACGGCGTACTGCGCGTCGAAGTTCGGGGTGGTCGGTTTCACCCGCGCGCTGGCGGTGGAGACAGCCGGCCGGATCGGCGTGACGATGCTGGTGCCCGGAGGCATGCAGACGTCGTTCTTCGACGACCGTCCGGAGCAGTACAAGCCCGGACCGGACGCGATGCTGAACGACCCGGACGCGGTCGCGGACGTGGTCATCTACGCGCTGAGCCAGCCGCGCGGAGTGGAGATTCGCGAACTGGTCGTCTGCCCGTCGGTCGAGCCGTCCTGGCCCTGATGCGCGGACCGGTTCTCGTACTGCGAGCGCTCGGCCTCGGCGACGCGCTGACCGGCGTACCGGCGCTGCGTGGACTGCGTCGCCTCTACCCGGATCGGCAACTGGTGCTGGCCGGGAAAGAACCGTTCGGGAGCTGGCTGGTCAGGCTCGGCGTGGCAGACGACAGTGTCGCCACGGCGGGTCTTTCCGGCCGGCCGCCCGGGCGTGGACTCGGGCGGCACCTGGCCGTCAATCTGCACGGCCGGGGGCCGCAGAGTCATCTGCTGCTGCAGTCCGGTGACCCCGACGAACTGCTTGCCTTCGACTGCGCGGCCGCCGGTCACCGGAGCAAGACCCGGTGGCGGGCGGACGAACACGAAGTCGATCGCTGGTGCCGGCTCGTGGCGGAGGCAGGGGGAGCTTGCTCGAGGGACGATCTGCGGTTGCCCCTGGGTGGACGACGCGATGCCGCGGTCGTCGTTCATCCAGGGGCCGCCAGCGTGTCGCGGCAGTGGCCACTGGACAGGTGGCGGCAGGTCGTCCAGGAACTGCGGGGGGACGGGCGGACCGTCGTACTGACCGGAACGGAGACCGAGCTGTGCGCCGAACTGGCGCGGGGGACCGGCACCGAGGATCTCAGTGGCCGGTTGTCGGTGGACGAACTGGCGTCGCGGATCGGATCGGCCGAGCTGCTCGTCAGCGGGGACACCGGAGTCGCGCATCTGGCGACCGCGGCCGGGACCCGATCGGTGACCCTGTTCGGTCCGACTCCGCCGGCCTGGTGGGGCCCGGCCATCGATCCGGAGCGGCACACCGTGCTCTACCGAGGGAGCGGGGTCGGCGATCCGCACGCCGATCAGGTCGACGAAGGACTGCTGCGGATCACCGTGCCCGAGGTGCTACGGGCTGCTCGGAAGCAGTTAGCGAGCGGAACCACGCAACAGTCGAGTCCAGCCCTTCGCGCCAGCCGACCTGCGGCTTCCAGCTGAGCACCTGCTCGGCCAGCGTGGTGTCGGGCCGCCGGACGCCCGGATCGTCGACCGGCCGGTCGACGAACTCGACCGGGGAGCCGGAGCCGGTCGCGGCCACTACGTCGTACGCGATCTGCAACACCGAGCGTTCGTCGGGATTGCCGAGGTTGACCGGGCCCGGGTGGTCACCGAAGGCCATCCGCAGCACACCGTCGACGGTGTCGTCGACGTAGCAGACCGAACGGGTCTGGCTGCCGTCACCGGCCACCGTCAGCGGTTCGCCCGCCAGGGCCTGGCGGATGAAGGTGGGGATCGCGCGACCGTCCTGCGGGCGCATCCGCGGGCCGTAGGTGTTGAAGATCCGGACGATGGCGGTGTCGACTCCCTCGCTGGTCCGGTACGCGGTGGTGAGGGCTTCGGCGTACCGCTTGGCCTCGTCGTAGACGCCGCGGGGCCCGATCGGGTTGACGTGACCCCAGTAGGACTCGGGCTGCGGGTGGACCTGCGGGTCGCCGTACACCTCCGAGGTGCTGGCCAGGACGAACCGGGCGTTGTTCTCCTTCGCCAGGCCGAGCGCGTGCAGGGTGCCGACGGCGCCGACCTTGAGCGTCTGGATCGGCAACCGCAGATAGTCGATCGGCGAGGCGGGGCTGGCGAAATGGAGCACCAGGTCGACGGGGGAGAGGATCCGGACCACCTCGGTCAGATCGGTCGGCAGGCACTGGAAGCGGCCGTCCGAGGCGAGGTGCGCGACGTTGGCCGGCGTACCGGTGATGAAGTTGTCCAGACAGGTCACCTGGTGGCCGTCGGCGAGCAGCCGCTCGCACAGATGGCTTCCGAGGAACCCGGCTCCGCCGGTGACGACCACATGCTTTGCATCCATGCTCCGAGGTACCCCGAGCGAAGCGGTGAAAACGCTTCTCCGGTGGAGGAAGCGGTCGTTTGCCCGGAACCGGCGCCGGGTACAGCGACTCATGACCCGTACAGTCGCTGATGCCCTCGTCGACCGCCTCCGGACCTGGCAGGTACCCCGCGTTTTCGGGTACGCCGGTGACGGCATCGACCCGCTGCTGGCGGCGTTCCGGCGGGCGGACGGCGAGCCGGAGTTCGTCCAGACCCGGCACGAGGAGATGGCCGCGTTCATGGCGACCGGCCACGCGAAGTACACCGGCTGGCCCGGAGTCTGCGTCGCCACCCACGGGCCCGGCGCGATCCACCTGCTCAACGGCCTGTACGACGCCAAACTCGACCAGCAGCCGGTGGTCGCACTGGTCGGTCAGGTGGTCTCCACCGCCCTGGGCAGCGGCTACCTGCAGGAGATCGATCTGCACTCGCTCTTCAAGGACGTCTGCTCGCAGTACGTCCAGACCGCCGTCCGGCCCGAGCAACTGCCGATGCTGCTCGACAACGCGATGCGAACCTCGATCGCGGCGCGGACGCCGACCTGCCTGATCCTGCCGCACGATCTCCAGCGTGCCGACGCGATCGACGACCTGCCGCACGACCACGGCATGGTCCCGTCGGCCGCGGTCGTCGGCAGCCCGCCGAAGGTGGAGGCCGACGCGGACGCCGTACGCCGGGCCGCCGAGTTGCTTCAGCAGGGCCGGAAGGTGGCCGTCCTCGCGGGCCGGGGAGCGGCAGGGGCTGCCGCCGAGATCGCCGAACTGGTCGAGTTGCTCGGGGCCGGAGTGACCGTGTCGCTGCTCGGCAAGCCGGTGCTCGACGAAGGATCGCCTTGGCACACGGGCGTGATGGGGCATCTGGGCACCACGGCGAGCGCGGAACTGCTCGGCGGTTGCGACACCCTTTTCATTGTCGGATGCAACGATCCGTGGACGGAGTTCTACCCGGAGCCGGGCCGGGCGAGGACGGTGCAGCTCGACCTGGAGGCCCGCGTCGTCGCCAGCAAGTATCCGGTCGAGGTGGCGCTGGTCGGCGACGCGGCGACGACGCTGCGAGCCCTGATCCCGCAGTTGCGCAGAACGGCCGACCGGCGGTGGCCGGAGCAGGTCGAGCAGAGCGTGGCACGGTGGCACCGGCTGGCCGAGGAGCGCGCGCAGACCCCGGCCGATCCGCTGAACCCGGAGGCGGTGGTCCGGGCACTGTCCGGTCACCTGCCCGACGATGCGCGGGTCGCCGTTGACGTCGGGTCGGCGACGTACTGGTATGCCAGGCATCTCGCGCTGCCGGCCGGCGTACCGGCTCACGTGTCGAGCTACCTGGCGTCGATGGGCTGCGCGATGCCCTACGGCCTGGCGGCCAAGCTTGATGCGCCGTCACGTCCGGTGGTGGCGCTGGTGGGTGACGGCTCGATGCAGATGAACGGTCTGCTCGAGCTGATCACCGTCGCCGATCGCTGGCAGCAGTGGCCGGATCCACGGTTCGTCGTACTCGTGCTGCACAACCAGGATCTCAACGAGGTCACCTGGGAGCAACGCGAGATGGAGGGCGATCCCCGCTACCCGGCCTCGCAGCGAGTCCCGGACTTCCCGTACGCGTCGTACGCCGAACTGCTCGGTCTGCGGGGCATCCGCGTCGACAAGCCCGACCAGATCGAGGCCGCTTGGACAGCGGCCTTCACCGCCGACCGGCCCACCGTGATCGAAGCCGTGGTCGATCCCGCCGTTCCGCTGCTGCCTCCCGGTCTGGACGACGCCAAGCTGCAGAAGGTCTTCCAGGGCATCGACCAGGAGCCGGACGGGCACGGAGCCCGCAGTCAGGTCCTGCGCAGCCAGGCCACCGAGAACTACCTCGACTAGGACTTGCTGGGATGGGCGACCGCGTCGACGACCTCGGCGGCGACCTCCGACAGCGACCGCTCACTGGTCCTGGCCCGGTGCAGTAGCTGGTCGAAGGCAGCGTCGAGGGTCAGGTCCTCGGTGTAGGCCAGCACTCCCTTCGCCTGCTCGATCACGATCCGGTCGGTCAGCGCGATCCGCAACTGACCGATCAGATGGGTGATCGAGTTCGTCCCCGAGTGCAGGATGACCACGGTGGCGATGTCGGCGAACGCCTGGGCCACGGTCGCGGTACCGGCCGGAACCAGCTCGGCGGGGAAGAACAGGTTGAGGGCGCCGAACGTCTGGCCCCGCCAGCGCATGGGATGCGCGTACAGGCTGTGGTAGCCCTGCGCCTCGAACCGCTCGGCGAACTCCGGCCAGCGGCCGGCGAGCAACGTCGAGTCGGCGGCCACCGGCTCGCCGGTCGCGAGGGTCAGGGCCGCGGGTCCGCTTTCGGTCTGCGCCTGATAGAGCTCGATGCCCTCGGCCCGGTGACTGGTGGCGGCCAGGAACTCCAGTTCCTGGTTGTCCGGCCGGGAGATCACGATGCCGCTCCCGGTCGCGAGCAGGCACCGCTCGCAGCCGGCCAGCAGGTTGGTGATCGTCCCGAGCACGTCGTGATCGGTGACGAGGGCCGACAGCGCGGTCGCCAGTTCCTGGACAGCGCGTTCGGGCAGTTGGGTGTCGAGCCGACTGCTCACTTCTCACCTCCGAAGGTCAGTTCGCGGTCCACCACTTGGCGGGCGGTCTCCACCAGGGTGATGTTGTAGGCATAAGCGTGGGCACGCAGGATCGCCAGCGCGTCGTCGGGGGGCAGTCCCAGCTGGGCCGTGACCATGCCGCAGGCGTGGTGGACCTGCGCGCGGGAGGCCCAGGCTCCTTCGCCGAGTCCCTCCGCCGTCGGGTCGCGGAGCAGCGCGGCGCCGACCGCGTCGGCCACGAACTGCACGGCGTCGATCGGCTCGGGCAGCTCGCGGCCATCGGTCGTGTAGACGCTGATCACCCCGAAGGTCTCACCGCCCGGTCGCATCGGGAACGAGTACATCTGCAGGCCGCCGACCGCCTGCCAAGCGGACCGGGCGAACTCGGGCCAGCGGAGATTGGGCTCGTTCTCCAGCGCCAGGGTGAAGTACGTGCTGTACCGGAAGGCATCCAGGCAAGGGCCTTCGCCGGTCACGTCCTGGAGATCCTCCAACGTCGCCATCACCCGATCAGTGGTCGACAGGGTGGTCCGGCTCGAGCTGGTGTTCTCCACCGTGATCGCCGCGCCGTCGGCACCGAGGATCAGCCGGCTCGCGTCGCACAACCGCCCGGCCAGATGGGCGTCGGTGACGTTGGCGGCGGCCAGCGTCGCGAGCCGCACGAAGAGTTCCGCGCGATCAGTCATCGAAACCAGGCTCCCGTCACAGCCGCCGCTCCCACTCGCCGACCATACCGCCTCCTGGCTCGCGCAGATTCGTAGGTAGGCGAGACAAGTACCCGCAGTCATGCGACGCGGCAGCAGGTTGCGGGGCGGGCGCCGGGGTACAGGCGAGCCATGACAGAACAACCAGGCGAGTACGAGGACCAGGACAGCGAGCCCACCCAGAAGGCTCCCGAGGAAGGCCGTCCGGACGGCACCGTGGCCGACGACGACCAGGACCACGAGCCGGGCGAGCACATCGGGCCGCCCGAGTAGCAGTCGGTGCCGTAGGCATCATTTGGCTCACGGCCGCTGCTCGACCTGGCGGGCGGAACTTCACGGTGACGGTGGCCCGACGCCTCTCGGCGGGCCGTCCCCGGCCGATACCCCGTCATCCGGCCACCGTCACTTCTCGCTCCCTCCGGTGACCCGCGCCGAGGCCTGCCGAAGGTTGGAAGGCCTCAGTACCCAGACCGCATCGCTGGAACCAGGCTCCGGCAAATCCGGTGCATGGTTCGCGGGAACCGGGCCCGGAGTACTGCGTCAGTGGTGAAGAGAGGCGACGACTGTGGACGACCGAGTGGACCCGATGGCGACCGCCGTCGGTCTTCTGATGGTGAGTTACTGGCTGGACGAAGAAGCAGCGACCGACGTACTGCGGGACTGGGCCCGGCAACGCGGCGTCAGCACATCGACGATCGCCGCCAGAGTGATCGAAGCCGCTCGAAGCACCGCCGGGACCGGCTCGGGCACCGGCCCGGCCGACGACGAGTTGACCAGGTGGCTCGGCCCGCGGCTCGACTCGCTGCGAACCCTGGACCGGTCCGGTGAGTGAGTGGACCACCGGCTCAGCGTCGCGGGCGGCGCAGCGCCCGCGCGATCGCCGGCCGCGGACCGGGTGGCTCTTCCGCCTGCACTCCCCGGCGTCCCCACCAGACCCACCAGATCATCGACTGGGCCACCAGGCTGAAGCCGAACCAGAAGTCCTCGATTGGCGCGTGGCCGATCCGCCAGCCGAGAATGGCATCCTCGTCGTAGCGGAAGACGCCCCGGGAGGTGAGCCATTCGTTCGTGAGGAGCTGGAAGAACAAGATGATCGAGTACGAGACCCAGAACGCGCGGCGGCCGAGCAGCCGGGTCCGCAGCACCCAGAGGTCCAGCACGACAGTGACGGCGATGCCCAGAAGTGAAGCCTCGGTGTGAGTCATCTCCGGTCGTCCTCCTCGGCCGCGACGCCTGCCTCGTCGCCCACCGTCCAGCCCCGCACGCTGCGCACGGCCTCCAGCGTCATCACCGACGCCAGTGGCACCACGACGAAGAACAGCAGCTCCTCCAGCGGCAGGCTCGCCAGGGACATCCCCAGCGTGAGCGACTCGTCGAAGACCCAGTGCCCGGCGCGGACGGCCAGGAAGTCCCACAGGGCGAACGGCAGTCCCGCGCACAGCAGCACCAGCCCGAACCGGTACGGCCGGGCGTACACCCGGGTGCGCAACAGCACTTCCAGTGGCAGCGTGGCGACCAGTACGAACACCAGCATGACCACGTACGTCAGTTCACGCATGGCGTCATTCTCGCCGATGCGCCCGAGGCCGCGATGACGAACCCTCGCGGTCCGGCCGGCGAGCTGCGCGGGCTGGCCCGGCGTACGGGAGCGATCTTGAAGGGCCGCGACCTGTCGGCGGCGGCAGCGACGCTGACCTACTTCGGCGCCATCGCCGTCGTTCCGTGGCTGCTGCTCGCCCTGTGGAGCACGACCTGGTTCGGTGGGATCGACGGCGCCGAACGACGGCTGCTCGACCTGCGGGTGCTGGTGCCGCCGGACCTGGGAGGCCGGCCGCGGTACGACGATCTGGTGCACGCCGCGACCCAGCTCGGCGTCATCGGCGCCCTGGTACTCCTGCTCCCGGCATCGTTCTACGGCGAAGGCATCCGACGGGCCTGCCTGACGTTACGGCCGGCTACGGAGCGCTTCACCGGGTGGCGTGCCCGGTTGCTGCTGATGCCGCTGGTCGTGGTCGTGCCGCCGCTCACCTGGGCGATCCTGGCGGTCGGTGACCGGCTGGCACCCCTGTCGCCCGAGGGAGGCGGGGGTGGGCTCGGCAATGCGCTGGTGCGGATCGTGGCGGGCTTCACGATCGTCTGGCTGGCGCTGAGCGTTCTGCTCACGTGGGTGTTCCGGGCTGTCGCCCCGAGCCGGCCACGCTGGTGGGTTGCGGCGGTAGGGGCGCTGGCCACCGGGTCCTGCCTGGCCGGCTTCCTGCACGGGTTCCAGCTGTTCCTGGCGATCCCGATCGATGTCGGGGTTCCGTTCGGCGGGCTCGGAGTGGTCGGTGGGGTCCTCGCCGTCGGGCTGTGGCTCTATGTGCTGCACGTGCTGCTGTTACTGGGCTGGGCGGTCACCCAGGCTCTCGAGGACCGAGTGAGTGCCAACTCCCCGTGGGCCACGGGAGGCGGTCGTGAACAGCTCTGACGGCAGCGTGGTGGATCTGCGGGTCTGGCGGGTGCCGAAGGTGGGGCCGGCCCTGTTGCGGATGGCAGGCGGACGTTCGCGGCTGCGCAGGACTCCCGGCCTGCGGTTCGCCACCTTGCTCGGGACCAGCTCAGGACGTACTTTCACTCCTCGTGACGCCGATCTGCATCATTGGGCCCTGCTGACCGTGTGGGACGAGATCGAAGCCGCTGACGACTTCGGACGCGGCCCCCTGGTCGGCAGCTGGGAGGCGGCGGCGCAGGAGCGGCTGCGGGTGCGGATGACTCCGCTGTCGTCTCGTGGACGGTGGTCAGGCAGCGAACCCTTCCGCCTGGCGGACCGGCCGGCACAGGCCGGCCCGGTGGCCGCCATCACGCGGGCCCGGCTGCGGCCGTCCCGGGCG
The DNA here is from genome assembly GCF_027627575.1 of Kribbella sp. CA-293567. Classification (NCBI taxonomy): domain Bacteria; kingdom Bacillati; phylum Actinomycetota; class Actinomycetes; order Propionibacteriales; family Kribbellaceae; genus Kribbella; species Kribbella sp. CA-293567. The sequence goes on from NZ_CP114065.1 coordinate 3,494,859, forward strand.
CTGTCGTTCTGGCGGGCGGTGCCTCCGGTGGTCTCCGACCTCACCGAAGCCCCCGGACTCCGCTTGGCGATCGGCATCGGTGAGGCGCCGATCGGTCTGCAGGGCACCTTCTCCTTGTGGGACTCCGGCAAGACCCTGGTCGACTTCGCGTACCGCGGAGAGGCTCATCGCGCCGCGGTCGAGCGGACGGAGCCGGCCCGGTGGTACGCCGAGGAACTCTTCGCCCGCTTCGCCGTCCGCGAGATCGAGGGCACCTACCGCGGGCGGACGCCATGACCAGCTCCCGCGTCGAGACCAGCGCAGCGAGGTCGTGGACAGCGCCCAGGGCGGTCACCTGGGTGGCGGGCGGCTTGGCGGCCGCCGCGGTGCTGGTGCAGATGATCTTCCCGTTCACAGCGGGCGGCACGTTCGCGCTCACAGTCGCCAGCGTGCTGCTGCTCTCGGCCGCCGCGCTGACCCATGCCTTGGCGACCCGGGGCCCGAGCACGGCACTGGCTCTGCTCGTCGTGGCCGGCGGCGGTGGACTGGTCGCTGAGGCGATCGGCGTGAGTACCGGCGTGCCGTTCGGCAGGTACGACTACACCGGCACGCTCGGCTGGGAGGTATTCGGTGTGCCGGGGCTGGTGCCGCTGGCCTGGGTGATGATGGCGTGGCCGGCCCTGCTGGTGGCCCGGCTGCTGGTCCCCGGCCGCCGACCGGTGCTGCGGCTCCTCGTAGCGGCTTGGGCGCTGACGGCCTGGGACGTTTTCCTCGACCCGCAGATGGTCGATGCCGGGCACTGGACCTGGGACGACCCGCACCCCGCGTTGCCCGGGGTGGAAGGAATCCCGCTGACCAACTTCGCCGGCTGGCTGGTGGTGTCGGCGCTCATCTGCGGAGTGCTCGATCGGCTGGTGCCCGCCTCCGCGGGCCGGCGGGTGGAGTTGCGGCGCGACGCCGTACCGGTTGCGGTGTATCTGTGGACCTATGGTTCTTCGGTGCTCGCCCACGCCTTGTTCTTCGGTCGTCCTCCGGTGGCGCTGGTCGGCAGCCTGGTGATGGGAATCGTGGCGCTACCGCTGGCCGCGTTGGTGATTCGCCGGACGGGTCGGCGGTGAGGGTGCCGGCCGGCCGCTGGCTGGTTCGCGCCGGTACGACGTTCGCTGTCGCGTCGCTGGGCCTGACTCTCGACAATCTGCGCCGGCTGCGTGCGCCCTCGCCCGTGGCCTCGCCGGCCTCCGAGACCCTCGCGGTGCTGCTGCCCGTGCGCGACGAGGCCGAGCGGGTCGAGCAGTGCGTGCGCGAACTCGCGTCGGCGGCCGCCCACTGGCCTGGGCCTGCCCGGGTCATCGTGCTCGACGACCGGTCCGCCGACGGCACGGCCGACGCATTGCACCGGATCTTGAACGACAGCGAGCATCCGGTGCCGCATCCGGTCGAGGTGATCACCGGCGTCCCGACACCGAACGGCTGGCTGGGGAAGCCGTGGGCGTGTCAGCAACTCGCCGACGCTGCCGGTGGGGCTTCGGTGCTGGTCTTCGTCGATGCCGACGTGACGGTCTCCGAGGCCGGACTGACCGCGACCGTGAGCCTGCTGCGTTCGTCCGGTCTCGACCTCGTCTGCCCTTATCCGCGCCAGGAAGCCGAGGGCGTCGCGGAGCGGCTCGTGCAACCGCTGCTGCAGTGGTCCTGGATGAGCACGTTGCCGTTGGCAATTGCCGAGAGCTCCGCGCGGCCGTCGCTGACGGCGGCGAACGGCCAGTTGCTCGCTGTCGACGCCGCGGCCTACCGGCGAGCAGGTGGGCACGCGGCGGTCCGGGCCGACGTACTGGAGGACATCGGCCTGCTGCGGGCGCTGAAGCGCTCGGGCGGCCGTGGCGTGGTGGTCGACGGCAGTGACATCGCCTCCTGCCGGATGTACGACGGCTGGCGCGACTTGAGGGCCGGCTATACGAAGTCCTTGTGGGCCGCGTTCGGATCACCGATGGGCGCTGCGGCGGTGACGGCGCTGATGCTGCTTTCCCACGTCGTGCCTGCTGCGGCAGCGCTGCGGGGTTCGCGGGTTGGGCTGATCGGTTACCTCGCCAGTGTGGCCGGGCGGGCGCTGGTGGCCCGGCGTACCGGTGGCCGGGTGCACCCTGATGCCTGGGCGCATCCGCTGTCAGTAGCGGCGTTCGCAGCGCTCACCGCCGACTCCGTGGTGGCCCGCCAACGGGGAACCTTGCGCTGGAAGGGCCGGCCTGTCGAGGTTCGCCGGTGAGCGATTCATGAGCCGGCTGGTCGTCGTTGGGGCAGGCGTCGGCGGGCTTGCCGCCGCCGCTCGGCTGAGTGCGCTCGGGCATCAGGTCACCGTTCTAGAGCAGGCCGATGAGATCGGCGGCAAGCTCGGCACCTTGACCCAGGACGGCTTCGTCTTCGACACGGGCCCTTCGCTGGTGACGATGCCGCAGGTACTGGCCGAGTTGTTCGCCGACACCGGACCTCCGCTCACCGAGGTGCTCGACCTGCAGCGCCTCGACATCGCCTGCCGCTACCGCTTCGCCGACGGCACCGTGCTGGAACTGCCCGGCGAGGCTGCCGACATACCGGCTGCTCTGGACGCCGCCCTCGGACCCGGCCGCGGTGCGCAGTGGTCGGCGTTCATGGAACGAGCCCACCGCATCTGGGACATCACCCGGGAACCGTTCCTGGAGTCACCGATCACCCTCGCGGACATGGCACGGCTGTCGCGCCGACTGGATCAGGTCGGGGCGGTCGCGCCTTGGCGCAGCCTGCGCGGTCTCGGGACGGCGTACCTCGAAGATCCGCGGCTGCGGATGTTGCTCGATCGCTACGCCACCTACACCGGCTCGGACCCTCGCCGGGCACCGGCGGCGCTGGCCGCCGTGCCCTATGCCGAACAGGCTTACGGTTCCTGGTATGTGCCCGGTGGGCTGTACCGGATCGGCGAGGCGCTGCTGCAGCGGGCTCAGTCTCTTGGTGCACAGGTGCGAACCGGCGCCGAGGTTGCCGAAGTACTGTTGAGCGGCGGCCGGGCCACCGGCGTCCGTCTGGTCGACGGCACTGTGATCGAAGCTGACGCCGTAGTGGCCAACGCTGATGCCGCCCAGGTCTACGACCGGCTCGTGTCAGGACCGCTGGCACGCCGTGCCGCCGCCAGGATCCACCGTACGACGCCGTCGTTGTCGGGGTTCGTGCTGCTGCTGGCCCTCGACGAAGCGCCCGCCGATCAGCCGCATCATCAGGTGCTGTTCGCCGAGGACTACGACGCCGAGTTCGACTCCGTCTTCGGTCGTCGCGGCCGGGCCCGGCCGGTCGAGCGGCCCACCGTCTACATTTCCGCGCCGGACGATCCGGCGCTGGTTCCGCACGCCGGAGCCGGCGCGTGGTTCGTGCTCGTCAATGCACCCAGGCACGATCCTCAGGATGGCGTCGACTGGGATTCGCCTGGACTTGCCGAACGGTACGCCGACCAGGTCCTGTCGGTGATGGCGTCGCGTGGCCTCGACGTACGCCGGTTGGTACGGCACCGCACCGTGCTCTCCCCGGCCGACCTGGCCCGCCGTACTCTCACCCCGGGCGGCTCGATCTACGGCACGTCCTCGAACGGCGCCAGCGCGGCGTTCCGGCGGCCGGCCAACCGGTCACCGGTACCGGGGCTCTACCTGGTCGGGGGCTCGTCGCACCCCGGAGGTGGGCTGCCGTTGGTGGTCCTGTCCGCCCGGATCGTCAGCGAGCTGATCGGGCCGGCCTGAGCAGGATCAGGCCAGGCGACGTCGTACCGCGAACAGCAGGTGGCCTAGGCCGATCACGGCGAGCAGCAGGCCGAGACCCGCTGCTCCGGTGGCGATGGCGGCATCGTCGACCGCAGGCAGTACGTCGACGCCGACCTGCCGGGCGCCCCACTCGGCACCGCAGAAGAACAGCGCGAACGAAGCGACGATCACCCGGGTCGGGCGCTCGGCCACCGTCACCGCGCCCGGTCCGGCCAGGCCCGCTGCCTGCGCGGTGGCGCGAACCGACTCGTGCAACAGCGTCACCGCACCGAGCGCGACGGCCAGCCACCAAGGCGCGCCGAGCAGGGCCAGAGTGAGAGCGAGGAGTAGATCGGACAGCCGGTCGGCCAGCGAGTCGAGCACCTGACCCCATCGCGAGGTCTTGCCTGTGCGCGACGCGACCGCGCCGTCGACGCCGTCCAGCACTGCACCCGCCACGACGACCGGTATCGCGACGAACAGCCAGACCGATCCGGCCCAGGCGAGCAACGGTACGAGGGCTGTCACCGCGGTCCCGAGCAGCGTGACGACGTCGGGGGAGACTCCGCGTGCAGCCAAGGGCCGGGCGAACGCATCGACCAGCCCGACCCATCCGGAGATCCACACCGACCTCTGCGGGTCCAGGCCGCCGTGCCGCCGCGACCACTGCTGCTGTGCGTCATCGGCCACGGTCTCTGTATATCGCACCGGCCGGCCGCGGCGTTTCACCGGCAGATCGGCGGGTACCGCCCCATCAAACTTAGGCACAATTTGTGCGGTACCCGGGTTCGCCGAAATTTCTCGCGTCAGGTGCATCCCTGTGGGGGCTTCGAGCAGAACAGCAGGTAGGCGCAGGAGATGCGTGCAGACCGGAATCGGACGATGCGGAGGTCGCGTGGCTGACGTGATGCTGAACGGAAGGACCCACCCGGCCGTCGCTCCACCCGTCGAGCTCCCCGAGGACGAGATCGCCGGCCTGGGGGAGTGGCTGGAGGCGCAGGTGACCGGGGCGAAGGCGATGGTGTCGACGTTCACGGTGCAGCGCTGCAGTGAGTACTTCACCGCGCCGGACACCGACGTACTGCGGCAGGTCCTCCGCGAGTTCGTTGCTCGTGGCAAATATGTTCGGTCGACGTTCGCCTATCTGGGCTGGTTGTGCGGGCGGCCCGAGTCCGGTGCGGCGGCGCACGCGGCGGCCAGCCTGGAACTGCTGCACGCGTTCGCGCTGATCCAGGACGACGTGATGGACGACTCGGCGACCCGGCGCGGGCATCCCACCGTGCACGTCCAGCTGACCGACTGGCACCACCGGCTGCGCCCGGGCCACGGCGCGGACCGCTTCGGGCGATCGGCCGCGGTCCTGCTCAGCGATCTGTGTCTGGCCTGGTCCGAGCGGATGCTGCGGGAGGCCGGGTTGCCCGCCGACTGCCTGAACCGGGCTTGGCCGGTGTACGACCTGACCCGCAGCGAGCTGGCGGTCGGCCAGTTCAGCGACCTGCTGAACGACACCTCGGCGAGCCCGAGTCTGGAGAGCGTGCTCGACGTGGCGCGGCGCAAGTCCGGCAACTACACCGTCCGCAGGCCGCTCGAGCTCGGCGCGGCGCTGGCGGGTTGCAGCCGGGAGCACACCGCGGCTCTGCAGCGGTACGGCGCCTTGATCGGGGAAGCGTTCCAGTTGCGCGACGACGAGCTCGGCGTGTTCGGCGATCCGCGGACGACCGGCAAGCCGCTGGGCGACGACCTGCGGCAGGGCAAGGCGACGAGCGTCATCGTGATGGCTCGTGAGCTGGCCGACCCCGCGCAGCGCGCTCAGCTCGAGGAACTGGCGGCCACCGCGGAGACGGAAGGTGGCGGTGATCCGGAGTGGGTCCGGCGGTGGCAGGAGCTGATCGTCGCCACCGGCGCGCGGGCGCGGATCGAGCAGCTCATCGAGCAGCGGGTGGTCGAAGCGACCCGGTTGCTGCGGGCGGCAGGACTTCCGGCGCTGCCGCGGCAGGGCCTGCTGCTGCTGGCCGAGAAGTGCACCCGGCGGGACCACTAGGCATGACCAGACAGGCATGACCAAGCAGGAATGACCGAGCAGGCATGACCGAGCAGGCATGACCGAGCAGGGGAGATCTCACTGATGCGGACAGTCGCAGGTCGCACGGACCGGGTGGTCGTCGTCGGCGCGGGCTTCGCCGGCCTGAGCGCGGCGCTTCACCTCGCCGGCCGCGGCCGGCAGGTGACCGTGCTCGAACGTGAGCCGGTCCCGGGCGGCCGGGCGGGCCGATTCGATCTGGACGGCTACAAGTTCGACACCGGTCCGAGCGTGCTGACGATGCCCGACCTCCTCGAGGACGCGTTCGCGGCGGTCGGTGGCCGGCTGGCCGACCACGTGCAGCTGACCGAGCTGGATCCGGCGTACTCGGCCAGGTTCGCCGACGGGACCAGCTTGGCCGTGCATCGCCATCCCGAGCAGATGGCGGATGCCGTCCGCGAGTTCGCCGGCGCCGAAGCGGCGGCCGGCTACCGGCGACTCCGGGCGTGGCTGGAGACGATGTACCGGGTCGAGTTCGACCGCTTCGTGGCGTCGAACTTCGACTCGCCGCTGTCGATGCTCTCGCCCCAGCTGGCCCGGCTGATCGCGTTGCGGGGCTTCGGCCGGCTCGATCCGGTGATCGGGCGGTTCATCGCCGACGAGCGGCTGCGCCGGGTGTTCACCTTCCAGTCCCTGTACGTCGGCCAGGCGCCGCAGCAGGCGCTCGCCCTGTACTCCGTGATCACCTACATGGACACCGTCGCCGGGGTCTACTTCCCTCGCGACGGGATCCGCGCGATCCCCGACGGCCTGGCCGCGGCGGCGACCAAGGCCGGCGTCGAGTTCCACTACGGCTCGACGGTCAGTGAACTCGAACGAACCGGTCAGCGCGTCGACGCGGTACGAACCGAGAACGGCGACCGCTACCCGTGCGACGCGGTCGTGCTGACCACCGAACTGCCGGTCAGCTACCGCCTCCTCGGCGCCGCGCCCCGGCGGTTGCTGCCATTGCGAGCGGCTCCGTCGGCTGTGGTGCTGCACGCCGGCTCGAACCGCGAGTGGCCCGAGCTGGCTCATCACACCATCTCGTTCGGCGATGCCTGGCGCTCCACCTTCACCGAGCTGATCGACGAAGGCTCCCTGATGCGTGACCCGTCGCTGCTGATCACTCGCCCCAGCGCCACCGATCCGCTGCTCGCCCCGCCCGGACACGACGTGCTCTCGATCCTTGCCCCGGTGCCGAACCTGCAGACCGGACCGCGGGACTGGGACCGGGACGGCCCCCGGTACGCCGAGCAGGTGGTCGACCTCGTCGAGCAGCGGATCGCACCGGGCCTGGCCGCCAGTCTCACCGCGACCAAACTCATCACCCCGGCCGACTGGGCCCGGCAGGACATGGCCGCCGGTACGCCGTTCGCGTGGTCGCACACCTTCGCCCAGACCGGTCCCTTCCGGCCGGGAAACTTCCCGCGCCGCAGCGACAACGTCGTACTGGCCGGTGGCGGCACCGTGCCCGGCGTCGGCGTACCGACCGCGGTGATCTCCGGCCGGCTGGCCGCGGACCGCATCACCGGGCCCGCTCTCGCTCATCCTGCTCGTTTTCGGCCACCCGCTGGAGGCACTTCATGACCACCTCGGAACTCGACGCAGCCGGAATCGCCGACCCCCGGCTGCGCGCCGCCTACGACCGTTGCCGCCGGCTGAACGCCGAGCACGGCCGCACCTACTTCCTGGCGACCCGGATGCTGACCGCGCCCCAGCGGCCCGCGATCCACGCCCTGTACGGCTTCGCCCGGTACGCCGACGACATCGTCGACCTGCCGCCCGCCGAGGCGACCACCACCGACATCGAAGCCGCCTTGCGCGTCGTCACCGACGACCTGTTCGCAGGGCTGCGGGCCGGCCACAGCCCGGATCCGATCCTGGCCGCGGTGATCGACACCGCCCACCGCTACACCATCACCGACGACCTGTTCGACGACTTCCTCGCCTCGATGCGGATGGACCTGTTCACCACCCACTATCCCGACCGCGCGGCGCTGGAGACCTACACCCGCGGCTCTGCCGAAGTGATCGGGCTCCAGGTCCTGCCGGTGCTGGGCACGGTGACCAGCCGCGCCGAAGCGGCCCCCGCGGCCGCGGCCCTCGGGCTGGCGTTCCAGCTGACCAACTTCCTGCGGGACGTGGCGGAGGACTACGAACGCGGCCGGGTGTACCTGCCGGCCGACGAGCTGGGCGCCTACGACGTCGACACCGAACTGCTCGGCTGGTGTGTCACCCACCGGCGGACCGAACCCCGGGTCACCAAGGCGCTGGCCGAACAGATCGCCATCACCCGCCGGATCTACCGGGAAGCCGAGAAAGGCATCGCCATGCTCGCCCCGGTGTCACGACCCTGTGTCCGTACGGCGTACGTGCTGTACTCGGAGATCCTCAAACGCATCGAAGCCGCCGACTACGACGTGTTCTCCCGGCGGGCCCGGGTCGGCACTCCTCGCAAGGCCACCGTCGCGGCCAAGGCCTACGCCCAAGCCGTCTGGGCCCGCCGCTCGAAACTTCGCTGGCCGGCCGCCTCCGGTCAGGGACGAGTGCCGGACGGCAGGACGACCTGACGCTTTTGTGAGGTTGCGCCGCGGGCCGAGTGTGTCCGGCCTGTGAGTGGGCACTGAGGACGCGAATACTTTCGCCGACTCGCAGGGGAGTTGCTGTGGCCACGGACACGAGCGAACAGCGCGGTCGTACCTTCTTCGGGCAACCGCCGGTGCTGGCCAACCTGTTCGGCGTCGAGCTGTGGGAGCGGTTCTCGTTCTACGGCATGCAGGGCATCCTGCTGATCTACCTCTACTACTCCGCGGCCGAAGGCGGCCTGGGAATCGACGAGGGGACCGCCACCAGCATCGTCGGCGCGTACGGCGGTCTGGTCTACCTCTCGACGATCGCCGGTGGCTGGCTGGCCGACCGGCTGCTCGGCGCGGAGCGAACGCTCTTCTACAGCGCTGTCGTGGTGATGTGCGGCCACATCGGGCTGGCGCTGATCCCCGGGATGGCCGGGGTGGCGGTCGGCCTGGTCCTGATCGGCTTCGGCAGCGGCGGTGTGAAGGCTACCGCCACCTCCCTGGTCGGCACCCTGTACGCCGCCGACGACGAGCGTCGCGACGCCGGCTTCTCGCTCTTCTATCTCGGCATCAACCTCGGCGCACTGGCCGGTCCGCTGCTCACCGGGCTGCTGCAGAAGAACGTCGGCTTCCACTACGGGTTCGGACTGGCGGCCGTGGGCATGGCGGTCGGTCTGGTGCAGTACAGCTTCGGGCGCCGGCGACTCAGCGATGCCGCCCGCGAAGTACCGGATCCCATCCCGGCCGCCGGCTTGCGCCGCGTCGCCTTCGGGGTGGCCGCCGCCGTTGTGATCGTCGTCGTGGTCCTGGCGACCGGGCTGCTCCCGGCGGCCCGCTACGCGACCGCGGTCGTGGTGCTGAGCCTGATCGCGGCGGTCAGCTACTTCGTGGTCATCCTGCGGAGCCGCCGCGTGACGCCGGCCGAACGGCGGCGGGTGCTCGCGTTCATCCCGTTGTTCGTCGCGAGCGCGGCCTTCTGGTCGCTCTACCAGCAGCAGTTCACGGTGGTGACCATCTACTCCGACCAGCGGCTGGACCGGACCGTGTTCGGCTGGGAGATGCCGGTCTCGTTCGTGCAGTCGATCAATCCGATCATGATCATCGTGCTGTCCGGCCTGTTCGCGGCGCTGTGGACCAAACTCGGCTCCCGGCAGCCGTCCACCCCGGTCAAGTTCAGTCTCGGCCTGGCCGTCATGGGGGTCGCGTTCCTGCTGTTCCTTCCGATGGCCGGCGGAGGCCCGAACAGCGCCCCGCTGATCGGCCTGGCCGGCGTCCTGCTGGTCTTCACCATCGCCGAACTGCTGCTGTCACCCGTCGGGCTGTCCCTGGCGACCAAGCTCGCTCCCGAGGCGTTCCGGACCCAGATGGTCGCGCTGTTCTTCCTCTCGATCGCCCTCGGTACGGCGATGTCGGGGGTCCTCGCCAAGTTCTACAGCGCCGACCACGAGACGGCGTACTTCGGCGTCATCGGGGCCGTGGCCCTGGCCCTCGCCGCGATGCTGGCTCTCGCCGTCGGGCCGATCCGCAAACTGATGAGCGGAGTTCACTGAGCGGTGAACGCCTGCACGGCGGCGGCCACCGCGGTGGGGTTGTCCTGATGAGCGTTGTGCCTGGCGCACGGAACGACCACATACTTGCTGCCGTGGTGATGACGGGCCCAGCGCGGCGCCTCCGACGAGATGATGCCGGTGCGATCGTCCGTACCGTGCATGATCAGCAAGGGCGCCTGCAACCGCCGCTCCGGTTCGTCCGCGAAACCGTGGGTCAGCGCGGTCCAGACCGACAGGACGGATCGGGTGCCGACGCGTGCGCTCGTACGGCGTACGTACCGGCGTACTTCGGGGTGGTGACTTGCCTGGACGGCGGTGTGACGCCGGCGCACCCAGGCCGGTAGCGCCGCGATCAGCGCGGCCGAGGCTCGCAACGCACGTAGCTGGTAGCGGGCCGGCAGGAGTGTCGCGCTGGTGCATCCGATCGCGATCAGGGCGGCGATCCGGTCGGGTCGCCGGAACGCGACGTGCTGACTGAGATAGCCGCCGAGCGAATGCCCCAGCAGGGTGACCGGCTCAGCTCCCGCGGCGTCGTCCATCACCGCGACGGCGTCGTCGACCAGGGTGGCCATGGTCGTCCTGCCGTTCGCCGGCGGGGACTGGCCGTGACCTGGCAGATCCCACGCCACCGTCCGCCACCCGGCTTCGACGAGCAGGGGAGTCAGCTCGTCGAAGCTGTGGTGGTCGAGGGCGGTGGCGTGGGTCAGCAGCATCCACGGGCCGCGCGATCCGCTCGTCCAGTAGTGCAGCCGGCCGGCGGCCACGCGGTGCTCTGCCGAGCCGAGTTCGCTCAGGGCCGGGACCTGCGCGGCGCCAAGGCGACGCCGAGTCCGATCATCCCGGCAGCGAGGCCGAGGTGCAGCCAGTTGTCAGCGGTGTTGAGCGGCACGAAGTTCGCGGCGCTGGACTGGTCGATGACGAGGCCGTAGATCCACAGCACCAGGTAGACGACGCCACCACCGATCAGGTAGTTGCGGGCGCCGGCTGCCGTACGGGCCAGCGCCAGCCCGGCGACCCCGAACAGCAGGTGCACGAGGTTGTGCAGGATCGAGACCTGGAAGATGCCGAGCAGCATGGCCTCGGAGTGGTGACCACCGAACATCATGGTGTCGTAGTCGGTGGTGATACCGGGCACGAAGCCGAGGATGCCGACCGCGAGGAAGGTGACCGCGACGACGGTCGCGGCGAGTTGGACCCGGGTCGCGGTCATGCGACGGGCCGAGCTGGTCTGGGACATGGCGGGCGTCTCCTGACGGTGGCGGTCTGGAGACCTCCTCCAGACCTGATCCGGATGGACGCGGGGCCCGGTACCCGTGGCGTTTCCGGACATGCCGCCGGCCGGCGCGGTTACCGGATCGTGACCCGTGGTGCGGCGGTGAATCCTATGCAGAGAACCTCTGCAGCCGGTCCGATCCGGATTACACTGAGCGCAGATTGCTGGTGCTCGTAAGGAGTTTGCTGGATGACCGCGGATACTTCCGACGACCTGACCGCGGTGATGACCGCGGCGGCCGCCGCCCTACAGGCGCCCCTCGACCTGGGCAAGACGCTGGAGCAACTGCTGGCCAGCGCGGTCGACACGGTGCCGGGGATCGACCAGGCGAGCCTGTCGGTCACCACTCGTGACGGTCTGATCGAAACCCTGGCTCCGACCGACGAGCGGGTGGTGCGCGCGGATCAACTGCAGTACGAGTTGCGTGAGGGGCCCTGCCTGCAGGCGGCGCTGTCCGAGCCGGTGGTCGAGGCCCTCGACCTGGCCTCCGATCACCGCTGGCCGCAGTACGGGCCGCAGGCCGCGGCGCTGGGCTTCGGCGCGCAGATCGCCTTCCAGTTCCGGGCCGAGCCGCATGCCCGCGGCGCACTGAACCTGTACGCCGATCGCGCGCACAGCCTGGACGGCGACACCCGCGCCCTGGGTGCGTTGTTCGCCGGGCTGGTCGCGGTCGCGATGGGGTGGGCCCGGCAGGAGGACACCATGAACCAGGCCCTGGCCACCCGCAACGTGATCGGCCAGGCGGTCGGCATCGTGATGGAGCGCTACACGATCGACCCCGACCGCGCCTTCGCCTTCCTGGTCCGGACCTCACAGGACAGCAACACCAAGCTCAAGACGGTCGCCGACGGCATCGTCGCCGACGTGATCGAGAAGGCCACCCGCCGCAGCTCCTGATGACCGAACTTGTGCGCGCTACTACGCGCGCCCTTCCTGGGTACCGACGCCCGACGTCGACAACGGGAAGGAAGGTTCGAGGATGAGCGCGGAAGAGAACCTGCAGCGCTTCAGGCAGGCCCTGACGGACTTCGAGAGCTCCGGTGCGGTGGACGAGCTGACGGAACTGTTCGGCGAGACGGCCGAGCTGGAGCGTCCCGAGGTCGGGTCGCACCACAGCAGGACGTCGTCGCCCGAAGAGTTCTGGCAGGCCTACCGGGCCCAGTTCGACGAGATCGCGAGCACGTTCACCCGATCCGCCGCCGGCGCGCAGCTCGCGGTGCTGGAGTGGACCGCCGACGGCAAGCTGGCCGGCGGTACACCCATCCGGTACGCCGGGGTGTCGCTGCTCGAGTACGCCGACGACGGCCGGATCAGCCGCTTCGCCACCTACTTCGACACCGCCGCGTTCATCACCACCGGCTCCCGCTGAGCGATCCCGGCGGGAGGGTTTTCAGCGCGGGCCGGCGGGGAACCGCGAAGGCCCAGCTCGATCGAGGAGGTCTGATGAGCCAGCGTGACGACGAGAACCGGCTGAACGGCGAGGACGTGGAATCCCGGGACGGTGGTGACCTGCCGCTGACGGACTTCGACCACCTGCCGTTCGGGTCGCTGACCAGCCGGATCCGGGCCCTCGACGCGGGGCAGCTCGAGACGCTGATCAGCTACGAACGCGAACACTCGCAGCGCATCGCGGTACTGGAGGCGCTGGGGCATCGCCTGGAGGCTCTGAACAACGGAGCCGAGCCGACCGACGGGGACCCGAACGCGGAACGGCCGGAGGTCGCCGGTCCGCCGGACGCCGGCTCGCGGGTCGGGGCGGAGGACGGTCCGGCGCTCAACCCGCCGGCCCACGGCGATCCCACCAACCCCGCCCAGCCGCGGACCTGATTCGCGCGTTGTTTGGTCTGTCCGCAGGGTGGGCACCAAGGATGGCCGTTCTGCCTGACCGTCTCAGCGAGTGTCTCGCTCCGTGGATGCCGTGCCCGCCTGAACCGTGAGAATCAAACGTTTCGTACCTAGCCAGGAGCGCCCGTCGATGGTGCGGTGAAGTGGCGGTTCGATCACTCAGGGGAACCGCACTTCGCTCTCGAGAGGGAAATCGTGAGGCTAGCGAAACGCATTGCAGCCATCGGTTCGGTGGGCCTGCTGACCGTCGTCGCGCTGACCACCAGCAGTAACGCCCAGCCGATAGAACCGGTCGCAGCGCCCGCCGCCACCGCGGACGCCGAGCACGACACCGTCTACGCCACCGGCAAGGACCGGGCAGGCAACACGACGGTGACCATCTACGACCCCGCCAAGGGCGTCACTCCCGACCAGTTGCGCGACAAGCTCCGCCGCAGCGGCGTCACCGGCGTACTGGCGAAGGGGCAGCAGCCCCCGTCGAACCAGCCCACCCAGCAGAAGGCGCTCGCCTGCTTGAGCGAGGGAACTGCCCGGCAGTGGTGTGACCACCAGTGGTCCTACGGCGCGTACAACGACCCGCAGGTCTACTTCCTGGACTCCACGTCCTCGGCGTGGCCGGTCATCGCCTCGGTCACCGAGTGGAACCGCGCGACCGGCATCGATTCCTTCTGGAAGTCCGGCTCGACCGCCTGTCCCACCGGCGTCCACTGTGTGACGGTCGCCAACGGCGCCTACGGCAGCACCGGCTGGCTGGGCCTGACCACCTGGACCCCGAACACCCAGGGGCCGGTCTCGGTGAAGCTCAACGACAGCTACACGCTGACGGCAGCCGAACGCCGTACTATCGCCTGCCACGAACTCGGCCACGCGCTGTCGCTCAACCACAACACCTCGACGACCAGCTGCCTGTACTCCGGCACGTACGTCTCGCTGGTCCCGAACGCCGACGACTACAAGATCCTCCCGCTGATCTACCCGCTCGCCGGCACCTGAGCTGCCGACTCGCGAGGCGCCACCCGGCATCCTGGGTGGCGCCTCGCGCGTTTTCCCCGCTCCGGGCATGCCCTCGGCCCCGACTGGGTACTGCGACCGCAACCCGAGAGGAGCCACCATCATGGGTGTACCCATCGTCATCGCGCTGGCCGTCATCGTCCTCGCGGCCGTCGGTTATCTGCTCTGGACGCTGTTCGCCGCGGGCCGTGGTGCGGCCGCGACCGCCGAGTCCGTGGGCACCGAGAACACCTCCGAGACCGCCCCGCACAGCGACGAGCACACCAAGATCCGCCACGTCGAAACCAAGCCGCCCCAGGACTGAGCCGGGCCCCAGTCATTTCAATCCAACGCTGGTTTGATCCGGGCAGGCCGGAGAAGGGCGAGAAACGGCCGGGAAAACCTGCGCAGCTTGGCATTCCGGTCGCTCCGGTCGCGACGGTACTGTCGCCCGATGACCGAGACGACGGCACCACACAGCCCGATCGACGAGCTCTCCGAACGCTTCCTCGAGGCCCGTGCCGAGTTGTCGCCCGCCGCGGCGACGATCATGGGCATGCAGGGGCACGAGGACAAGCTGCCGGACCGGTCACCGGCCGGGTTCGAGGCGCTGCTCGACCTGCACCGGGCCACCATCGCCGAGGCGAAGGCGGTCGAGGTCTCGTCGTTCCGGGAGGAGACGGCCAGGGACGCGCTGCTGGAGCGGATCGAGCTCGACGCCGAGCGGTACGAGGCGGGCGTCCCGCAGTACGAGCTGAACGGGATCTCCTGCGTACCGGTCGAGATCCGCGCGGTCTTCGACCTGATGCCGACCGCGACCGACCAGGACTGGGAGAACATCGGCCGGCGGCTGGACCAGGTCGGCACGCTGCTCGACGGCTACCGCGAAACCCTGCTCCAGCAGGCCGCCGCCGGCCGGGTCTCGGCGGCCCGGCAGGTCAAGGTGCTGGCCGAGCGGATCGCCGGCTGGACCGGTGCCGAAGGCAACGACTACTTCCTCGGCCTGACCGCGACGGCGCCGGACTCGGCGCTCAAGGCCAGGGTCGAGGCGGCCGCGACCGAGGCCAGCAAGACGTTCGGGGAGTTCGGCCAGTGGCTGCTCACCGACCTGCTGCCGCAGGCGCCGAACCGGGACGCGGTCGGTCGCGAGGTCTACCAGCTCGCCTCCCGCGACCACATCGGCGCGACCCTCGACCTGGAGGAGGCGTACGCCTGGGGCTGGCAGGAGCTGGCCCGGATCGAGCAGGAGATGCAGACCATCGCCGCCGCGCTGAACGACGGCGAGCGCAGCATCCCGGCGATGGCCGCCGTCCTGGACGCGGACCCGGCCCGCAAGATCCACGGCAAGGAGGCGTTCCGCGACTGGATGCAGGAACTCGCCGACGGCGCCGTCCAGGAACTGCGGGGCAAGCACTTCGACATCCCCGACGAGATCGGCCGGATCGAGTGCATGATCGCGCCGACCTCCGAGGGCATCATCTACTACACCCCGCCGAGCGAGGACCTGGTCACCCGGCCGGGCCGGATGTGGTGGGCCGTGCCGGCCGGGATCGAGGACTTCGCCACCTGGCGTGAGGTCACCACCGTCTACCACGAAGGCGTTCCGGGCCATCACCTCCAGGTCGGGCAGACGATGCTGCGCGCCGACCTGCTGAACCGCTGGCAACGGGTCGGCTGCTGGGTCTCCGGCCACGGTGAAGGCTGGGGCCTGTACGCCGAACGCCTGATGGAGGAGCTCGGCTACCTCGACGAGCCGGGCGCCCGCTTCGGCATGCTCGACGCGCAGGGCTTCCGCTCCGCCCGGGTGATCGTCGACATCGGCATGCACCTGGAGCTGGAGATCCCGCGCGACAACCCGTTCGGCTTCCACCCGGGCGAGACCTGGAACGCCGAGCTCGGCTACGAGTTCCTCCGGGCCCACTCGCGGATGGAGACCGAGTTCCTGAAGGCGGAGCTGAACCGGTACCTCGGCTGGCCGGGGCAGGCGCCGTCGTACAAGATCGGTGAGCGGATCTGGCTGCAGGCGCGGGAAGAGGCCAAACAGCGCAAGGGCGCCGACTTCGATCTGCGGGCTTTTCACTCCGACGCGCTCAACCTCGGATCGCTCGGCCTCGACCCGTTGCGCCGCGCGCTGGCCCGGCTCTGAGAAACCGGGGGCGGCAAATGCCGCCGAAGCCTGGTGACGGGCGGAGCCGGCGGATATAAGGGTTGCTGACGATGTGCGGACTCCATGGGGGTATGGAGTGCATCGTCGTTGATGGGGGGAACCATCAAGGATCAGAAGGCGGCTCCGGCCGCTCCGACGTTGCCGCCTGCCGGTGGGTTGCCGACCGGCGGCGGGGCTGTTCGCGGCATCGGTGAGAAGTTCGCAGCCGACCCGGCCGGCGGCACCGGCGGCATGACGTTGCCGCTGCCGTTGAGCGCGTCGCGTTCGGGCTTCGGCCCGCAGTTGTCGTTGCGGTACGACTCGGGCGCCGGCAACGGGCCGTTCGGGTTGGGATGGTCGCTGGACCTGCCGGTCCTCAGCCGGGCGACCGATCGAGGGCTGCCCCGGTACGACGACGAGCAGGATGTCTTCCGGCTGACCGGCCTGGAGGACCTGGTCCCGGTACGCCGCCCCGACGGCACCCTCCGGCCGGACGACCAGCTCGGTGCCTACGCGGTCCGCCGGTACCGGCCCCGGATCGAGGGTGGCTTCGTCCGGGTCGAGCGCTGGACCCGCAGTACCGACGGCGACGTCCATTGGCGCACTCTCTCCGCCGCCAATGTGCTCGCCGTGTACGGCCGCGACGCGGGGTCCCGGATCGAGGACCCGCTGGACCCCGCCGACCCGGCGAGCCGCACCCGCGTCTTCAGCTGGCTGCTCTGCGAGACCCGTGACGACGTCGGCAACGCCGTCCGTTACGAGTACGCCGCCGAGAACACCGACAACGTGGACCTCTCGGCGCCGCACGAGCTCAACCGGCCGGCCGGGGCCAGAATCTCCAACCGCTACCTCAAGCGAATCCGCTACGGCAATCTAACGTCCCTGCTCGACGCCGCCGGTGAGCGGCCCGTCGACGTTCCGCCGGCCGAACTGGCCGACGGACGCTGGATGTTCGAGCTCGTCTTCGACTACGGCGAGCACGACGCCGAGCGTCCGTTGCCGGGCGACAACGGCAAGCGGCCGGCCAGGCCGGACGCGTACTCGACCAGGCGGCCGGGTTTCGAAGTCCGTAGCTACCGGCTGTGCCGCCGGATCCTGATGTTCCACCACTTCCCGGACGAGGCCGGCGTCGGCGCCGACTGCCTGGTCGGCTCGATGGATCTCGGCTACGAACTCTCGCCGGTCGCCTCCCTGCTCACCTCCGTGGCCCGCCACGGCTATCAGCGTTCCGGAACCGGCTACAGCAAGGCATCCACACCGCCACTCAGCTTGGCGTACAGCCGCGCGACCATCGACCCGTCCGTCCGCAGGTTGCCGACGGACAGCCTGCCGTACGGTCTCGGCGCACCCGGCAGCCACCAGTGGCTCGACCTCGACGGTGACGGGCTGACCGGCGTACTGACCGAGCAGGCCGGTGGCTGGTACTACGCGCCGAACCTCGGCGGCGGCACGTTGGGGCCGCTCCGGACGGTCGATCCGTTGCCGAACGCGGCCGGCTTCAGCAGCGGTCAGCGCTTGGTGGACCTCGATGGCGACGGCCGTCTCGACCTGGTCACCTTCGACCGCCAACCGGCGGGCTTCCACGAGCGGACCGACGAGGGCGGCTGGGCACCGTTCGTACCGTTCTCCGAGCTGCCGCAGATCGACTGGGATTCCCCTGCCCTGCAACTGGTCGACCTGACCGGGAACGGCCTGGCCGACCTCCTGATCGCCGGCGACGGGGTCTATCGCTGGCATCCGTCGCACGGCGACGCGGGGTACGGCCGGGCATTGCCACTTCCGGTGCCGCCTGGCGACGAGACCCGGCCGGAACTCGGAGCGGGCCGGCAGGAAGGCGTGTTCCTCGCAGACCTGTCCGGCGACGGCCTGAGCGACCTGATCCGGATCAGGAACACCGAGATCTGTTACTGGCCGAACCTGGGCTACGGCAACTTCGGGGCCCGGGTCGTGATGGCCAACAGCCCCTGCTTCGACCGGCCGGGAGAGTTCGACCCGGCCAGGTTGCGGCTGGCGGACGTGGACGGCTCCGGCCTGGCCGACGTCCTGTACGTCGGCCCGAAGCAGGTACGCCTCTGGTCGAACCAAAGCGGCAACTCCTGGAGTACGCCGACCCACCTGCCGACTCTGCCGCATCTCGACGACCACACCGGCGTTCAGCTGGCCGACCTGCTCGGCAACGGCACCGCCTGTCTGGTCTGGTCGTCACCCCTGCTCGCCGACGCCGGATCGCCGGTCCGGTACGTCGACCTGATGGGTGGCACCAAGCCGTACCTGCTCACCACGGTGACGAACAATCTCGGCGGCGTCACCAAGATCGGCTACGCGGCCTCGACCAAGTTCCTGCTCGCCGATCGCCGGGCCGGCCGGCCGTGGGCGACCCGGCTCCCGTTCCCGGTGCACGTGGTCGAGCGGCTCGAGCAACTGGATCTGATCGCCCGGACCAGGCACGTGACGACGTACAGCTATCACCATGGGCACTACGACGGTGAGGAGCGCGAGTTCTGCGGCTTCGCCATGGTCGAGCAGCAGGACACCGAGAGCATCGACGAGTACGTCGCGGCGGCGGGTCAGGAGCCCGATCCGTTGCTCCAGCAGCCGCCGGTCACCTCGCGCAGCTGGTTCCACACCGGCGCCTACCTGGGTGCCGACCGCATCCTGCACCAGTTGGAGGCGGAGTACCACCTGGGTCTGCGCGAGCTACCCGATGCCGAACTCCCACCGGAGCTCGACGCGGCCGCTCTGCGGGACTGCGTCCGAGCGCTGCGGGGCTTGCCGCTGCGCAAGGAGACCTACAGCTTCGACGGCTCGTCGAAGGCCGCCGATCCCTACCAGGTCACCGAGTTCGGCTACGAGATCGAATGCCTGCAGAGCGGCGGCAAGGAGCGGGGTGTCTGGCATCCCAAGCCGACGGAGACCCTCGACCGGCACTACGAACGTGAGTCAGGCGATCCACGGGTCGAGCACAGCGTCGTACTGGAGACCGGACCGTACGGCATCCCGATCGCGAACGCGTCGATCACCTACGGCCGGGTGATCGCCGACCCGGAGCTGCCGATCGAGGTGACCGAGGCGCAGCAGCGGCTGACCGTGACCGTCACCGAGATCGACCTCACCCCGGTCATCGACGGCCCGGCGTCCTTCCGGCTGCCGGTCGCCTACGAGGGCCGCAACCACGAACTCACCGGTACGACGCCCGCCGCCACCCGCTTCACCCGCCGCGAACTCCGCGACGCCCTCGCCGCGGCCGCGCCGATCGACTACGAAGTAGTTGCCAACGGCATCGATAAGCAGCGCCGCCTGCTGGCGCACACCCGAACCCTGTTCCTCAGCAACACCCTCGCCGAGCTCCCGCTGGGACAGTGGGACACGCTCGGCCTCAGTCACCGCACCCTCCAGTTGGCCTTCACGCCCGGCGTGGTCACCGAGTACTACGACGGTCAGCTCACCACCGCCGACTGGGTCGACGCGGGCTACCTCCGGATCGACGATGGTTGGTGGATCCCGTCCGGCACCTACGTTTACCCGCCTGACCCGGCCGCGCACTTCTTCCTGCCTGCCGGTGTGATCGATCCGACCGGCATCGTGACGCTGACAACCCTGGACCGGTACGACCTGCTGCCGCAACGGGTACAAGTCAGCCAGGCCCTCTGGCAGGACAGCCATGCCCTGAACGACTACCGTGTCCTGGGCCCCGTAGAGCTGACCGACCCCAACGGCAACCGCAGCGCCGTCCGGTACGACGAACTCGGCCGGGTGACCGCGTCGGCGGTGATGGGCAAGGCCGGGGCCGGCGTCGGTGACACCCTCGACGATCCGACCATCCGGGTCGAGTACGAGCTGTTCAACTGGCTCGACGGTTCGACACCCAACCGTGTGCGGTCGTACCAGCGCACCGAGCACGGTGCCGCCGGTGAGTGGCGGCAGACCATTGCCTACGGCAACGGCACCGGCGGAACCGCGATGCAGAAGTCCCAAGCGGTCTCCGGCTGGCTCTGCACCGGACGCACGGTCCTGAACAACAAGGGCCTGCCGGTCAAGCAGTACGAACCGTTCTTCAGCGACACCGACGAGTACGACGACGAGGAGACAGCGCAGACGGTCGGCGTCTCGTCGACCCGGTACTACGACCCGCTCGGTCGTGCCGTCCGAGTGGAGAACCCGGACGGCACGCTGGCCAGAGTGACGATCAGTGCCTGGTGGCAACGAGACGAGGACGCCAACGACACCGTCCTCGACAGCCGCTGGTACGCCGAGCGCGGCAGCCCCGACCCGGCCGGACCGGAGCCACTCGGGGACCCGGCCACCAGAGCCGCCTGGCTGGCCGCCCAACATGCGAACACCCCCGCCGTCGCGCACCTCGACAGTCTCGGCCGCACGGTCTGGACGGTGCTCGACTACGGCGGCGGCAGGACCGCGGGCTCCCGGGCCGAGAGCGACCTGACCGGCCGGTTCAGCTCCTTGTTCGACCAACTCGGACGGAAGGTGTCCTCGAGCTTCACCGCGATGAACGGGACGGCGGTCTTCGGCACCAGCCCGGAGAAGGGCGATCGCTGGTCGTTCGTCGATGCTCGCGGCGCGATGGTCCGCACCTGGGACGCGTGCGGGCGGGTCTATCGCACCGAGTACGACGCTCTCAACCGTCCGGCCGGCACGTTCGCCGCCGAGCCGGGCCGGCCGGAGATCCGGTTGAGCCACCTCGTCTACGGCGAGGCCGTCGCCGACGCCAAGCAGCGCAACCTGCTCGGTCTGACGCACCAGGTGTTCGACTCGGCCGGCATGACCCGGGTGATCGAGGTCGACTTCAAGGGCAACCCGGTGGCGCTGGAGCGGGTGCTGACCGCGGACCACACCGAGCTGCCCGACTGGACCCCCGTGGCGGCCGCCGACGGGTACGGCGCGATCCAGGTTGCCGCGGCCCCGTTGCTCGACGCTGAGCCGTTTCCCGCAGGTTCGGAGTACGACGCGATGAACCGGCCGCGGCGGATCACCCTGCCGGACGGCAGCGTCGTCGTACCGACCTATGACGTGGCCGGTGCCCTGGCCAGGCTGCAGGTGCAGGTGCGCGGGCAGGGACCGCTGGTGGACTTCCTGGTGGAGCAGGAGTACGACGCTCTCGGCAGGCGGCGCTCCGCTCGCTACGGCAACGGCGTCCTGCTGAGCTACCTGTACGACCCGGACACCTTCCGGCTGGCGAACCTCGTCGCGGTCAAAGCCGGCCAGGACCCGGCGACGCGGAGTCTGCAGAACGTCGGCTACACCTACGATCCGGTCGGCAACATCACCGAGCTCCGCGACGCCGCGCAGCCCACGTTCTTCTTCAGCAACGCGGTGGTCGAGGCCCGGACGCGCTACGGGTACGACGCGCTCTACCAGCTCACCAGCGCCACTGGACGTGAGCATGCCGGTGGGGCCAACGACACCGTGCTCGACAGCAGTGATGTCGAGGCGGTCCCGCAACTCCCGCACAGCAACGATTCGGGGGCCGTACGCAACTACACCGAGCTGTACGACTACGACGAGGTCGGCAACCTCAAGCGGCTCCGGCACGTCGCGCCGACCGCCAACGGAAGCTGGACGCGGCACTATCGGTACGAGTACGAGAACGACCCCGCAGACCTGACGAACCGGCTCGCTGCGACCAGTGTGGCCAACGACCCCGACGCAGGACCGTACACCGCGACGTACGAGTACGACGATCGGGGCAACCTGCTGCACCTGCGACTACCGACCCCGGGCGAGCTCACCTGGAACCTGCTGGACCAGCTGGCCGAGGTCGACCTGGGCGGCGGCGGTACGGCGTACTACAGCTACGACTCCGGTGGCCGCCGTGTCCGCAAGGTGATCGAGCGGGTCGGCGGTGCCAGGCTGGAGCGGATCTACCTCGGCGCGGTCGAGATCTACCGGGAACGGCAGGGCAACGGGCCGGTCAAGCTGGAACGCCGGACGCTGCACGTGTCGGACACGGCCGGCCGGATAGCGCAGGTCGATCTCAAGGTGCGCGACGAAGACAACGCCGACCCGGCCAACCCGCTGGGCGTCGCCTTGATCCGGTACCAGTACGGCAACCAGGCCGGCTCGACCACGCTGGAGACCGACGACAGCGGCACCCCCATCTCCTACGAGGAGTACCACCCGTACGGGACCACGGCGTACCGGTCGGGGAAGCCGTCGTCGAACCACAGCCTGAAGCGGTACCGGTTCGCGGGCCGCGAGCGGGACGACGAGACCGGCCTGCACTACGGCGGAGCCCGGTACTACGCGCCCTGGCTGGGCCGCTGGATCAGCGCGGACCCCGGTGGATTCGCCGACGGTCCGAACCTCTACCTGTACTGCCACAACAACCCGGTGATGGTGACGGACCCGACCGGCCGCCAGGGCTGGTCCGGCAGCTTGCAGAACAAGCCGGACGACATCAAGGCGGCGCAATCCGACCCCAGCCCGGCGGCGGGGGAGAAGTACTCCGCCTGGGTGCGGGCACAGTCGTTCGAGGTCAACGGCAAGACCTACAGGGTCAAGCCCGGCACCGGCACTCTCACCTGGGGCAACGGGCACTGGTATCTCAATGACATCGATGCCGACGAGGTCATCCCGCCGGCAGCTGAGGCGGACAGCAGCTCCTCCGGCGGCAGTTCAGGAGCCGGACCGGGGAGTGGGTCCGGCGGTGGTTCCAGCGGTGGTTCCAGCGGCGGCGCGAGCGCAGCTCCCGGTACGTCGCCCGAAGGAGGAGGCGGGGTAGGCCTCCTCACCCGCCCCGGCGTCCAGGGCCCGCCCGGGCCGTCGCCCGACATCAAGCCGGTTCCCAAGGTCGACCTACCGAGCGCGCCGGCCGGAACCAACTTCAAGACCGCCGAGGCGGCGGGGCGCGCCAACGCCCGGCAGTTCGGCACCTGGGGTCCCGGCGACAACGCCCAGCACTACCTGAAGTGGCTCAACGGCAAGCGGGTGAACCTCGATCCGCGGATCACCAACGACCCGCGCTACATGGGCCCGCTGCAGTCACTCTCCAAGAACAGCACGCCTCGAGTAGCACCGAACGGCCGCACCTACGCCACCCCGCACACCTACGCCGACCGCGGGCTCTACCCGCACCACGAGGGCGAGGTCGAACAGAGCTGGGGCAACTACGCGACCCCGCGGACCCAGCACGTGGAGACCGGCCGCCGGGTGATGCGGGACATGACCGGCAGCCGCGGGCCGATGCCGCCGTACATCCTCGGACCGACCCTGGTCGGGCTCGGCGGCACGCTGGCGGTCGGCCTGGTCCGGGGCGCGATCCCGCTGGTGGCCGAGGTGGAGACCGGTCTGGCCGGCCTCTCCATCTACGCGTACGGGGCGGGGTACACCACGCTCAGCAGCGGTCTCGCGACGGCTTCGGCGTACACGCCGCTGGTGGCGGGCAGCGCGGTCGCCGGTGTGCTCGGCGGCAACCTCGCGGAGTACGGCGCCTCGAAGGTGACCGACAACCGGGAGGCGCAGCTGGCCGCCGGAGTGATCGGCGCGGCCGCCGCGGGGGCCGCGATCGGCGCCCTGATCGGTTCGGTGGTACCGATCGCCGGCACCGCGATCGGAGCCGGGACGGGCGCCGCGATCGGCGCGGCGGTGGGGCTCGCGGCCTACTTGATCAGCAAGTACTGGTGAGGACGACGTGGAAGGTAGTGCCAGATGCCAGAGAACGATGTGAGCCTCACCGGCCGGATCGCCGACAGCCGGGGGACCGGTCTCGACGCGGTGGCGGTCCGCGCCTTCGTGCGGCTGCGCCGGGCGCAGCCGGGCCAGGAACTCGTCCGCTTCGGTGACCGCGACGGCTTCACCGACGGGGAGGGCCGCTATCTGATCGAGGCGGGCCGGGACCAGACACCGGAGCTGCTCCGCGGCGCGGGCGTCTTCATCCGGGTACTGCGTGACGACGTCCAGCTCGGGGAGAGCGAGTTCGTCCGGGTGGAGTTCCCGCGGACCGTGCTGGACCTGACCGTGGAAGGCGGCGAACCGCAGGAGCCAGACCCCGGGGAACCGAACGAACAACCTCGCCGGGTCCACGGAACCGTCCGCGACGAGTACGGCGAACTGCGTGACGACGTGACCGTGCAGGCCTTCGACCGCGACCTCCGCGCCGAACAGTCGCTGGGCAGCAGCCGGAGCCGGGCAGGCCGCTTCGAGATCACCTACCGCCCGTCGCAGTTCCGCCGGGCGGAGAAGCTCTCCGCCGACCTGGTGCTCAAGGTGCTGGACGGCCAGGAGCAGGAGCTCTACCGGACCCCGGTGCACTACAACGTGCCGGACGAGGCCGAGATCGACATCGTCTTCACCGGCCGCGCCTACCAGGGCAGCTCGCAGTGGGAGGAGCAGAGCGGGGCGCTGCTGCCGTTGCTGGAGGACGTCGCGCCGCAGGAACTTCGTGACGACGAGCAGTTCCAGGACATCACCTTCCTGGCCGGGGAGACCGGCTACGACCCGCTGGCGATCGGCACCTGGGCGGCCTGTTTCCGGCTGGCCGAGAAGGCCGAGCGTGAGCAGCTTCCGATCGACGCGGAAGCGTTCTTCGCCTTCCTCGCCCAGGGGCAGCCGTCGATCTTCCACGACTCGTTGCGCGAGGACGTCCGGCACGCCGACCGGCTGGTGCTGCTGGAGGAGAAACTGCTACGGGGGCTGGCCGAGCTGACCGCGGTGCTGCAGGAGTCCCTGCTGGACAAGGCGGTGGCGGACAACCTGGTGTCGGCCCGGATCAGGGACGCGAAGCCCGGGATCCTCGCCGCGCTGGCGCAGTACAAGGTGCGATTCGCGGGGGAGCAGACGTTCGGTGGCGGCAAGGGGACCATCGGGCAGTTGCTCGAGCTGGTGCCGGAGTCGGCGCAGCGCAAGGACGTGTTCCTGACGGCGTTCGCGAATCACGTCGGGCCGCTGACGACGTTCTGGCAGGACCTGGTCCGCGACGAGGTGCTGCCCGCCGAGGCCGTACCGGCGGTGAAGCGGACCTTCGAGCTCGGCGCCCTGACCCGCAACCACGTGCCGTTGGTGCAGGCGCTGAGCCTCCAGCTCGACGACGGGTCGCTGAACGGGTTCCGCAATCTCGCCCGGCTCTCGCAGCCGGAGTGGATCGAGGTGTTCAAGAGCCGGCTGCCGGACGGTCAGGTGGTCGGCGTACCGGCCAACCTGGACGGCGACGACGAGACCCGGATGGCGCAGTACGCGGCGATCCTGGACGGGCAGTTCCAGCGCGCGTACCCGACGGCGTCGTTCGCCGCGAAGCTCGGCCGGGCAGGCGAGGTGCTGCCGCGGGCCAGTGAGGTCACCACGTTCCTGGAGCGCAACGAGTCGTTGCAGCTGGACCGGTTCCGGATCGACCACTACCTCGCCGAGCATCCCGAGGCGATGGAGGGAGTGGAGGATCCGGACGCGCTGACGGCCCAGCTGAAGGCGGTCCAGCGAGCGTTCAAGCTGACGCCGACCTTCGACGGTGTCGAGACGCTGGTGAAACTCGACGCCGGTACCGCCCAGCGAATCTACTTCAAGGGCCAGAGCCAGTTCCTCGCCGCGGTGAAGGACACACCGATCAACAAGGTCGAGGCGCGCCGGATCTACCGCAAGGCGGAGTCCACCTACGCGATGGCGCTGACCTGGTTCGGGCAGTACAACCAGTCCCTCCAGGTCGGTACGCCGTTCGCGGTGCCGGCCCAGGTGCTGGACGCCGAGACGCAGGCCAAGATCGCGGCGCTGCCGAATCTGCAGTCGTTGTTCGGCTCGCTGGACTACTGCGAGTGCCCGCCCTGCCGCTCGGTCTACAGCCCGGCCGCGTACTTCGTCGACATCGTCAGCTTCCTGGCGGACCGCGACAGCCAGGGCACCGGGATCAACGCGGGCAGGTCGGTCCGCGACGTGCTGTTCGAGCGGCGGCCCGATCTCGGCGACGTCGAGCTCAGTTGCGACAACACCAACACCGGTCTCCCGTACGTCGACCTGGTCTGTGAACTGCTCGAGGACGTGGTCGCACCACCGGACGGCGTCGTGCTGTCCGCGGCGATCGAGGCGGACCTGGTCGCGGGGCCGGCGAAGCAGCCGGTGCTGGACGAACTGGCCGCCCGGGAAGTGCCGATCAGTGCCGACGCGCTGGTCTACGCCCCGGACAGCACCGGCCGCTGGGTGATCCGCGACGCCGAGCGCGCGTACGGAGTACGCAAGACCGGGGCGGGTCTGGTGCTGCTGCCCAGCAAGCAGACCTTCCTCTCGGCCGAGGAGGTACGGGCCAACCCCGAGTACATCAACGCGGAGGCCTACACCAAGCTGTCCGGCGAGGTGTTCCCGATCAGTCTGCCGTTCGACCTGTGGAACGTGCAGTCCCGGTCGTACCTGGAGCGGCTCGGAGTACCGCAGGCGCGGCTCTTCGAGTTGTTCCGGCAGCAGAAGGGCGGCGTGCTCGCGCCGGACGCCGTGCAGCTCGAGTCCGCTTGGCTCGGGCTGAACCAGGTGCAGCGGCAGATCATCACCGGTACGCCGATCGGCCGCGATCCCTGGGAGCTGTGGGGGCTGGCGGAGAACGGCAACGACCTGCCCCATCCGGACAAGCCCACGGACCCGACGGCCAACGTCACCGGCAGCTGGCTGAAAGTGCTCTCCGACGTACCGGTGCTGCTCCACCGCACCGGGCTCACCTATCCGCAGTTGCTGCAACTGCTGGACCTGCGCTTCGTGAACCCCACCGGCTCGGTCTTCGTGTTCGAGAACGCCGACCCCAACCAGGCCAACTGCGACACGGCCACCTTCGTGGTCCGCAACCTGACGGCCGGCGTACTGACCAGGATCACCCGGTTCCTCCGGCTCTGGCGCGCGCTCGACCTGCAGCTGTGGGAGCTCGACGGTCTGCTCCCCGACAGCGATCCGGATCCCGCGGTCACGAAGCTCCAGCTCACCGACGCCGTGCTGCAGGACATCGCCCGGATGCAACGGTTGCGCCAGGCAACCAACCTGAGCTGGGCCGAGGTCCGCGCACTGTACGCCGGGATCGACCACACGGCCTACGTCGACCGGAGCAACGGCGGGGTCGCGATCCAGACTCTCTACCAGCGGTTGTTCCGCAACCGGCTCGTCGACGCCGTGGCCGCCTTCCCGGAGTCACCGGAGCTGCTGACCGGACCGATCTCGGCCCGCGTCCCCGGACTGCTGGCCGCCTTCCGGATCAAGGAACACGACCTCACGCGGATCCTGGCGCACCTGACCCCGGCCGACCCGCTCGACCCGCAGGTCCTGGCTGGTCTGTACCGCATCACCGTCCTGGCCCGATCGGCCGGTCTCGCGGTGGAGGATCTGCTGACCCTGATCCGGCTGTCGGGCCAGGACCCGTACGCCGATCCGGCCGCCACGCTGGCCTTCCTCGACCTGGCCCGGCAACTGGCCGGTTCGGGCTTCTCGCCGCGCGAGCTCGACTACCTGCTGACCGATCGGCGGTCCGGCGCCGGCGGGATCGCGCTGGAGGACAAGGCGATCGGCGCGACCCTGAAGGCGTTGCGGGAAGGACTCCAGCGGATCGCCGACGACACGCACGGCAAGCCCGGCGACGCTGCCGAGTTCGTGCAGGAGAAGGTCGCGCAGAGCCTGGCGCTCGACGTGCCCACGACGTACTCGCTACTGGCCGGTCTGCGACTGCCGGGCGGAGCCGACTCGTTGGCGAAGGTGCTGGACGACCCGCGGCTGCTCGCCGTCCTGCCGGACGACAGCTATCAGTTCGCCCTCGACGAGACCGAGTTCCCTTCGCACTTCGCTGCTTTGCGGTTGCTGCACAAGAACGCCCAGGTGATCGGCCGGCTGTCGCTCAGCGCGCTCGACGTGGCGTGGTGGCTGGTCGAGGCCAACGCCGCCGGCCTGGGCTGGCCGCATCCCGCGGACTTCCCGATCGACGCGACCGGACCAGCCGTCGACCTGACCAAGTGGGTGGCTCTTCGGCAGTACTTCGCCTGGCGCGCCGGACTGCCCGCGTCGGAGGGTACGGCGCTGGAGCTGGCCTCGTTGCTGCTCGCCCCGGGAACCACCCCCGCGGACGCCGTGGCCGCGCTGAGCGCCCTCACCGGCTGGAGCAGTGCCGACGTGGTGTCGCTGGCCGAGGCTTTCGGCTGGGCGGACGCGGTGGCCGGGACGGAC
This sequence comes from Kribbella sp. CA-293567, assembly GCF_027627575.1. Lineage (NCBI taxonomy): Bacteria > Bacillati > Actinomycetota > Actinomycetes > Propionibacteriales > Kribbellaceae > Kribbella > Kribbella sp. CA-293567. The sequence goes on from NZ_CP114065.1 coordinate 3,523,161, forward strand.
ACGACCGTGCAGCAGTTGTTGCTGCCGGGCACGCTGAACCGGTTGGCGGACTGCTTCGTCGCGCTGCGTTCGCTGGGAGTGACCGCGGCACGAGCGGTGTCGTGGGCGGCGGCACCTCCGACCGAGGAGATCGCGGAGGGGCTCAAGCAGTCGGTCAAGGCGAAGTACGACCTGTCGCAGTGGTTGCAGGTCATCACGCCGATCCAGGACGGCTTCCGGGAGGCCAAGCGGCAGGCTCTGGTGGGCTGGCTGGTGGCTCACCCGAACCAGGCGCAGGGACAGAACTGGGTCGACCCCGACGGTCTGTACGGCTACTACCTGATCGATGTCGAGATGCAGCCGTGCATGGTGACCACCCGGCTCAAGCAGGCGGCGGCCTCGGCGCAGCTGTTCGCCCAGCGGTGCCTGCTGAACCTCGAGGTGGACATCCTGGCGAACTCGGCGCTGGACCAGAAGTGGAAGCAGTGGCCGTGGATGAAGCGGTACCGCGTCTGGGAGGCGAACCGCAAGGTCTTCCTGTACCCCGAGAACTGGATCGAGCCGGAGCTGCGGGACGAGAAGTCGCCGTTCTTCGTCGACCTGGAACAGGAGCTGCTGCAGAACGAGATCACCCAGGAGACGGCCGAGCAGGCCTACCTGAACTACCTGGAGAAGCTGGACGCGGTCGCGAACCTGGAGATCCGCGCGACGTACGACGAGCCGATCGGTACCGACGAGTCGGTCCTGCACGTGGTCGGCCGGACCCGCAGCAGTGCCAGCCCGGACCACTACTACCGCCAGCGCATCAACGGTGCCCGCTGGCTGGCCTGGCGCAAGATCGAACTCGACATCAGCTCGGAGCACCTGGTGATCGGCCTGCACAACCGCAGGCTGCAGCTGCTCTGGCCGCAGTTCCTCTCGAAGGCCGTCCCGCCGTCCACGCTGAAGACGCCCTCGGAGAACGCCAGCACCACCCTGATCCCGCCCTCGAAGTACTGGGAGATCCGGCTGTTCTGGAGTGAGCTGAGGAAGGGCAAGTGGACGCCCAAGGTGCTGTCGGACTCGATGGTCAGCCTGTCGGACGCAACGGTCGGCGGCGACCGGCTCGACAACCTCAGCCTGCGGACCAGGGCCGAGCCGTTCATCCGGACCCGGCTGTTCGCGGCCACCGACACGGCCGCGTACGCGCCGATCAGCAACGCCTGGTTCGACAAGCTCGGCAAGCAGGTCACGGCGACCAGCCACGCCTCGCAGTACGAGCAGCTGGTCTCGCCGGCCGAGAGCCGCTTCCACCACAACCTGATCCTGCACCAGACGCACTCGCACTACTTCTACTACAACGCGATCGAGGAGAGCGGGATCAAGCCGCACCTGCTGACCGCGCACGAGAACGCGCCGGCGATGCGGTTGCTCGACCAGATCGCGCCCAGCCTGACCCACACTGTGATCGACTCCCAGGCCCGCGGTTTCGCCCGGGACGGCTCGTTCTTCGTCTGGGACCCGTGGCGGACCTACTTCGTCGACTACTCCTGGCGGACCGACTGGTCGTACTGGTCGCAGGCGTGGCACGCCAAGGAGATCGCGGAGTTCGAGTTCTTCCCGCACTACCACCCCTACGTCGAGCTGTTCGTCAAGGAGCTCAACATCTGGGGGCTCGGCGGTCTGCTGAACCGGCGGATCCAGGTCGATCCGGCCGGTGTCACCGGCAGCCCGAAGCCGTTCGACTTCGCCGGTTACAAGCCGACCCCGGTGGTGACCAGGCCGTACCCGGTCGAGGACGTGGACTTCAGCTACCAGGGCGCGTACTCGCCGTACAACTGGGAGCTGTTCTTCCACGTGCCGTTCTTCATCGCCAACAAGCTCAGCTCGGACCAGAAGTTCGAGGAGGCGATCAGCTGGTTCCACTACATCTTCGACCCGACCACGCCGGACACCACCACGGCCGACCCGGACACGCCGCAGCAACGGTTCTGGATCACCAAGCCGTTCTACGAGACGACGAAGGCGCAGTACTACCAGCAGAAGATCCAGAACATCATGCTCGGGATCGCCAAGGGCGACGCGGAGTTGCGCGAGCAGGTCAGGGAGTGGCGGGACAACCCCTTCAACCCGCACCTGATCGCCCGGATGCGAACGGTCGCCTACCAGAAGAACGTGCTGATCAAGTACCTCCGGACCCTGATCGCCTGGGCCGACCACCTGTTCGCCCAGGACACCATCGAGTCGATCAACGAGGCGACCCAGCTCTATGTCGTCTGCGCCGAGCTGCGCGGCCCGCGGGCCCGGGTGGTACCACGGCAGAACCCGGTCCCGGTCAAGACCTTCAACCAGCTGCAGCAGGAAGGTATCGATGCCTTCGGCAACGTCCTGACCGAGATCGAGAACCTGGTACCGCCGCCGTCGGGAGCCGGCGGGGGAGCCGGACCGGCCGGTCCGGAGCTGCCGCGGCTGGACGTGCTGTACTTCGGCATCCCGGACAACGACAAGCTGCAGGCGCTCTGGGACACCATCGACGACCGGCTGTTCAAGATCCGGCACTGCATGAACCTGGCCGGGGTCGTCCGGCAGCTGCCGTTGTCCGATCCGCCGATCGACCCGGCCGTGCTGGTCCAGGCGACCGCGGCCGGGCTCGACATCGGTGCCGTGATCAACGACCTGTCCGCACCGACACCGCAGTACCGGTTCGCCGTGATGCTGCGCCGGGCCCAGGCCGTCTGTGACGAGGTGCGGGATCTCGGGTCGGCGATGCTCGCGGCGCTGGAGAAGCGGGACGCCGAGGAGTTCGCGGTACTGCGGGCCGGGCACGAGCAGAAGCTGCTCGACCGGGTCCGGACGATCCGCACCGACCAGATCACCGAGGCACTGCGGAACAAGGAGGCGCTGGAGGCTTCGAAGGCGATCACCCTGGCCCGCTCGGCGCACTACGGCAAGCTGATCGACGACGGCTGGAACGGCTGGGAGAAGGCGTGGCTCGGGCTCACCATCGGCGCGATGGGGCTGGAGGCGGGGGCCACCGCGGTCCGGGCGATCGGCGCCTCGCTGGCCCTGATCGCGGAGATCGACGCCGGCGTCTCCGGCTTCGGTGGGTCGCCGACGGTGAAGCTCAAGATCGGCGGCAAGAACTTCGCCATCTCGCTGTACGGCGTCGCGGACGCGCTGCGAGGTGGCGCGACGATCGCCCAGCTGGGCGCCGGGATGACGTCGACCATCGGCGGTTACGACCGGCGGGCCGAGGACTGGGGGCTGCAGAAGCAGCTGGCTGATCTGCATCTGCCGCAGCTGGACAAGGAGATCACGGCGGCCGACCTCCGGCACCAGATCGCCGTCAAGGAGCTGGCCGGTCAGGAGAAGCGGATCGAGCAGGGCCTGGTCGAGGCGGAGTACCTGAAGACCAAGTTCACCGCCATCGAGCTCTACGAGTGGATGGTCAACCAGGTGTCGATCGTCTACTTCCAGAGCTATCAGCTCGCCTACGACCTGGCCAAACGGGCCGAGCAGAGCTTCCGGTACGAGCTGGGACTGCCGGCCTCGAACTACGTCAAGTTCGGCTACTGGGACAGCCTGAAGAAGGGGCTGCTGGCCGGTGAGCGGCTCTCGTACGACCTGAACCGGCTGGAAGCCGCGTACCTGGAGCAGAACAAGCGGGAGTACGAGCTGACCAAGCACGTGTCGCTCGCGCAGCTCGATCCGGTCGCGTTGCTGTCGCTGCGGGAGAACGGCGAGTGCCATGTCGATCTGCCGGAGGCGCTGTTCGACCTGGACTTCCCGGGACACTACTTCCGGCGGATCAAGTCGGTCAGCCTGTCGATCCCGTGCGTGGCCGGGCCGTACACGTCGATCGCCTGCACCCTGACCATGACGGGGAACCAGTTGCGCGCCGACAACACCCTGCTGGGCGGCAAGTACCCGCGGGACACGGCGGCCGCCGATCCGCGGTTCCGGGACCAGATTGCTTCCGTGCAGTCGATCGCGACCAGCGACGCGCGGCACGACGACGGGATGTTCGTGCTGGACTTCGCCGACGACCGGTACCTGCCGTTCGAGGGGGCCGGGGCGATCAGTTCCTGGAAGTTGCGGATCGCCAAGCAGTACGCGCAGTTCGACCTGGAGACGATCTCCGACGTCGTCCTGCACGTGAGCTACACCGCGCGCGAGGGCGGCGAGGCGCTCGGGGACGCCGCGACCGGCGTACTGAAGAGCACCTTGAACGAGCTCGACCTGGCGGACGGGCGGCAGGGGCTGTACTGGGTGTACGACCTGCAGCGTGACTTCCCCGACGCCTGGTACCGGTTCCTGCGCCCGGGTGCGGCCGGTGACGATCAGCAACTGGCGCTGAGCGAGCTGGCCGGCCGGCTGCCGTTCTTCACGAAGAACGCGGGGGCGAAGAAGGTCCGCCGGATCGAGGTCGTCGCGCGGATCGCCGGTGGTGACCACCAGGTGATGCTGTCGGCGCTCGGCGACGCCCCGGCGGATCTGCTGACTCTCGGGCCGGATCCGGCGTTCGCCGGGATGCACCGGGCCGTCAAGGATCTTGCGGGCGCGGAGGTTCCGCTGGCCGACTGGGTGCTGAAGCTCCGCGCCGACGGCGCCGCCGACTGGCAGTCGGTGCCGCCCGAGGCGATCGAGGAACTGTTCCTGATCATCAACTACACGGTGGGCTGAGATGCTGACAGAACGGGAGATCAGGGATCTGGTGGATCGCATCGTGGCCCGTGCCGATCCCGAGGAGGTGATCGTCATCGGGTCCTATGCCAAGGGCACCGCCACGGCTGCCAGCGATCTCGACCTGGTGCTGATCAGGGACACCGACCTGCCCGTCTCCCGCCGGGCCACCGACGTGACCCCGCTGGTCAGCTCCTCGCTGATCCCGGTGGACATCCACGTCTTCACCCGGGAAGAGGTCGACGAGTACGCCAAGGAGCCCTACTCGTTCCTCTACACCGTCACCACCACCGGCCGAAGTCTCTACCGCCGGGAGTCACATCCCTCGATCACGAAACCGGCCGCCGAGGTGTAGCGGCCGAGTCCGGCTACGCGTCGCGGTCGGCTGTCGCCTCTGCTTCGAGCAGGGCGAAGCCGCACGCGGCGGCGATCGATGCGGCCTGCTCGCTCGCCTCGGTCGCCGAGGCCGCATCGCCCAGGACTCGTCGCGCGGCCGCCAGGGCCAGCAGGGCCTGGGTTTCGAAGTACGGGTAGGTGTCGCGCGCGATCGTGAGGCAGGCCCGTGCCCATTCGATCGCGGCCTCGGCGTCACCCGCTGCCAGATGTGAGGCTGCGACGGTGGCCGCGGTCTGTGCCTGTGCTTTCCGGTCGCGGATGACGGTCGCGAGGTGATGGGCTCGCAACGCCGTCTCCAGTGCCGTGACCCCGTCGCCGTGGTCGATGGAGAGCCTGGCCAGCTCATCCAGCGTGGACAGCTCACCGCGCGGACGCGCACGCTCCTGGTAGGCGTGCAGGACTTCGCCGAGCAGTTCGGCCGAGCGATCGACCGCACCCAGTTGACGCCAGGCACTGGCGAGGTTGCCGCGGTTGACCAGAGCCGAGGTGTCCCTGCCGGTCGCTTCGTTGATCCGCAAGGCCGCACTGAACAGGTCGGCGGCCTCGCGGAGCTGTCCCTGGTAGAGCCGGGTCATGCCGAGCCCGTTGAACGCGACCGCGCGGACGTGGCCCTGCTGGTCGTTCTCGGTCGACTCGAGAGCGCGCCGCATGCATGCGACGGCATCGGCGAGCTTTCCGCCTTCCAGGTAGAACCAGCCCACGTGATGAGCAAGGTACGCCGCGGCAGCCGTCCAGCCGATCGAGGTTGCGAGCGCCTCACCGGCCAGGCAGTCGGCCAGTGCGGCTTCGTCCTGACCCACCGCCGACAGTGCCTGCCCGCGACTGATCAGCATCGCGGTGCGCGCCACGTCGTCGCCCGCTGCGGTAGCTGCAGCCAATCCGGCTTCGGCCGCGGGCAGCCAGCCTTCCACTTCCCGCCGGAGCAGGAAGTAACCCCGGAGCTGGTCGATGATCGTCCAGGACAGCGCAGTGTCGCCGGCCGCGGCTGCCTGGCGCACGATCGCCAGCAACGTGGGCAGTTCGTCGTCGAGCCAGTTGAGCGCTTCGCTCTCGGTGGCGAACTGCTGGACCGGTTCGGGGCGGGCGCGGAGCCGGACGAGTTGGGGATACACCCGGTCCATCGCGGCCGTGACCGCGTCGGCATACCAGGAGAGGAGGCGGGCACGGGCGCTGCTGGACTCCGGGTCGTCGGCGCGCAGGCGACCGGCGTACAGGCCGAGCAGGTCGTGGAAGCGGTAGCGATTCCTGGTGTACTGCAGCAGCATGTTCGCCTCGAGCAGGTCTTCCAGGACCTGGTCGGCCTCGACGGCGGAGATGCCCAGCAGTACGCCGGTGCTGTCGGCGCTGAAGTCGTCGCCCGGGTGCAGATCGCAGAGCCGGAAGGCGCGCTGCGCTTCGGGGCTCAGGTCCGCGTAGCCCAGCTGGAAACTGTTCAGCACACTGGACTCGCCGACACTCAGCTCGGTGAGGCGGCGGCTGCCGTCGTACAGGCGGCGGGTGAGATCGGAGACGGTCCACTCCGGCCGGGTGGCGAGCCGTGCGCCGGCGATGCGCAGTGCGAGCGGAAGCCGGGCGCAGGCCTCCGCGAGAGCGGCCGCGCCCTCGGCGTCGTCACCGAGCGGGTGGGCTCTCGCAGTGGCGGCGATCAGCAGAACGGCCTCCTGCTGGGGGAGGGGCTCGAGTCCGACGACGCCGACGGTGTCCAGGCCCGGCAGTCGGCGGCGGCTGGTCACGATGACGTCGCTGCGCCCCGCACCCGGGAGGAGGAGACGGATCTGAGCCGCATCCTGCGCGTTGTCGAGGAGTACGAGCATGCGTCGACCGGCCAACTCGCTGCGCAGCAGAGCCGCGGCCTCGGTTTCGTCGGTGCCGATCCGCCGGCTCGGGACACCGAGTGCCCGCAGGAACCGGCCGAGCACCTGGATCGGCGCCGGCGCCGCCGGACCGTGACCGCTGCCGCTGCCACGGAGATCCGCGTAGAGCTGGCCGTCGGGGTACTCGGCGCGCAGGTGATGTGCGGCTTCGAGAGCGAGGGCGGTCTTGCCGACGCCCGCGATGCCGTTGATCAGCACGACCCGCGAAGACGTGGCGCCGGGTCGCATGAGCGCGGTACGGATTGCTGTCAGCTCGTCGCTCCGGCCGACGAAGTCAGGCGGAGCGGAGGGAGTCTGCTGGACCACCACTCGTTCCTCGGCCGGATCGTCGTGCTGCCGGAGTACGTGCAGTTGCGCGGCGCGGAGACGCTCGCCCGGCTGCACACCGAGCTGCTCGCCCAGTGCCGAGCGGATCCGGTCGTACGCCGCCAGGGCTTCGGCTTGCCGATCGCTCGCCGCCAGAGTGTGGATCAGCTCGACGTGCAGCGGCTCGTCGAGAGCGTGCCGCGCGGTCAAGCTCAGCAGGGCGGTCAGCGCCAGCTCCGGCTCACCGGCTTCGCGAGCCACGGCAGCCAGGGTGCGAACCGCGGCGGCGTAGTCGGTGGAGATCGCGATGTAGAGCGGGCTGGCTGTGATCGCCTCCACATCTGTCTCACCGCGCCACAACGCGACCGCGGCGGAGAGTTTCGTCAGTGCCGCGGCCGGTCCTTCGACGTCAGCCTTTTCGACGAGGTTGTAGAAGGCCAGCAGATCAAGGGTTTCCGAGCTCGCTTCCAACCGGTAGCCGTTGCCACTGCCAACGATCATCGGGAACTCCGCGCCGTCCGGCGCCAGCAGCCGGCGCAGCCTGGCGACGCGCGTGTGCAGCAGACTCACCGCGTTCGCCGGGACGGTGCGCGGCCAGAGCAGGTCGACGAGTTCGTCCTGGCTGACCGTTGTACCGACGGAGATGGCGAGTCGAGCCAGCAGCGTGCGTTGCGGGCCCGAGCTCAGCAACACGGGCACGTCGCCGTACCGGACCTCGATCGGCCCCAGGATGCCGATGTACGGCCGGCCGGTGGCGCCGGAAGGCGGCGACGAGGCAGAGCGTTGAGCAGCGGCGGCAGCTTGCAGCTTCTCCGTGTCACGTTCCGACAGCTCGAGCGCGGCCGCCAACGCCCGGACCGACGCCGGTTTCGGGCTCCTGGTCCTGCCCTGCTCCAGATCGCGAACCGCCCCCGCGCTGAGTCCGGCCAGATCGGCCAGCCCACGCTGTGTCATCCCGGCGGTCCGGCGAAACTCCCGCACCAACACACCGAACTGGTAGCCCCTGAGACGGCCGGTTCCCGGGTGGGTCTCCTGCAGCCTGCCGGACACGGTGAGCATCCTACGGGCCGCGCGCAGTCACGGGGAAACACCGGTACTGTCCGCCCGGTGAAACACCGCCTTCTCACAGCCATGCTTGTGCTGGTTCCCGTCGTACTCGCAGGCTGTTCCTTCCCCCAGGCCGGAGCAGAACCACGCTCGTCGCCTACTCCGTCCACCCGTCCATCGAAGCCGTCACCCTCCCGGCCCACCGCTTCGTCGAGCCCTGTCCCGGTCACTGGGACGGCGAAGGCGATCATCGCCGAGCTGGGTCGCGTACGTGTTCTGGCGATCCGCCCTGAGGCACCGGGGTACCGGCGCGACCAGTTCGGTCAGGCCTGGTCGGACGACCACGCCGGACTCGGCGGCCACAACGGCTGCGACACCCGCAACGACGTCCTCGGAGCGCAGTTGCAGGCACGCAAGTACCGCGGCAGGTCTCAGTGTGTGGTGATCGCCGGCACCCTGGTCGCCGAGCCGTACACCGGCAAGCGCCTCGAGTTCCGCAAGGAGGCCGCGGCCGAGATCCAGATCGATCACATCTATCCGCTCTCGCGCGCCTGGGACATGGGTGCCGCCAAGTGGCCGAAGCAACGCCGCGTCGACTTCGCCAACGACGCAGCATCGAACCTGATCGCCGTCTCCGGCCCGGCCAACGCTTCCAAGAGCGACTCCGGACCGGGGGAGTGGTTGCCGATCAACCGCGCCTACCGCTGCACCTATGTCCTGCGCTACCTCCAGGTCGCCCGCAAGTGGTCGCTCCCGATCACCGCGGCGGACCGCGACTCCGCCAGAACCATCACCCACATCTGCCGTTAGGAGCAGCCGGGCCTCCTGGCCCGAAATTGGGCATCGAGTGCTCACGCGCTGCCCGGTGTTTCGATCGCATGCTCTGAAGGGGCCCCGCCAACGGCCCCGGAAAGAGGAGATCTGATGCGTAGACCGTTCTGGAAGGCCGCGGTGGGCACAGTGCTCACCGCGGGCCTCGTCACCACCGTGATCGCTGTCTCAGGAGCTGCCCAGGCCGATCCGGCCGGCGTCTTCCGCACCCTGAACTGGGAGAACCCCGCCGATCTGACGCTGCCGAACGCCGCGCCGCCGGGCTGGATCAAGCAGGGCGGCGCCACCAGCACGACCCGGCCGTACGCGATCACCACCGTCGCCGGCGCCCCGGCCAGGGACGGCGGGACCGTGGCCCGGTTCGAGCTCCGTTCGACCGATCCGCTCGCCAACAACGGCACCCGGACCGAGCTCAGTCAGAATGACAACCAGCCCCGCACCGCCGACCGGTGGTACGGCTTCAGCATCAACCTGGCCGCGGACTACGCACCGGACCGCTCGCGCGACATCGTCTCGCAGTGGCACGACTGCGACAACGTCGACCAGGGCTGCGACGGTGGGTCACCGCCGCTGGCGCTGATGACGGAGCGCGGCAACTGGAAGATCGACTTCCTCGGCAACATCCTCGACCTGGGCGCCTACCAGCCGACGCAGTGGACCGACTGGGTCTTCCACGTGAAGTGGTCCACCGGCAACGACGGGGTGCTGGAGATCTGGAAGAACGGCCAGCGGATGGTGCCCGCCTACAAGGGCCGGACCTTCACCAAGGGTCCTCGCTCGCCGTACTTCAAGTTCGGCATCTACAAGTGGGACTGGAACAAGAACAAGAACACGAACAACCCGCCGTCGGACACCCGCAAGCGAGTCCTGTACTACGACGCGCTGCGGCTCGGCAACGAGAACGCCACCTACGCCGACGTCGACCCGGCCCAGGGCGGCGGAACCCCGCCGCCTCCGCCGCCACCGCCGCCGACCTGCACGGCTCCGGCCGCCCTGCCGATCCAGAACGTCTTCGCCTCCACCTCCGAAGCAGCCAACCCGCCGAAGAACGTGCTCGACGGCCGGTTGCTGACCAGGTGGTCGGGTCAGGGGTACGGCGCCGCGCTGTACGCCGACCTCGGCTCCGTCCGCAAGCTCTGCGCCGCCCAGGTCGCGTGGCACCGCGGCAACCAGCGGTGGAACGACTTCACTGTGTACACCTCCACCGACAATGTCACCTATACCAAGGCCTGGGAGGGCCGCAGTTCCGGCAAGACCATGCAACTGGAGACCTGGAAGTTCACCGGTGCCGCACGGGACGCCCGCTACGTCCGGGTCTCCTTCTGGCAGAACCCGGAGAACGACTGGGCGAGCATCAGCGAACTCAAACTGCTGGGCTGACCGCACGAATATTGCCAAAGGCAACTGATCGCAAGGGTGGCGACGGCTCCGGCCGGCGCCACCCTTCGGCGTACTGCGTCGATCAGTTGTCGCGGGCAATCATCAGCCAGCTGACCTGGATGTCCGGTGAGCGGGTCGGGGCGACGGTGACAGTGATGTTGCCCTCGGCCCCGACCACGACTCCGGCGTACTGCGCCGCGACGTTCGCGCTGGTGAACAGTCGTTCCGCGTCGACCGTCGTGCCGTTCACCGACACCTTCGCCGCGCGGTTCGCCCAGGGCCAGGGGTCGTGGTAGCCGGCATGCACGGTGTAGGTCCCGGGCTCGAGCCCGCCGAAGGTGTAGACGAGTGGTTCGTGGTTCTTGGCGTACCGCAAGGTGCTGTAGAGGTCGCCGGTCGACGTGCCGCTGGTGCCGCTCGCTCCGGTGTAACCCCATGTCGTTCCAGTGACCGGGTCGGTCCCGGTCGGCTGCTCCGGGATCGAGTTCAGTAGGGCGCCCTCACTGCCGGCCGCTCGTGTCAGCTTCAGCCAATCCGCGGTGGCCGCACCACCGGCGTTCACCGCGTAGCGCACGTGGTGAGGCACCACGACGATCGATCGGGTGAACGTGCGTCCGTCGGCCAGCGTGCCGCGGAGATTCGCCGGGCCGGGCTGAGCGATCGTCGACCGGTCCCACGTCACGGCCACCTGTTGGGATCGCCGACCGGTCTTCACCGTGACCTCGGCCGGGAGAGTGGTGATGTCGTTCAGCCACACGTGATCCGGCAGGGCGGTGTCGACGGTCCAGCGCTGGTAGGGCTGAAGGTCGCCGAGCTTCCACTCCTGATCCCGGCCGATCGACAGGCTGCCGCCCTCGCCGAAGCTCATCGGGAGCCAGACGTACGGTGCGTTGACCAGATCGTCGGGCGTCCAGCGGTCGCCCATGTAGAAGTACTTTCCGGCCGCGGCGTCGTACGGGACGACGTTGGTGCTCTGCGAGCGGTACGTGGTCGCGGCACCGTCCCCGCTGATCGGATTCCCCCGGTCGGTCCACTGCCCGAGGATGCTGGTGGCGGTGGCGTAGCGAGCCGGGTTCGGATCCCAGCCGGTCGCGCCCGAGGTCACCAGGTAGTAGGTCCCCTCGGACTTGAACATCGCGGGCGCCTCGCGCTGGTTGCACGCCAGCGTGCGAACGAAGTCCTTGCCCTGTACGGCGTTCTCCGGCTTGGCCGACAGATAGGTGTAGTCCCGGTCGAGCTTGGAGACGTACATCGTCCGGTTCTCCTCGGACGAGTAGATGAGGTAGCCGCGGCCGTCGTCGTCGACGAACAGGTTCATGTCGCGCGCCATTCCGCCGGCCGGATCGAACGCCGGGCCGCTTCCGCACCAGGTCACCGAGTCGCTCGGAACCCGGTTCAGCCGGTAGGAGTCGATCCAGCGGAACGGGCCGATGGGGGAGTCGGAGATCGCGACTCCGGCCTCGGCCCGGGCGTAGGTCGACGTACTGGCCGGGGTGGACGGGCCGTCGGAGTGCACCCACATCACCCACTTGCGGGTCGCCTGGTTGTAGACGACCTTCGGGCGTTCGAGGATCGACGGCGCGGCCCAGCCGTCGGAGCGCACCTTGTTGGTGGACAGGTCGCGCCAGACGACGTCCTTCTGGGCCGGGGTGTACTTCTTGTAGAGCTTGGAGAAGTACTTGTCCTGCTCGAACTGCTCCGGCGAACTCATCGCCCGCAGTGCCAGTCCTTCGTCCTTCCAGTTGTACAGGTCGGAAGAGGAATAGACGTGCACGCCCGGGCTGTCGAAGTACCCGTTGCTGCGATCTTCGCCGTACCAGTACCAGATGCGCCGGCCACGGTGGTCCTTCGCGGCCACGACCTGGCCACCGTGCGCCTGGATCACCTTGCCCGAGGTGTCGCGCCACTCCGCTCCTGGCCGAAGCGACTCGTACTGCGGCGGGCCGACCGCTGGGGTGAGAGCCGGTTCCGGCGGGGCCGAGCTGGCGGGCCCGGCGGTGAAAGCCGTGCTCAGTGCCACCAGGACAGCGCCCAGGATCGCGGCTGTCCGGGCAGGGCGGGGCATGCGTGATCTCATCGGGTGGTCCTCACCAGCGATCGAGCGCCGGGGCGGCGCGAGGGTGTGAGTGAGCGGGATGTTTACGTCAACACGATCGAGTGGTGACGATTAGAGCCCGCGTCCGGCCGCGCCGTCAAGGGTCCGGAGCGAGTGACCTGCCGGCGGCGTCAGGCCGGCGGCAGGGCGAACGGGAGCGGCATCGAGGAGTCGCGGATGACGAGTTCGGGGTTCACCAGGACCCGCTGGTTCGGCCTTCGCCGGCCCTCGGTCAGCCGCGCGACCATCTGCTCGACCGCGATCCGGCCGACCATCGACTTCGGCGGGCGAACCGCTGTCAGGGCAGGTTCCACCAGCTGCGCGATCTCGTCGTCGTAGGCAACGATCGCGAGGTCGTCGGGGATCGCGATGCCCTGCTCGGCGCAGTACTGGGCGACGGACATGGCGTCGGGGTCGGAGTGGATCACCAGCGCGGTGGTGCCGGCCGCGCGGCACTGGGCCAGCAGCTGGGCGATGGTGTCGCGGTGGCCGGGCTGGTCCATGGTGACCGACTCCCGGATCACCAGGCCGGCTGGAATGCCGAGCTCCGCGCAGACCAGGTCCCAGCCGCGGGCCAGATGGGCCGAGGTCGGGCTGCCCTTGGACAGCAGCAGGCCGAGGGAGCGGTGCCCCTGGTCGTGCAGATGACGGACGGCCAGTTCGACGCCGAGAGCGTGGTCGCTGCGGACGAACTCGAGCTGGTGCTTGGTCGGAGTCCAGCGCGGCGGCTGGCGCTCGACCAAGATCACCGGGACCGGCAGGTTGTCGATCCACTGGACCATCTCGCCGACACCGTCCCCTTCCAGATTCGGCGCGAGCAGCAGGCCCTGGACCTGCTGGGCCTCGATCAGCCGGCTGATCTGGCGGCGGTCCTCGGCCCAGTCGTAGGTCGAGCCGCGGAGCTGGATCGCGACGCCCTGGGCGGCGGCCGCCGATCGGGCTCCGCCGACGATCGGCGGCCAGTAGTAGTCGAGTGAGGGGACGACCATGCCGATGGTGAACCGGGGAGCGGCGCGGTGCCGGCGCTGCGCCGAAGCCGGAGCCAGGTCGGTCGGCAGGGTCGCTCCACCGTGGACCTTGGTCAGCAGGTTCTGCGCCGCCAGTGCGGTGATGTCACGCCGGATCGTCAGCTCGCTGACGCCGAGCAGCGCGGCCAGCTCCTTCACCCGGACGGCGCCGTGCCGGCGCAGTTCGTCCATCAGGCGTTCGTGGCGTTGCAGCCCGAAGAGACGTTCGTCGGACATCGGGAGCCTCACTGTTCGAGTCTGAACGTTTACGACCGATTGAGAACGAGCTGTAGAAGTTGTGATCGGTCAAGACATCTCATGTTCACATGAACGCAACGGTAACCGCTTGCCCGGCGTTGCTGGTGATGAGCCAGGAGGCCTTCCAGGCGCACTTCGACCAGCCGAGGCTCGGCCGGCTGCGCGAACTGGTCAGGCTCCCGGAGCCGGTCTGGGTCGACGAGCTCGACTCGCCGCAGGCCCGGGCGCGACTGGCCGAGGCGGAACTGCTGATCACCTCCTGGGGCGTACCGCGTCTCACCGCGGATCGCCTGGCCGTGGCGCCGCGGCTGAAAGCCGTCTTCCACGCCGCGGGCAGCGTCCGCTCGATGGCCGACGACGAGTTCTGGTCGCGGGACCTGGTGGTCACCAGCGCCGCCGACGCGAACGCGGTACCGGTGGCCGAGTACACGCTGGCGGCGGTCATCCTGGCCGGCAAGAAGGCGCCGTTCCTGGCTGCCGACGCGGCCACGGCCTACCGCGGCTGGAGTCTTCCGCGCGGCTACGGCGACCTGTCCAACTTCCGGCGGACGATCGGTGTCGTCGGGTTCTCCAGGATCGGCCGCCGGGTGGTCGAGCTGCTGCGGGTCCTCGAGGGATCGACCGTCCTGGTAGCCGACCCGTACGCCGATCCGGCCGAGGTCGCCGCGGCCGGAGCCGAACTGGTCGAGCTGGACGACTTGCTGCCGCGAGTGGACGTGCTCTCGCTGCACGCGCCGGAGCTGCCGAGCACCCACCACCTGATCGGCGCCGCCGAACTCGCCCGGCTGCCCGACCACGCAACGGTCGTCAACACCGCCCGCGGCACGCTGGTCGACTCGGTCGCGCTCGCCGCCGAGTGCCGGCCGGGCCGGTTGTTCGCGATCCTCGACGTCACCGATCCCGAGCCGCTGCCCGCGGACTCACCGTTGCGCTCCACCCCGAACGTGATGATCACCCCGCACCTGGCCGGCTCGCTCGGCACCGAGATCCACCGGCTCACCGATCACACGCTCGACGAACTGACCCGCTGGCTGGCCGGTGATCCGCTCCGCAGCCGGATCACCGCCGAGGCCTTCCCACTCAGCGCCTGACCCCGTCCGCAGTCCGAAGTACAAGGAGACCGTCGTGAAGCGACACCTCGTTCCCACCCTCGCTGCCGCGGCAGCACTGGCCCTGCTCACCGCTTGTGGTGGCGGCTCGCCCGAACCGGCGGCCGACGGCAGACAGACCATCAAGCTGGCGCTGTGGAACTACGCGACCACCCCGGAGTTCAAGGCGATCATCGACGGGTTCGAGCAGGCCAATCCCGGCATCGACGTCCAGCCGGTCGACATCCTGGCCGACGACTACGCCGAGAAGGTCACCACGATGCTGGCCGGTGGCGACTCCACCGACGTGCTGACGATGAAGAACGTCATCGACTACTCGCGGTTCGGCACCCGCGGCCAGCTGGTGCCGCTCACCGACGAGGCGAAGAAGCTCGACCCGGCGAAGTACTCCGGGCTGGACGCGTACGACCTGGACGGCAAGTACTTCGCGCTGCCGTACCGCCAGGACTTCTGGGTGCTCTACTACAACAAGGCGCTGCTCGAGCAGGCCGGAGTCGCGGAGTCCAAGCTGCACAACCTCAGCTGGGACGGCTACGCGGAGCTCGCCAAGAGCCTGACCAAGGGCAGCGGTGGGGGCAAGGTGTACGGCGCCTACCAGCACACCTGGCGGTCGGTGGTGCAGGCGACGGCGGCGGCCCAGACGGGCAGTGATCTGCTCGGCGGCGACTACGGGTTCTTCAAGGACCAGTACAAGCTCACGCTGGACCTCCAGCAGCACGGTGCATTGATGCCCTGGGCAACGGCATCGAGTCAGAAGGTCACCTACAACACGATGTTCTCCACCGGCAAGGCCGTGCTGATGCCGATGGGCACCTGGTACGCCTCGACGCTGCTGGCCGACACCAAGGCCGGCAAGACCAAGGTCGAGTGGGGAGTCGCGCCGCTGCCGCAGCGCGCCACCGACGGCAAGGTCACCACGTTCGGTTCACCGACCGCCTTCGCCGTGAACAAGAACTCCAAGAACGCCGACGCGGCGAAGAAGTTCGTCGAGTGGGCAGCGAGCGAAGCAGGCGCGACCGCGGTCGCGCAGGCCGGAGTGACGCCCGCGCTGCAGAGCCAGAAGATCCTGGACACGTACTTCGCCCTGCCGGGTGTGCCGCAGGACGAGGTGGCGAAGAAGGCGTTCAAACCCGATCAGGTGGCACTGGAGATGCCGGTCAGCGACAAGTCCTCGGACGTCGACCAGCTCCTCACCGAGGAGCACGAACTGGTCATGACGGGGGAGAAGTCGCTCGACGACGGCGTGGCCGAGATGTCCAAGCGGGTCAAGAACGAGGTCGGCTGACCCGATGACCGCCACACTGCCCGCTCCGGCCCGGCCACGCCGCGGCCGGAGCAGCACCTGGGTCGGCTGGAGCTTCATCCTGCCGAACTTCGTCGGGTTCGCCGCGCTGACCCTGGTGCCGGTGATCGCCTCGCTCGCGTTGTCCTTCCTGGACTGGGACTCCTACAGCAGCCCCCGGTGGGTCGGCCTGGAGAACTTCGACCGGATGATCCACAACGAGACCTTCTGGACGGCGCTGAAGAACACCACGTACTACGCCGTCGGGCACGTCCCGCTGACGCTCTGCGCGGCCCTGGGCTTCGCGGTCCTGCTGAACCAGCGGCTGCGCGCGGTGCAGTTCTTCCGGACCGCGTTGTTCTTCCCCTACATCACCTCGCTGGTCGCCGTCGCGGTGGTCTGGAACATGCTGCTCAGCCCGGAGGTCGGGCCGGTGAACCAGTTCCTGCGGGCGATCGGGATCGACAGCCCGCCGGGCTGGACGACCTCGACGACCTGGGCGATGCCGGCCGTCATCCTGGCCAGCGTGTGGCGCGACCTCGGGTACTACATGATCCTCTACCTGGCCGGTCTGCAGACGATTCCGGCCGAGCTTTACGAGGCCGCGCAGGTGGACGGCGCGAGCGGCTGGCAGCGATTCCGGCACATCACCGTGCCGTCACTGCGGCCGACCACGTTCTTCGTGCTGATCATGCTGACGATCTCCAGCTTCAAGGTGTTCGACCTGGTTCAGGTGATGACCGAGGGCGGACCGGGCCGATCCACCCTGGTGCTGTCGCAGGTGATCTTCCGCGAGGGCATCACCCAGGGCCGGTTCGGCTACTCCTCGGCGGTCTCGATGGCGCTGTTCGTGATCGTGCTGACGATCACGGTGGTCCAGTTCCGGTGGCAGCGAAGGAGTGAACGATGACCCTGACCGCGCCTCCCCAGGCTCCCGTCCGGGCACCGGCCCCCGCGCCGCCCGGTCCGGGTCGCCGGCAACGGGTCTCCGTCCGGCGGCTGCTCGCCTACCTGCTGCTGATCGTCCTGTCGGCGGCCGTGCTGGTCCCGTTCGCCTGGATGGTCTCGTCGTCGCTGAAACTCGACGCCGAGGTGTTCAGCGTGCCGATCCAGTGGATCCCGGCGGAGTTCCACTGGGACAACTTCGGCAGGATCTGGGAGCGGATCCCGCTGCTCACCTATCTGCGGAACTCGATCTTCCTCAGCCTGACGATCACCGCGCTGCAGGTGCTGACCGGCAGCTTCGCGGCGTACGGGTTCGCCAAGGTGCGGTTCCCCGGCCGGGACGCGTTGTTCCTGGCCTACATCGCCACCATCGCGGTGCCCTGGCAGGCCTACATGGTGCCGCAGTACGTGATCATGCAGAAGGCGGGTCTGGTGAACACGCACCTCTCGCTGATCCTGCTGCAGGCGTTCAGCGCGTTCGGGGTGTTCCTGATGCGGCAGTACTACCTGACGATCCCCGACGAGCTGAGCGAGGCGGCGAGGCTCGACGGTCTGAGCGAGTACGGGATCTGGGCGCGGATCGTGCTGCCGTTGTCGAAGCCGGCCCTGGCCAGCCTGGCGCTGCTCACCTTCGTCAACACCTGGAACGACTACATGGGGCCGTTCATCTACCTGACCGACAACAAGCTGTGGACCATCCAGCTGGGACTGCGCTCGTTCGTCGGCCTGTACGACGCGGAGTACGCGATGATCATGACCGGTTCGGTGCTGTCCGTGCTGCCGATCCTGGTGATCTTCCTGCTGGGCCAGAAGTACTTCGTGCAGGGCATCGCGACCAGCGGGCTGAAGTGATGACGTCCCCGCTCACCCGCCTGAACGTGCGACCGGATGCCTGGGAGCTGGTCTGGTCGTTCGCGCACCGGACGCTGATGGTCAACCTCTGCCTCGCGCTCGCGGGTCTGCCGTTGATGGCGGCGCTGGGGCTGGTCGCCGAGCCGTGGCGTTATCCGGTCTTCTTCGGCGTCCTCGCCCTCCCGCTGGGACCGGCGGCCGCGGCCGCGTTCGGGTTCCTGTCGAGCGACGACCCTCGGCCCTCGGCCGGAGTTCTGCTCCGGTCGTTGCGAGCCTCGGGGCGGAAGGCGTTGATCATCTCGATGCTGGCAGTCGCGCTGACCCTCGTGCTGATGGCGGATATCCGTGCTCTGGCCGGTTCGCGGGCCGGACCGGCCGTCGTCCCGCTGCTGGTGATGGTGACGTTGCTGGTGGTGTCGGCACCTCCGACCGCTTTGATGCTGACAGCAACCGAACCGGAGCTGTCGATCAGGCAGGCCCTCCAGCTGGCGCTCTATGCGACGGTCCGGAGGCCGCACCTCAGTGTGCTGTCGGCCGCCGTCGTCGCGGGTGCCGCGGTGATCGTCAGTCAGGCTCCGCTGGCCGGCCTGGCGACCGTCCCCGGCTGCGCCCTGTGGGTGGTCTTCGTCAACTCCAGATTCCAGTTGTCCCGACTGCCCCAGGAGATGAGAGGTGACAGCGGTGTCGCTCGTTCGCCGATGGCAGGCCATCGACCGCGCTGACCAGGAGGCCGCAGTACGGTCGGCGAGGGAACGCGCGGGTGTTCCCGACGTACGGCAGCGTTCGTTCTGGGAGTCACGAGACCCGGTCGCTCGGGCGGCGATCCTTGCCGAAGCGGATGCTGATCGCGGCCGACCTTGGCCGCACACGCTGGTGTCCGACTACGCCCGCTACTGGCGCGACGGGGTACGGACGGCGTACGAGGGACCGGCTGGTGAACTGCGGCGCCGGACGAGCGCGGCTGTCTTGGCCGCCGCGCTGACGGGGGAGCAGCAGCACGTCGACGTCGCAGCCGACGGCCTGCTGCTCCTGTGTGAGCAGACGACCTGGTGCTGGGCCGCGCACGAATCCTTCGCCACCGCGAAGCGGGAGGTGGTGGCGAGACCGGACCAGCCGTATCTGGACCTGGGCGCCGCCGAGACGGTGGGGATTCTGGCGTGGGCCGACCTGGTTCTGGCGCCGGCGCTCGACGAGCGGGTGCCGGGGCTGCGTCGCCGGATGCGGGAAGAGGCACGGCACCGGGTACTGCGGCCGTTCGTCGCCGACCGCACCTGGCACTGGCTCGGTCTCGACGGTCACGTGCACAACTGGAACCCCTGGATCCACGGACAGGTGCTCGCTGCCGCGTTGTTTCTGGAGACGGACCCAGTGGTGCAGACGCAGGTGCTCGGACTGGTCGTCGAGGGTCTTGACCGGTACCTGCGGTCCCTGCCGGCGGATGGTGGGTGCGACGAGGGATACGCGTACTGGTGGCATGGGCCGGCGCGGCTGGCGTCGGCGCTCGAACTCCTCGACCGGATCACCGGCGGAGGCTTCGGCCCGTGGTCCTGCGCTCCGCTCATCGAGTTGGCGCGCTATCCGCAGCGGATGGCTCTCGGGGACGGCTGGTATGTCAACGTCGGCGACGGCTCCGGCCGCCCGGCCGTCCGGCAGCCTTGGCAGGTCCTGCATCAGTGGGGCCGACGGATCGAAGATCCGGAGGTGATGAGCCACGCGGCGGCGTACCGGGGTGAGGCCTTGGCGATCGAGCTCGGTCTCGGCCGGGCTCTGTGGGCGCTGGCGGACGACGGCTGGTGGGCGGCGACCGCCGGCTCACCGCCGTTGCCCCGCTCGACCCTGCTGCCCGACGTGGAACTGCTGGTTGCTCGCGAGTTCGCCGCGAGCACGGAAGGCTGGGCCTTGGCGATCAAGGGCGGACACAACGACGAGAACCACAATCACAACGACGTCGGTTCGTTCATCGCGGCGCTCGACGGGACTCCGGTGCTCATCGATCTCGGTCAGCCGACCTACACCGCTGTCTCCTTCTCGGACCGGCGCTACGAGCAGTGGGTGGTCCGGAGCGAGTGGCACAACGTCCCGGTGATCGGCGGACATCAGCAGCAACCGGGTGCGCGACATCGAGCCACCGGCTTCGTCGTACGGCGGGACGCGGCCGCGGAGCTTGCGGAGCTGTTCCTGTCGGAGGCCTACCCCGGCGGGAATCTGCACCGGGCGGCGACACTCGACCGCGAGGCGGCGATGATTCGGGTGGTCGACACCTGGACGGGAAGTCTCCCGGTGGTGGAGCACCTGGTGATCGCGGGACAGCCGGTCGTTCACGACGCCGGTCGCCTCGTGGTCGAGACGCTCGGCGGGAGGCACGCGCAGCTGAGCTGGGACGAGGATCTCGGCCCGGGCAGACTTGAGCAGCGCGAGGTGGACGACGAGTTGCTCGCCGTTGTCTGGGGACCGATGGTGCACCGGCTGGTTCTCACAACCTCGCCGAGCGCACAGAAGTTCGAGTTGACACTGACGAGATTCCAGGAGCCTGCCCAGTGACCGAAGCGAGCTACACCGGCCTGACCCGCGACTCCTGGGCGGGCGTCGCCGACCAGCTGTTGCTGTCGCTGCGTCCTTGGTCCTCTCCCGATCACGCGCGGATCGATCTGCCGGGACAAACCAGCGCCTACGGACCTGAGAGCGACTCGCTGGAGGCCTTCGCCCGCTCCTTCCTGCTCGCGGCCATCAGGCTGCACGGGGAGGGCGGGAGAGATCCGCACGGCCACGCCGAGTGGTACGCCGACGGTCTGCGCGCGGGGACCGATCCGGCGTCACCGCACGCGTGGCCACGACCCGACGAGCTCGGTCAGGCGAAGGTGGAGGCTTGCTCGATCGCTCTCGGCCTCCACTTGTCCCGGCCCTGGCTGTGGGACCGCCTGCAGGAGCGTGACCGGGAACGGATCGTCGGATGGCTGGCAACGGTGGTGGGGGAGCAGTATCCGCCGATCAACTGGGTGTGGTTCCAGATCGTGGTGGAGACGTTCCTCAAGTCGGTCGGCGGTCCGTGGTCCCCGGCCGACATCGACAGCGGGCTGGTGGTGCACGAGTCCCTGGCCCGTGACCACGGCTGGTACGCCGACGGCCCCGAACGCGCCTTCGACCACTACAACGGCTGGGCGCTGCACGTCTATCCGTTGCTCTGGGCATCGATGGATCCCAGTCTCTGCCCGGCCGGCCTCGAAGCGGTCTGGCGAGAGCGGCTGGCCACCTTCCTGCGGACCGCCGTGCACCTGGTCGGCGGCAACGGATCGCCTTTGCTGCAAGGGCGGAGCCTGACCTACCGGTTCGCCGCGGCGGCCCCGTTCTGGATGGGCGCGATCACCGGTGCCACCGATCTGTCACCCGGTGTGTTGCGTCGCACCACCGCCGGCATGCTCGGCCACTTCCTCGATCGCGGCGTACCGGACGAACGTGGTCTGCTCACCCTCGGCTGGTACGGCGAATGGCCGGCGATCGCCCAGTCGTACTCCGGCCCGGGCTCACCGTACTGGGCGGTGAAAGGCATGCTCGGGTTGATGCTCCCGGCCGATCACGCCGTCTGGACCGCGAAGGAAGAGCCGTTGCCGGTGGAGGAAAGCGACTTCACCCTAGAGCTTGCCGAGCCCGGCTGGGTCGCGAGTGGTACTCGGTCCGACGGCATCGTCCGCATCGCCAACCACGGAACAGACCACTCCGTGCCAGGGGACACGCGCGCCGACTCTCCGCTCTACGCCCGGCTTGCCTACTCGACCCACACGATGCCACCGATGAGCGATGCGTTCTGGGCCGGGGCCCTGGAGAACAGCATCGCCGTGGTCCATCCCGAGTTGGGCGCCTCGCACCGCAACGGGTTCACGGCAGGTGGCGACCAGACGTCGATC
The DNA here is from genome assembly GCF_027627575.1 of Kribbella sp. CA-293567. Taxonomy (NCBI): domain Bacteria; kingdom Bacillati; phylum Actinomycetota; class Actinomycetes; order Propionibacteriales; family Kribbellaceae; genus Kribbella; species Kribbella sp. CA-293567. The sequence goes on from NZ_CP114065.1 coordinate 3,545,086, forward strand.
TCCGCGACGCACTGGGTCCGGACCACCGAGGACCAGAGTCCGCGGCACGGCTCAGGGCGGGCCGGCAGCGTCGTCGCCGGACCAGCCGTCGCGATGGGTTCGCTTCTCAAGGGCAGTCACGAGGTTCGAGCCGCCCTGATCGATCCGGATGCCGACCTGGACCCGGCGTGGTCGATCGAGTTCAGCGGCTGGCCGCTGTCCGGTCATCGCCCGCCAGCCGACAGTTTGCCGGAGCACCGATCGGCTGTGCGAGTCGGGTCTGGTGAGCTCGGTTCGAGCCTCACCGCGGTCGTCGGGTTCGAGGCTGCCGAGGTCAGACGGGCGAAGGACGCGAGCGCCGTCGGCGGTCACACCGCGATCCCGGTGCTGACCGGATCGGCTGCACCAGGGCGCAGCTACGTGGCGATCGTGAGCTTGGCCGGTGGACAGCCCGAGGCGCTTCCGCGGGTGGAAGTGGCAGGAACGGCCGTTCGGGTCGAGTGGGCGGACGGCAGTACCGGCGTACTCGATCTGCCGCTGCCTTCGAGCTGACAGTTACTGCGTGTGAACGTTCACAAATCAGCCGGCTGAGCTCCGCTCGGTCCTTTGGTCGGCGTCGACGTTACGAGACCGTGACGCTTGCATTGCTGGCCGATGTCTTGACCGATCGGCGCCTGAGGGCAAATATGTGAGCGCTAACACTCGGCTCGAATCCCGTCGTTGCGGGACGGACCTGTCCGGAAAGGGGAGAGTTCGTGAAGAAGAAGTTCGTGGCCACCCTCGGTGGTGCACTGCTGATGCTCGGCCTCGCTGCGTGCGGCGGGCAGGGAGCGGGCGCGACCACCGACACCGCCAGTCAGAAGCCCGGTGACCTGACGATCGGCGTCTCGATGCCGACGCAGACGTCGGAGCGCTGGATCGCCGACGGCAAGGCGGTGAAGGAGAAGCTCGAAGCGAAGGGGTACAAGGTCGATCTGCAGTACGCGAACGATGACATCCCGACCCAGTCGCAGCAGGTCGACCAGATGATCACCCGCGGCGCCGACGTACTGGTGGTCGCCGCGATCGACGGCACCGCGCTCAGCAGCCAGCTGCAGGCCGCGGCGGACCAGAAGATCCCGGTGATCTCCTACGACCGGCTGATCCGCGGCAGCCAGAACGTCGACTTCTACGTCAGCTTCGACAACTACAAGGTCGGCGTCGCCCAGGCCAAGGCGTTGGTGCGCGGGCTGGGGCTGGAGAACGCCGACGGCTCGAAGGGCGCCAAGACCGGCCCGATCAACATCGAGCTGTTCGCCGGTTCGCTGGACGACAACAACACGCAGTACTTCTTCCGGGGCGCGATGGACACCCTGAAGCCGTACTTCGACAACGGTTCGCTGGTGGTCAAGTCCAAGCAGACCAAGCTCGAGCAGATCGCGATCCTGCGCTGGCAGCAGGAGGCGGCGCAGAAGCGGATGGAGAACCTGCTGACGTCGAGCTACAACGACGGCAGCAAGGTCGGTGGCGTGCTCTCGCCGTACGACGGCATCTCCCGCGGCATTCTCACCGCGCTGCAGAACGCGGGCTACGGCAAGACGGCCGGCGCCCTCCCGGCGATCACCGGCCAGGACGCGGAGATCGCGTCGATCAAGCTGATCGAGGACGGGGTGCAGAGCTCCACCGTCTTCAAGGACACCCGGCTGCTGGCCGATCAGGCCGTCAACGCGGCCGAGGCGTTCCTGCAGAAGAAGACGCCGGAGGCCAACGACACCAAGTCCTACCAGAACGGCGCCAAGGTGGTCCCGGCCTACCTGCTGCCGATCCGGACCGTCTTCAAGGAAGACATCAAGAAGGAGCTCGTCGACTCCGGCTACTACACGGCCGCCGAGGTGGCCGCCGGTCAGGCCAAATGACGGCGCCGGGGCCCGGCGCGGAACCGCCGGGCCCCGGCCGCTCGCACCGGTGGACCGAGGGGATGGAGGACGAATGGACGACGTACTGCTCGAGATGCGCGGTATCAGCAAGAGTTTTCCCGGCGTGAAGGCGCTGACGGAGGTCTCGCTCGCCGTCCGGCGGGGCGAGATCCACGCGATCTGCGGGGAGAACGGCGCCGGCAAGTCGACGCTGATGAAGGTGCTGTCCGGCGTCTATCCGGCCGGCAGCTACGACGGCGAGATCGGTTTCGACGGCCGGACCGTGCGGTTCGGCGGCATCCGGGACAGCGAGGCCGTCGGGATCGTCATCATCCACCAGGAGCTCGCGCTGGTGCCCTTCCTGTCGATCGCGGAGAACATCTTTCTCGGCAACGAGCGCCGCGGCCGGGGCGGCCTGATCGACTGGAACCGGACCAATGCGGAGGCCCGTGAGCTGCTGGCGTCCGTCGGGCTGGACGAGAACCCGGTCTCGCCCGTGATCGAGCTCGGCGTCGGCAAGCAGCAGCTGGTCGAGATCGCCAAGGCCCTGTCGAAGGAGGTGCGGTTGCTGATCCTCGACGAGCCGACCGCCGCCCTCAACGACGTCGACTCGGCCCACCTGCTCGAACTGCTCCGCCGGCTGCGGGACCGCGGCATCACCTGCATCATGATCTCGCACAAGCTGAGCGAGATCACCGCGATCGCCGACTCCACCACGGTGATCCGCGACGGCCGTACCGTCGAGACGCTGGACATGCGCTCCGGCGAGGCGACCCAGGAGCGGATCATCCGCGGCATGGTCGGCCGCGATCTCGCGACGTTCTACCCGGAGCGGGACTCCACCCCGGGACCGGAGGTGCTCCGGGTCGAGGACTGGACCGTGTGGCACCCGGTCCAGGCGCGCAAGGTCGTCGACGGTGCCGCCTTCGACGTCCGGGCCGGTGAGGTCGTCGGCATCGCCGGCCTGATGGGCGCGGGACGCACCGAGCTGGCGATGAGCATCTTCGGGCGCTCGTACGGACGCAACATCAGCGGGCGCCTCTTCCTGCACGGAAAGCAGGTGCGGGCGCGGACGGTGGCCGAAGCGATCGAGAACGGAATCGCCTACGCCACCGAGGACCGCAAACGGTACGGCCTCAACCTGATCGCCGATGTCCGTGTCAACGTCTCCGCGGCCGGGCTGGGCAAGCTGGCCCGGGCCGGCTGGGTCAACGGCAACGAGGAGATCAAGGTCGCCGAGGAGGGCCGGCGGGAGATGAACATCAAGACCCGCACCGTGATGGACGTGGTCGGCACGCTGTCCGGCGGCAACCAGCAGAAGGTCGTGCTGTCCAAGTGGCTGTTCACGGATCCGGACGTGCTGATCCTCGACGAGCCGACCCGCGGGATCGACGTCGGCGCCAAGTTCGAGATCTACACGATCATCAACCGGCTGGTGGCGCGCGGCAAGGCGGTCGTCGTGATCTCCTCCGAGCTTCCGGAGCTGCTCGGGATCTGCGACCGGATCTACACGCTGTCGGCCGGGCGGATCACCGGTGAGCTGCCGGCCGGCCAGGCCACCCAGGAAAGCCTGATGGCGCTCATGACGAGGGAGAGGGAGCTCGCCGGATGACCAGCACGAAACCGTCCGTACCGGCCGAGGAGGCGATGGCCGGCGGTGCGCCCGCCGTCGCCCTGCACGTCGGAACCAGTGATCCGCGCACGCTGATCATGCGCAACCTGCGGCAGAGCGGCATCTACATCGCCTTCGTCGTGATCGTGGCGCTGTTCGCCTTCCTGACCGACGGCGTGCTGCTCAGCCCGGGCAACATCACCAACATCGTCCTGCAGTACTCCTACATCCTGGTGCTCGCGATCGGGATGGTGATCCTGATCATCGCCGGTCACATCGACCTGTCGGTCGGGTCGATCGTCGCGCTGACAGGTGGCGTCTCGGCCGTGCTGGTGATCCAGCACGACCAGCCGTGGTGGGTCGGCGTACTGGCGGCCGTCGCGGTCGGTACGGCGGTCGGTGCCTGGCACGGTTTCTGGGTCGCGTACGTCGGGATGCCCGCGTTCATCGTCACCCTGGCCGGGATGCTGCTGTTCCGGGGCCTGACGCTGCAGGTGCTGGACAACGTCTCGCTGTCACCGTTCCCGGCGGAGTACCAGAAGGTCGCGAGCGGCTTCCTGAACGGCCTGCTCGGCGGTCAGGGCTACGACGCGTTCACCCTGCTGATCGCCGCGATCGCCGTCGCGGGGTACGCGGTGAGCGTGTTCCGCACCCGGCTGGCGCGGATCCGGTACGAGCAGCCGGTGGAGTCGTTCCCGCTGTTCGTCACCCGCGTGCTGGTGGTCGCCGCGATCGTCATGTACTTCGCCTGGCAGCTCGCTCACGCCCGGGGACTGCCGATCGTGCTGATCGTGCTGGCCGTGCTGGTGATCGTCTACGGACTGGTGACCAAGAGCACCGTCCTGGGCCGTCAGGTCTACGCGATCGGCGGCAACCTGTCGGCCGCGATGCTGTCCGGGGTCAAGGTCCGCAAGGTCAACTTCTGGATCTTCGTCAACATGGGATTCCTGGCCGGGGTCGCGGGCGTCATCTACTCGTCCCGGTCCAACGGCGCCCAGCCGGCGGCCGGCAACATGTTCGAGCTGGACGCCATTGCGGCGGCCTTCATCGGCGGCGCCGCGGTCGCGGGCGGTGTCGGCACCGTGGTCGGGGCGATGGTCGGTGGCCTGATCATGGCGGTGATGAGCAACGGGATGCAGCTGATGGGCATCGACCAGTCGACCCAGTCGGTCGTGAAGGGCCTGGTGCTGCTGCTCGCGGTTGCCTTCGACATCTACAACAAACGCCGCGCCGGTGCCGACCGCTGAGGCGGCCGCCGAGCCGACCCGCGACGCAGGAACGGGGCTCAGCCGGTGGACCTCCTTACTATTTCCCCATGGTGAGAACGGGCACGGGACACAACGGGACACAGGGCCGGGCACCGAGTATGGCGGATGTGGCCGCGGCGGCCGGTGTCTCGCACCAGACCGTCTCCCGGGTGCTGAACGGCTCCGAGCTGGTCCGGACCGAGACCCGGACCCGCGTGCTGGCGGCGATCGCGGAGCTGGGGTACCGGCGCAACAACGCCGCCCGGCTGCTGGTGACGAACAGATCGCACCGGATCGGGATGATCTCGGCCCATCTGGTGCTGCACGGACCGAGCATGATCGCGGTGTCGGTCCAGGACGCCGGCCACAAAGCGGGGTACGACGTCTCACTGGTCGCGGTCGAGGACTTCTCGGCGCAGTCGCTGCGCAACGCCGTGGACCGCCTGCTGGACGAGGCGGTCGAGGCGATCGTGGTGGCGGTCGCCCATCGCGAGGCGCTCGAACAGGTGGTGTCGATCGAGCTGCCCGTGCCGATGATCGTCGTCCAGGGGGTGAGCGAGGGGCAGCCGATGGCGGTGGGCATCGACCAGGAGGCCGGCGCCCGGCTGGCGGTGGAGCACCTGCTCGACCTGGGGCATCGGCATGTCGCCCACGTGACCGGTCCGCTGGAGTGGGTCGAGGCCGGCCAGCGGCGGACCGGGTGGCAGCGCGCGCACGAGGATCGGCACGTTCTGCCCGGGCCTGAGCTCGCCGGTGACTGGTCGCCGGAGAGTGGCTACCAGGCAGGACTGCGGATCGCCGAGGACCCGGACGTGACGGCGGTCTTCGTGGCCAACGACGGGATGGCGATGGGGCTGATGTACGCGCTGCACGAGAAGGGGCGCGAGGTTCCCGGCGAGATCAGCGTCGTCGGCTTCGACAACGTGCCCGAGGCGCGGTACCTCTGGCCGGCGCTGACGACGGTCGACCAGGAGTTCTCGCTGCTCGGCCGCCGGGCCGTCGAACTGACCTTGAGGGCGCTGGAGGGGGAGACCGGTTCCTCGACCCGGCTGATCCGTCCCGCGCTCGTCGTCCGTGACTCCACGGCTGCTCCCAAGACCGGGCCCGCTCGACGCTAGCGGCGATTTCGTTAGCGCTAACAACTACCTAGACAGCGCGGATGCCGTTCTTGACAGTGATCAATGTTAACGCTCACACTTTGGCTCAAGGATCGTCCGGCGCAACCAGGAAGGACTGTGGATGAGCTCCGAGCTGCGCTACGTCGTCGGAGTCGACTTCGGCACGCTGTCCGGCCGCGCCGTCGTCGTCCGGGTCTCCGACGGAGCCGAACTCGGCACGGGAGTGCACGAGTACGCGCATGCCGTGATCGATGACCGGCTGCCGGGAACCGGCCGGCGGCTGCCACCGGAATGGGCCCTGCAGGTGCCGGACGACTACCGTCAGGTCCTCGGCACCGCAGTCCCCGCGGCGATCGCCGCGGCAGACATCGATCCTGCTTCGGTGATCGGAATCGCCACTGACTTCACCGCCTGCACGATGGTCCCGTGCCTGGCCGACGGTACGCCGCTGAACGAGGTCGGCGAGTTCGCCGACAGGCCGCACGCCTACGTCAAGCTGTGGAAGCACCACGCCGCACAGCCGCAGGCTGACCGGATCAACGAGCTTGCCAGGCAGCGAGGCGAGGAGTGGCTGCCGCGGTACGGCGGACTGATCTCGTCGGAGTGGGAGTTCGCCAAGGCTCTGCAGTTGTTCGAGGAGGACCGCCGGCTCTACGACCGGATGGACCGATGGGTCGAGGCAGCCGACTGGATCGTCTGGCAGTTGTGCGGGCAGTACGTCCGCAACGCCTGCACCGCCGGCTACAAGGGCATCCTGCAGGACGGGCGCTATCCGTCGACGGACTTCCTCGAACACCTGTCGCCGGGCTTCGGCGGTTTCGTCGCCGACAAGCTGGAACACCCGATCGGTCAGCTCGGGTCGGCGGCCGGCCGGCTGACCGCCGAGGCCTCGGCGTGGACCGGGCTGCCGGAAGGGATAGCGGTCGCCGTCGGGAACGTGGACGCACATGTCACCGCGCCGGCGGCCCAGGCCGTGGACGCCGGACAGATGGTCGCCATCATGGGCACGTCGACGTGCCACGTGATGAGCGCCGACGCGCTGCGCGAGGTGCCGGGCATGTGTGGGGTGGTCGAGGGCGGCATCGTCGCGGGCCGATGGGGTTACGAAGCAGGCCAGAGCGGGGTCGGTGACATCTTCGGCTGGTTCGTCGACAACGCCGTACCGCCGTCGTACCACGAAGCGGCGGCCGCGGCGGGGGAGTCGGTGCACGAGCACCTCACGCGGCTCGCGGCCGGGCAGGCAGTCGCCGAACACGGGCTGGTCGCGCTCGACTGGCACAGCGGCAACCGGTCGGTGCTCGTCGACCACGAACTGTCCGGGCTGCTCGTCGGCCAGTCGCTGGCCACGCGTCCCGAGGACTGTTATCGCGCCCTGCTCGAGGCGACCGCGTTCGGGACCCGCGTCATCGTCGAGACGTTCGCCGAGAGCGGCGTACCGGTGCGCGAGCTGATCATCGCCGGCGGGCTGGCCAAGAACGCACTGCTGATGCAGATCTACGCCGATGTCACCAGGCTTCCACTGTCGATCATCGACTCGGAGCAGGGTCCGGCGCTGGGTTCGGGCATTCATGCCGCCGTGGCCGCCGGTGCCTACCCCGACGTCCCGACGGCGGCCAAGAGCATGGGCAAGGTCAGGCGCGGCGTCCAGCTGCCCGACGAGGCGCGGGCCACGGCGTACGACGAGCTGTTCGGTCTGTACCTCGAACTGCACGAGCACTTCGGCCGCCGGACCAAGCTGATGCGGAAGCTGAAATCCATTCGCCGGGCTGCTGTGGCCGGAGCACCTCAGAAGGAGGAGAGTCAGTGAGAGCCGTCGCAGCGGTCGCAGAGACTCTTACGCGGCTTCGGGCAGAGGTGAGCGAGCTGCACGCGCACCTGCCGGCGTACGGGCTGGTGGTGTGGACGGCGGGCAACGTGTCCGCCCGGGTGCCTGGCCACGAGCTGATGGTGATCAAGCCGAGTGGAGTCCTCTACTCCGAGCTGACCCCCGGCAACATGGTGGTCTGCGATCTCGACGGCCGGGTCGTCGATGGTGAGCACGCGCCGTCCTCGGACACCGCGGCGCAGGCCTACGTGTACCGCGAGCTGCCGCAGGTCGGCGGTGTGGTGCACACCCATTCGCCGTACGCCGTCGCCTGGGCCGCGCGCGGCGAGCCGGTTCCCTGCGTCACGACGATGTGCGCCGACGAGTTCGGCGGCCCGATCCCGGTCGGGCCGTTCGCGATGATCGGGGACGACTCGATCGGCCGCGGCATCGTCGAGACCCTCCGCGACTCGCGCTCACCGGCGGTGCTGATGCAGAACCACGGTGTCTTCAGCATCGGCCCGACCGCCAAGGCGGCGGTCAAGGCAGCGGTGATGTGCGAGGACGTCGCCCGGACGGTGCACCTGTCCCGGCAGCTCGGCCGGCCGATCCCGATCGACCAGTCCGCCGTCGACAGTCTCTTCGACCGGTACCAGCACGTGTACGGCCAACGATGACAGCTCTCCGCAGCAGCTCCTGGAAGGACCGCATGCCCGTGAACACCAGCGAGACGGCCCGAGAGATCTGGTTCCTCACCGGCAGCCAGGGCCTCTACGGTCCCGGCACTCTCCAGCAGGTCGCCGAACAGTCCCAGGTGGTGGCCAAGCGGCTCGCCGACGCCGAGCTGCCGGCCCAGATCGTCTGGAAGCCGGTGCTGCTGGACGCCGGCGCGATCCACCGGTTGTTGCTGCAGGCAAACAGTACGCCGGAGTGCGTCGGCGTGATCGCGTGGATGCACACGTTCTCGCCGGCCAAGATGTGGATCGCCGGCCTCGACGCGCTGCGCAAACCGCTGCTGCACCTGCACACGCAGGCCAACGTCGCGCTGCCGTGGTCCACGATCGACATGGACTTCATGAACCTCAACCAGGCCGCCCATGGTGACCGGGAGTTCGGCTACATCCAGTCCCGGTTGCAGGTGCCGCGCAAGACCGTGGCCGGACACGTCGAGTCGCCGTCGGTGCAGGAGCGGGTAGGGCACTGGGCTCGCGCCGCGATCGGGGTCGCCGAGCTCCGGTCGCTCAAGGTCGCCCGGTTCGGTGACAACATGCGCGACGTCGCGGTGACCGAGGGGGACAAGGTCGAGGCCCAGCTGAGGTTCGGCGTCTCGGTCAACACCTACAGCGTCAACGATCTCGTCACCGTGGTCGACGAGGTCACCGATGCCGAGATCTCAACGCTGGTGGAGGAGTACGCCGACACCTACGCCGTCGCGCCCGAGTTGCTGCCGGACGGCGCCCGCCACGAGTCGCTACGGTACGGCGCACGGATCGAACTGGGACTCCGGTCCTTCCTGACCGCCGGTGGGTTCGGCGCGTTCACCTCGAACTTCGAGGATCTGGGCGGACTACGCCAGTTGCCAGGGCTGGCCGTGCAACGGCTGATGGCCGACGGCTACGGTTTCGGTGGCGAGGGCGACTGGAAGACGTCGATGGTGCTGCGAGGCAGTAAGGCGATGGCCGAAGGGCTGCCGGGTGGCACCTCGTTCATGGAGGACTACACGTACCACCTGGTGCCGGGGGAGGAGAAGATCCTCGGCGCCCACATGCTGGAGGTCTGTCCCTCCCTCACCTCGACCCGCCCGGCGCTGGAGATCCATCCGCTCTCCATCGGCGACCGCGAGGACCCGGTCCGCCTGCGCTTCACCGCCGATGCCGCCGCCGGGATCGTGGTCGGTCTGGCCGATCTGGGCAGCCGCTTCCGGCTCACGGCGAACGTCGTGCAGGTCGTGGAGCCCGACGAGGACCTGCCGCGGCTCCCGGTCGCGTGTGCGGTCTGGAAGCCGGAACCGTCGCTGGCCACCGCGGCCGAGTCATGGCTGGTGGCCGGCGCACCTCACCACACGGTCCTGACGACAGCGCTCGACCGCGAGGTCTACGAGGACTTCGCCGACATGCTGTCGGTCGAGCTGGCCGTCATCGACTCCTCGACCACCGTGCGGGGGTTCCAGCGCGAACTCCAGTGGACCAACGCCTACCACCACCTCACCGGTCTGAAGGGCTGACTCCCGGCCGCCGGCGCCGGGATTTCCGGCACGGGCGCGTCCGATTTCCGGCCGATCGACGCTGCTCCGGTCCATAGCGGGAGGGGCGGGGTACCGGCCCGTTTCTCGCCGCCAGGAGGGGCGGCGAGGAACGATGCGGAGGGCTTCGCGGATGAACTCACGGATCAGGAACACGGCCATGGTGGTGGCTGCGACCGGTGCTGTCGCGGTACGGAAGGTGCTCGAGCGGGCACCCAGCGGCTGGCCGGGCACGCCGACGGTCGACCCGGAGCGCTGGCGGGTGGTGACGGTCTACCGGCCGATCGAGGAGATCGAGCCGGCGCTTCCCGAACCGCTGGCCGAGCTCGGCGACGCGGTCGAGATTCGGCTGACGACCGCGCCGGGCGACAAGGGCACCGAGGTGGCGGCGCGGCTTCGGCGTACCGGCAGGAACGAGCCGTCGGTGGAAGACCTTCGGCGCGCGCTGCGGGAGGCCAAGCAACTGCTCGAGGTCGGGTACGTACTGGAGCCGGACCGCAACTCCACCACCCAGCCCACCGGGCTGAACGCCGGGCTGCGCAAGGCGACTGCCGGTGCTCGTGGGGAGGGGCGGCTGTGAAGGCGCTGCTGTGGACCGGTGTCAACGAGACCAGCGTGGAAGAGGTCCCCGACCCGCAGATCCAGAACCCGGGTGACGTCGTCGTCAAGGTGAGCCGGACGGTCACCTGTGGCTCCGACTTGCACCTGCTCGGCGGGTACATCCCGTTCATGGAGAAGGGCGACGTGCTCGGTCACGAGTTCGTCGGCGAGGTCGTCGAGGTGGGATCCGAGGTACGCCGCCATCAGGTCGGCGACCGGGTCGTCGTGTGCTCGTTCATCTCCTGCGGCAAGTGCTGGTACTGCAAGAACGAGCTGTACTCCTGCTGCGACAACGGCAACACGAATCCCGGGATCACCGACCTGCTGTGGGGCGCCAACCCCGGTGGTTGCTTCGGCTACTCCCACGCGATGGGTGGCAACGCCGGCAGCCACGCGGAGTACATCCGGGTGCCGTTCGCCGACATCGGTGCCTTCAAGGTGCCCGACGAGGTCAGCGACGAGCGCGCCCTGTTCGCCTCCGACTCCGCCCCGACCGGCTGGATGGGGGCCGACCTGGGCAACGTCAAGGGCGGTGATGTCGTCGCGGTCTGGGGAGCCGGCGCGGTCGGCCAGATGGCCGCCCGGGCCGCCATGCTGCTCGGCGCGGAGCAGGTGATCATCATCGACCGCTTCGACTACCGGCTGCAGTCAGCTCGCCGGCAGATCGGCTGCGAGACGCTGAACTACGAGCAGACCGACGTCACGGCCGACCTCAAGGAGCGCAGCGGTGGCCGTGGGCCCGACGTCTGCATCGAGGCGGTCGGGATGGAGGCCCACAGTCCTGGGCTGTCCTTCGGCTACGACCAGGTGAAGCAGCAGTTGCGGCTGCAGACCGACCGCCCGACCGCGGTACGGCAGGCGATCTACAACTGCCGCAAGGGCGGAACGGTCTTCGTCCTGGGCGTCTTCGCGGGTTTCGTGGACAAGTTCCCGCTCGGCGCGATGATGAACAAGGGCCTGACCGTCCGCGGCGCGCAGATGCACGGGCAGCGCTACATCCCGATGCTGCTGGAGCGGATGGCCCGCGGCGAGCTGGTCACCGAACACCTGGCCACCCACACGATGCCGCTGACCGACGGCCCGAAGGGGTACCAGATGTTCAAGGACAAGACCGACGGGAACATCCGCTCGGTCTTCCTCCCGGCCGGCTGACCTCACCGTGCGGTGACAGCGCCGGGCACGCGCCCGCTGCTGTCACCGCACGCGGCGTCTGCAGCTGCTCCGGCCACTCGTGTACGCCGATCCGGCTCCAGCTTGTCCTGCCACCGCAGGCATTCGTCGATCGCCTCGGTCAGCAGCCGCCGCAGCAAAGCGTCGGTCCGCGACGAACCGGACCGGACGATCGCCCGAACCGCGGCGGCGATCGAACGCGGCGCTGCCCGGTTCTCGTACGCCGTGCGCCGCGGATGCGGGCGCGACCCGAGGAAGGCCGCCGCCCGGCGCCGAACCTCCGACGGCACGGCAACCTCCGGCGGGCGCGAGTCCCCGCCGGCCGCCTGCTCCAGCTCCGCCAGCACCTGCTCGGCCCGAACCAACGCGACCACGAGAACGAACTGATCCGCCGCGGAGGCCGACTCCATCGCCGTGCCCACGCACCGCACCACCAGCGCCGGCACCAACCGCGGATCCTCGCTGGTCAGACCGACCACCGACGGAATCAACGGAACCAGCGCACCGCGCCCCTCGTCGGTCGTGCAGTCGTTGACCTCCCGGGCCAGCGCGGCGAGCAGCGGATGCGTACAAGCCGGATGATCGGACCACCGCTCACCCGCCAGGAACGACGCGAACTCCATGAAGCACGCGCCGTTGGCGGCGCTGCGATGGCGTCCCGGCGAAAGCACGGGAACGCCCGTCAGTTGTTCACCAGCGGGCTTTCGGCCCAGGTTCAGGTTGGGAAAGAAGGACACGGTCACACACCGTCCTTGCCGTTGAACGACAGCCACCACGGTCCGCTTCTTCGACACCATCAGCTGCCGCGCCCCACCGAGGAGGCACCCGCTCGGTACCCAGCCGTCCGCCGTGCATTCCCGCCGGAAGCCGGCCGATGTGGTCAGGGCAACCGCGACGACCCGGTGTCGTACTCCGCAATGTGAACCCGTTCCCGCTGGAATGCCGTGACTGGTACGACGGTTGCCTGCTGGTGCTGCTCGGCTAGAACGGCCGGGCGGCGTTGATCTTCGCGACCATCGGGCCGAGGCCGGTGACGAGTTCTTCGACCTCGTGCGGCTCCAGACACGTGTACGCCGGTGCGGCCAGCCTGTCGGTGAGCTCCTCGATCTCGACCCTGAGCTTGCGTCCGGCCGGCGTGAACCAGCCTTCGCCGTCGACCAGCCCGCGCAACCGGAGACCGTCGACCACGGCGTCCAGTTGGTCGTCGGTGAGCGGATCGAGCCGGCCGAAGTCTCGCGGCTTCATGTCCCAGTAGAGCGCCTGCAGCACGTGCGATTCCTGCCCGTTGATGCCGGCCGCAACCAGAGCGGTCAGGTGACCGTCGCCGCGGTGCTCGCGCAGCAGGGTGGCCGCGTGCCAGAGACGGGGGAGCGGTTCTTCGGGGATCGGCAGCGAACGCAGCCCGGCGTACAGGAGTCTGCCCTCGATCGGTGCGTGGTACGCCGCTCTGGTGGCGAGCTCGGCGGCGCGCGCGATCACCGGGCTGTCGGCCAGTTCGCCCAGGATCCCGCGGAGCGCCGCGACGCAGCCGCGCTGCCGGGCAGCGAGGACGGCGTCCGGCGTGGCGACCTCCCACACGCTCGGGATACACGCGGCGACCTCGCCCGGCGCGAAGTTGTAGAACAAGGCGTCCACCACCTCGGCCGGCACCCGTCCGAGCGGCGCCGACCGCGAGGCGAAGTACAACGGCCAGAAGCCCTCGTACCCGAGTGCCTGCAACTCCTCGGTCGGCTCATCGGACATGTAGGCGACTTCGTGGATCGGTACGAACAGATCCTTGAGCCGCCGCGCCACGTTCTCCACCGCAGTACTCCTCGTTTCGAACCGGCCCGTCACCGGCCTCTCACACCTGCTACGAACCGCTCACTAGGTTTCCGACAACTTTCCCGGCCGGAACCGTATCGAGTTCAGAGAGACCTACCCTTCGCGAGAGGACTTCCGACCGTCCAGCACTCGACCGGGCCGCACAGGTCCGCGGCCGGACCTGGCAAGGCTTCGAGCACCTGGTCGCGGACAAGTGCGGCGGCCGAAGCACGCTGCTGACCGCGATCGACAGGGACACCGGGCCGCCGTACCGAGGGCAGTTCGGGCGGTCTTCCCCCGAACCTCTCGCGTGGCACAGTTGCCCGACGATGACGATCTTCACGTTCCACCTCGCGGAGCTCCGTCCGACGACGACGGCGGGGGCACTGTGGAAGGCGCCGACCGGAGCTGCCACGCCCGGTCTGCGGTACGCCGAATGCCTGGCGCTGATGCGCCTCGGAGCCGCGACCATCTCGCCGGCCCGGATGCAGTTGCGCCGGATGGCGATGTTCGCGCGGTGGGAGGACGAGGCGGCGATCGAGACCTTCCTGGCGGACGACCCGCTGGGCCGCCAGTTGGCAGCGGGCTGGCACGTGCGGATGCAGTTCCTGCGCCGCTGGTCGCGGCTGGCGGCGCTGCCCGACCTGCCGGCGAGAGCGGGGGAGTGGGACCCTGCCGAACCCGTCGTCGCGGTCACGCTGGCCCGGATGCGCCTGCTCGAAGTGCCGCGGTTCCTCAAATGGGGAAAGCCGGTCGAACGCCTGGTCCGCGACCACCCGGGAACCACGCTGGCACTCGCCGCGATGCGCCCGCCACGGACGATTTCCACGTTCTCGGTCTGGCGGTCCGTACGGGAGATGGAAGAGATGGTGCATGGCCACAGCTCCGTCGCGGCGCCCGATCGTCATGCCGTGGCGATGGCCGAGCGCCGGCGCAAAGACTTCCACCACGAGTTCGCCACCCTGCGCTTCCGGCCGCTCTCCGAGCACGGCTCATGGCAAGGGCGCAGCGAGATCGTTCCGCGGTAGCGCACTGCGCGCTGACTTGTGGTCGAGTCCTGCGCTGATGTCGCGAGGAGAAGATCGGCACCGACGTACCGGCGTACGTAGGAGCGACGAGAGGAATCACCGTGACCGAGTTTCTCAGTACCGGCACCGCTGGGCGGATCGCTTACGAGCGAGCAGGCGAGGGGCACCCGGTGATCTTGATCGGGGGCGCGATGCAGTTCCGCGCCGTCGATGAGCCGACGCGGGCCCTGACCGACGAGTTGTCCCGGCGAGGGCTCACGGCCGTCAACTACGACCGCCCTGGCCGCGGGCAGAGCACCGGGGCGGGGGCGTTCGGGCTCGATGCGGAGATCGAAGCGGTCAGAGCCCTGGTCGAGCAGGTCGGCGGCGCCGGCGCTCTGTACGGCAGCTCTTCTGGCGCCGCGATCGCCCTCGCGGCGGCTACATCCGTGCCCGGCATCACCGATCTTGTTCTCTGGGAGCCGCCACTGGGACCTGAGTCAGGCACGGACGGCGCCGAGTTCCTCGAGCGTCTCCGCTCCGCGGTGGGGACCGACGACGCGGAGCGGATCGTGGCGACTTTCATGGAAGGAATGCCACCGCAGTGGTACGACGGCATTCGCAACGGGCCCGACTGGCCGGCCTATGCGCAAATGGCGCCGACGCTCGTCGGAGACGCGGAAGCCCTGGCCTGGACCCAGTCAAGTCCTCGCGATCGCTTGTGGGCGAGCATCGACGTACCGACGACGGTGCTGCTCGGACGCGAAGCATTCGACTTCTTCCGCGAGGCCGCGAGCTCGATCGCCACGAGCCTCACCGACGCCGAGGTGGTCGAGCTCCCCGGCTCCGAGCACAGCTGGGAAGCCGCCGACCTGGCTGCTGCGATCGCAACCTGTCTGAAGGCCGAGTCAGCGTAGTCGGACCGTTTCGCTCAACTCGCGGCAACCTTGCCCGGCTGAACCGTACGGCGCATGACCGTGTTCTTCATCCCCTTGGCGCGGACGAACTCGAAGCCGGCCTCCTCGTACATCGTGCGGGTGCCGTTGTAGACGAAGGAGTTGCTCATCCTCTTCTCGCCGATCTCGTGCGGATATCCCTCGACCACCCCGCCACCCTGCGCTCCGATCAGGTCCAGCGCACCGGCCAGCGCCACCTTGGCGTAGCCCTGCCTGCGGTGGCGCTTGTCGACGAAGATGCAAGTGATGCGGTAGTCGGGAACGAGGTCGGCCTCGGCGTCGTACTGCTTGCGGTGATGGATGTTCGGGAGCTCGTCCGGAGTCCCGTACTCCGCCCACGCGATCGCCTCGTCACCGACCATCACCAGCGCCGCGTGAGCCTGCCCGGCCTCCACCAACTGCTTCTTCAGCGCCCGGTTGCCCTCGTACCCCTGCCCCCGCTCGGCACAGTCGGGCTGGAAGTAGATGCACCAGCATCCACCGAAGATCCCGTTGTGCCGCTCCACCAGCCCGGCGAACGCGTCCCAGGTACGAGCGGTCAACGGCTGAATCGAGTGGTCACCTGTCGTCATGCCGCCGATCGTAAGCAGCAGAAGCGGACGATCTACGTCCGCAGACCTGATCTGCCCCCAGATTGTTGCTCGATCAACAGCGGGTTGTCTGTTGAAGGTCGGCCCACTGCGCCGCGGCCGAATCAGAGATACGCTCCGCGGCTATGGACATGCTGAAGGGCGAGAAGATCGCCGAGGCCAACCTGACCGACTGGCGCAAGTTGGCCCAAGGCCTGCACGCCCGCTACGAGATCGACGACTTCAGCACCGGCGCCCGATTCGTCGCCGCGGTGGCCGAGGCCGGCGACACCCTCGGCCACCACCCGCGGGTGTCGATCGGCAACGGGTACGTCGATCTCAAACTGAGCACCGACGACGCCATCTACCGCGACGACGACGGCACCGAGTACGTCGTCGAATGGGTGACCCAGCAGGACATCGATCTCGCGCGCCGGATCACCGACCTCGCCGCCGACCACAAACTCGGCGCGGCGCCGGCCTCGGTCAGCGTCATCGAACTCGGCCTCGACACAGCACACTCCGCCACCATCGCCCCCGTCTGGGCCGCGCTCCTGACCGGAGACGCCGACGCCCAGGGCCGCGGAACCCCCAGCGACGAGATCCGGGACGCCACCGGCCGCGTACCGAACCTGTGGTTCGGCGACGCCAACGACGAGGACACCCCCGGCCAGCGTTTCCACCTCGAGGTCTACGTGCCCCCCGAGGTAGCCGCCCAACGAGTCGCCGCCGCCGTCGCCGCAGGCGGAACAGTCGTCGACGACAGCAACGCGCCCTCGCTCACCGTGATCGCCGACCAGGACGGCAACAAGGGAATCATCTGCGTCGACACCTCCGCAGCCCCGCTGGCGTAACTGCAGGAGCCCGGGGTGGATGCGGATGCCCGGCCCGCACCGTCCGGCCGGCTGGTGCGGACTCAGGCGTCTTCGCGGTCGGGGCTCTCCAGCCGGAAGAAGTTGCTCTGGGTTCCGTCGCTGGTCTCCTCCTGGTAGATGAAGTTCAGCCGTCGCTCGTCGAACGTGGCGAACCACTCGTCCCAGGAGACCTGGCGCAGGTCGTCGCCGGCGGAGCCGAAGTCGAAGCGCAGTACGCCGAGGTGGTCGCCGTGCTCGGTGCCTGCCACCGTGGCAGGACTGGCGCCGCGCTGCTCGGCCCATTGCCTGATGACCTGATGGTGGGTGGTGGCGAGGCTCCGTCCGGGTCGCTCGGGCTCGTCGTCCGGGGAAGTGACGTTCTGGGAGTACTTCAGCGACCGGGACGTCTGGTCGCCTGTCCTGAGCCGCCCGCCGTCCGGGCCCGCGTCTTCTTCCGTCTCGGCGCCCTCGCCTGCGCCGCCACGGACCTTGGCCACCTCGCGGACGAGTTCGTCCTTGCGCAAGGTCGAGCTGTTGGCGACACCGGCGTCCTTCGCTTCCTGCCGGAGCTGGTCGACCTTCAGGTCCCGCAGCTCGGTCTCGCTCACGTCAGGGGTGTCGGGTGTCTGGTTCCCGGCTTGCTCGGGCATCTCCTGCTCCTCTCACGTTCGGGTCGGACCGCCCTGTACCCCGGATCGCGGCTTGCACCGCCGGTAAATTCGTCCGGACGGGTTGCGCCGCACGGAAACCCTTCGTGCTCCCCGAGGTAGCCGCCCACCGGGTCGCCGCCTCGTCAACGACAGCAACGCGCCCTCGCTCACCGTGAAAGCCGCCAGGACGGTAACAAGGGAATCGACCTCTCGTAATGTGCGGTCACCGCCACACAGGCCTGTTGCGGAGGGAAATGGTGCTGAACTGACCGCAAAGGCCGTCCGGTCGCACTGGACGTCTGTCCGTCAGGTACCAGTGTCACGAACTATTGCTGAAGTTCGGCGGTGTCCTCGTGGCAACTCTGAAGAGATCGTCTCAGCAAACTTGGGAGTCAATCATGGCCTGTACGTGTCAGTGCGCCTGGTGCAAGGAAGCTCGTACCAACAACTTTTCCGACCACCGCTGCTCACAGATTCCGAAGTGCCCACAAAGCAAGTGACGCAAGCGCTTCGTCAGCCGTCAGCCGTCAGCGTTTGCCGGGCCGCCAAGCCGATCAGGCTCAACTGAACAAGTACGCGCGCGAGCAGGAACGGCTTCGCGCCAGGGCAGAAGAAGAGCGAAAGAAAGCGCTGATCGCCGAGTCCAGGCGTCGTGCGAGTGAGACGTCGCAAGGGAGATAGAGGCCACCGTACGCGGTTCTGATCGGTCCACGCCGTAGAAGGAGAATCTGTGATCGTGGACCGAATCAGCGGAGTACTCGGACGACGACAACAGAGGCATGCAGGCCCTGAGTTCACCGGCCTGCATGCCTCGCTGAAGGAGAGCAATGAAAGATGTCTTCGAATCGTACCTGCACGCCGTACTGCGACAGTTGTACCCGGAACCGGGGCAATGGGGAACCTTGGGATTCGGAAACCTCACGTGGTGCCCACCTGGTGTGGTGTTCACGTACGGCGGATCGGTCGCACGTCTCTCGGCTGGAATCCGTAGCGGGCTCCAGTTGTCGCCTGAACTGGTCGAGGCGGTAGCAGATCTGAACAAAACCTTCGTCGCTGGCTACTTCTGGCTCGTGCCGGGCCAAACCGACCATGACTGGCAGCTCTTCTGGGCAACCAAGATGCATTGGGACTACTTCCAGACAACAGACTCCTTGCTGCAGTGGATCGCCCAAGTCACCCAGGCTGCACCGGCGGTCCTGCAGGCGGCCGGCGAGAAGTTCGAGCGCTTCGGTGGGGCACCGTGGTGGAACGCGGGTGCCGACCCTGAGCCGCAAGCGATCCTCATGATGGCAAACGCTGCTTAGCGAATTCAATGCCGGCACCTGGCGCGCGAATCACGTCGATGACCATCACCGAAACTGGGACGTGGGGTTGCCGTCAGGCGGTGTGAGCCGGAAGGACCAGGAGCGTCCCGTCGCTGTGCTTCTCGATCTCGATCACGACTTCTGCCGTCGGGGCTGCTGCGGCAACTCCGTCACCGAGGGTTCTGAGTCGATAGGACGTCCCGAGCAAGCCATCGACCTGCCCTCGAGTCATGACCTTGTCGATCAGGCCCTGGGGAGGCCGCAACTCGAGAGCCGAAAGCCGTAGCAGGACGTTGTCGATGCGTGCTTCCAACTCGTCGATCCGCTGATGGTCGACCCGGAGGCTTCGGACGAAGTTCTCGAACGGGTTGTCAGGATCGCTCTGACCGGCCTCCACACCCTGTAGGACAACTACCCGGCGCTTCAGCGCGATGGCGAGGGCCGCCAGTTCGATATGGGTACGGAACTCCCCGCCGTCTTTGCTGATGCCGGCAAACACAGCCTCCAGATCGGAGATCTCTACGCGGTTGTCGACGATGGCGCCGAGCGCGTCCTCCCACTTCTGCACTCGGCGGGCGGCCTTCTCCGTCGCCGTGCTGATCGCGTGGACAGCCGAGTCGAGGCCGAGTGACGCTCCTACCTTTCCCCGATCCAGCAGCAGCGCGGTGGCCTTGTCGATGGCGTCGCGGCAACCATCGAGCTCGCTGCGCTCCTGCTCCAATCTGTCGTCGTTCAGCTTCTCCAGCAGGTCGGCGATGTGCTCGATCGCCTTCTGCCGCTGCTGATCGGCGTACGCGCTCGCCGCGACCGCGATCGCCATCAAAACCAAAGGCGCGGCGACAGTGAACGCAGTTCCCGCAGCGACACCTCCTGCGGCGGTGCCGGCGACCGCGGTGCCGGTGGCTGCCTTTCCGACGGGGATCATGGTTGCCTTCGCGACCGCTACGTTGGTGGTGGCATCAACGATGGTGCCGTACACCCCGTTCGCGACAGCCTTGGACGCCATTGGCTTCACGAGGCCTTTGCCGAGCTGTGCGGCTACCTTTGCCGGCACCACCATCCGGTAGAGGACCTCACCGGATTCCGCGACCTTCGCGACCGCAGACACGTTCTTCGCATTCGCTGCCACCAGGCGCGAGAGCTCCTGCGCGAGAGGGCTGATGGCGTCGAGCGGCAAACCCGCCGCTCGACCGCGTCTCTTCGTCAACGGATGGGCCTCCAGGGTTACCAAAGGAACCGACGAGAAGGCGGCGAGCGCCGTACGAAGCTCGGTCAGACGCTCCGGAGTGAGCATGCCCTCGTCTGCCAACGCCGGAATACTGGAGGTGCCGGCTGTGGCCAGCGTCCAAACGGGCACGGGCTGGGTGTCTGCGTCGCTCATGAATCTCCCTTGGTGAGGATGCAAACCATAACTGCAAGCGCCGACAGATGTTGACTCTCCGCTGCCCAGCCAAGTCGAGCAGGCGCGGTCGAGGTTGTCGTCTCTCTGCCGAGGCGAACGACCAACGTGATCGTCGGAAGTCTGACGTCGAACGCGGTCCTGAAACTCGTCTGGCAGAACGTGATCTCGACACCAGATCCGAAGTCGAAGCGCAATACGCCGAGGTGGTCGCTGTGCTCGGTGTCTGCCACCGTGGCTGCACGGACAACCCCTTCGTACGCGCTACCGGGCTGCCCGGCTCGCGTCTTCGACGATGCCGTCGGCGACCTGACGCAGTTTGATGTTGCCGGTCTGCGAGGTGCGCACCAGGTAGGCGAAGGCTCGGTCGCTGTCCAGGCGGTGGCGCTCCATCACGACGCCGATCGCCTGCCCGATCCGGGCGCGGCTGGTGAGCGCTTCGTTGAGCGACGCGTGCTCGCGGCTCCAGCTCAGGGCGACCGCTACCAGGTTGGCGAACAGTCCGCCCAGCAGGCGGGACTCGACTGTCAGCTCGTGGGATCGCGTTGAGTAGAGGTTGACGCCGCCACGGGCGTGCGGTTCGGCGTGGAACTGGAAGCCGAGTTGTGATCCGATGCCGAGCTCCTTCGCGGCCCGCGGTCCGTACGTCGGCCAGCGCAGATCGGTGGCGATGTCCTCGACCTCGACCACCGGGGTGTCGAGGACGACGTCCAGGCACGGGCCTTCGCCCAACTGGTACTGCAACTCGTCCCCGCGCAGCGCCAGTTCGTCGGTCGGGGCGAGGGTGTGGATCCGGCCGTCCTTCCCGGTGATCGAGATGCTGACGAAGTCCACTCCGGGCACCGACTCGGCGGCACCGGCGGTGATCACGCCCAACGTGTCGTCGAGATCCATCGGGAACCGCAAGGACGTGGAAACGTCTTCCATCACCTCGAGCAGGTACGGCAGCTCCATGATCAGCCTGCCTTTCATGCGGGTCAGCGGAGTACGACCGGACGACGCCTGTACCCCGGGCCACACCGCCGACACCTCCCGTCAACCGGGTCGAAAGCGCCTCGACCTCGACCGGGTTTGCAAGCGATCCGCCGGGGAACCACGCGCTGGCAACCGGTCGGGCGAGGAGGAGCGATGGGGCGATTGGCTGGATGGCGGCGCGGACGCGCGGCAGGTCTCGTGGTCGTGTTTGCCGGCTTGCTGGTCGTGGGCGCGGGCTACTCCGCGCTGGTACCGGACCAGTCGGCCGTCGCGGCCGACCCGACCCCCGCGCAGTCACAGCAGATCGAGGAGGGCCGGAGGCTGTTCGCCGTGGGGTGTTCGAGCTGCCACGGACTGAACGGTGAGGGAGCGAACAACGGTGAAGGCCGGCTGGCCGGGCCGTCACTGATCGGGGTCGGTGCCGCGGCGGTGGACTTCCAGGTCGGCACGGGCCGGATGCCTGCGGTGCAACCGGGCGCGCAGATCCCGCAGAAGCCGCCTACGTACGAGGACGAGGAAGTCGAGGCGCTCGCGGCGTACGTCGCGTCCCTCGGGCAGGGGCCGGCGGTTCCCGCGGAGTCGGCGTACAACATCGACAACATCACTCAGGAAGAGGTGGCGCGCGGTGGGGAACTGTTCCGGACCAACTGCACGGCGTGCCACAACTTCGCCGGCCGCGGTGGGGCACTGCCGAACGGCCGGTACGCGCCGTCGCTGATGGACAGCTCCCCGCGGCACATCTACGAGGCGATGCTGACCGGTCCGCAGCAGATGCCGGTGTTCTCCGAACAGGTACTCCAGCCGCAGGACAAGCGCGACATCATCGCGTACATCGAGAGCCTCGAGCAGCAGCCGGACTACGGCGGGTTCGGGCTCGGGCGGATCGGCCCGTTCGCCGAGGGCGCGTGGGGCTGGCTGGCCGGGATGGGAGCCCTGGTCGCGGCGTGCGTCTGGATCGGCAACAAGGGCGTCCGCTCCTGACACAACTCTCCGGCCGCCGGCCGGATCAAGGCTTGCCCGACCGCTTCGCTACTGCCGCGCTTTGGCCACAGCCTCGGAGACGATGCCACTCGCGACTTCGTGGAGTTTGATGTTGCCTGCTTGGGAGGTCCGGATCAGGAAGGCGAAGGCGCGCTCGGAATCGAGCTGGTAGCGCTCGACGACGATACCGACCGCCTGGCCGATCATGGTCCGGCTGTCCAGCGCCTGATGCATCGTTCGGTCCTGGCGACTCCAGCCAAGAGCGGTGGCGGCGAGGTTCGCGAACAGCAGAGCCAACTGCCGGTCTTCAGCGCTGAACCCGTGGGCTCGTTCGGAGTAGAGGTTGAAGCCGCCGCGCACATCCGGTTCGGCACGGAACTGGAACGCGAGCTGCGCGCCGATACTCACCACCGCCCGCCAACTGGCCGAACTCGTTCGCCGCGCGAGGCCCGTAGAGCGGCCAGCGCGGGTCCGTTCGGACGTCGTCGACCTGCACGATCGGCTCCTCCAGTACGGCGTCCAGGCAGGGTCCTTCGCCGAGTTCGTACTGCAGCTCGTCGCTGCGGACCGCGAGGTCCATCGGAAACCGCAGCGACAGCGCGACCCGGTCCATCACGGCGACGAGTTCTGGAAGCTCCATCGCTTCGGTCCGATCCCAGCCACGGCCGCGATACGGCAGGCTGCGCTCGTGAGAACCGAAGGATGCCTCAGCTGATTGCTGGGAACGAAAGGCCACCGGCGACTCCACCGTACTCCGTCGGAATCCGGCCTGCGCAGGAAGAACGGTGACCGGATCGCGCACTCCCGGGACGGCCTGTGGCGGCCTCCCGGGAGCCTGGCGCGATGGTCAGCAGTCGGAGCCGCGGCTGTACGTCGCCGGGCCGGGGTACTGCGCCCAGGTCGACTGGCCGAAGCGGGCCTCGACGACCACGCCGTCGCGGATCTGCTCGTAGTGCAGGTGTGGCCCGGTCACGTTTCCGGTGCCGCCGACCCGGCCGATCTGCGCACTGTCACTGACCCGGGCTCCGACGCCGACGGCCCGGTTCTGCAGGTGCGCGTAGAGCGTGTGCCAGCCTTCGCCGTGTGCGATCTCGATGTAGTTGCCGTACCCGCCGGCGTCGAACGCCGACCGGACCACCGTGCCGGCCTTGCTGGTCTTCACCGGCTTGCCCAGATCGGCGTCGCCGGCACCCCAGTTGAAGTCCAGCGACCAGTACGACGGGCTGTGGCCGCCGCGGCTGGCACCGGACCAGTTTTCACCGCAACGGAACGGCACCCGCAGTACCGGCCGGACTCCGGCCATCGTGTCGAAGTCGGCCGCGGCCTGTGCAGCGGCCTTGCGCTCGGCGGAGACAGTCGCGCGCTGAGCCTGGTAGCTCTGCGCCGCGGGCTGGGCGTCGGTCGGCGTCGGCTGAGGTGCGGCCGCCGCGGCCGCCGGTGTGAGGATCAGGGTGGCGAGCAGTCCGCCGGTCAGAACGTGTTTCATGGCGCTTCCTCCTGGGGCGGTGGAGATGACCGCCTCACCATCGAGGCCGCAGCCGTCCCCGGCAACCCCTGGCATCAGGTTGCCCACCGATTGCCCAGACCGCGGTACGGGCGGGCAACGCCAAGTGCACTTACAGGTCAGCCGGTCAGGGGCGCGCGGGGTCGGATGGTCTGAGGGGCGTCACGGTGGCTTTGTGCCCAACGCGGGGAACCACTGGTTGCAGCGAGAGCTCGGTCTGGCCGGTGGTGCGCTCCAGATGGCGCAGGATGATCCCCTCCCGCAGCGCCCAGGGACACAGCTCGACCTCTTCGACGTTCAGCGCCTTATCGACTGGACCACAGCCTCGACCACCCGGCTGACTCCCTCCGGGCTGAGGGCTCCGTCGGCGGTGATCTCCTCGCCGAGCAACGTCGGCTTCTTCACCGCCAGCGCGGGCAACAGCGGCGCACCCGCAGCCACATCCACGATCTGCAACTGCGCGGAATTGGAACCGAGGTCGAGAACACCCAGACGCATGACTGCCAGTACCCAGCGCGCCCCCGAGTAATAGCCGGTTCACCATCTCCCGCGAGTGTCCGATTGCCTCGAGCAACAAGCTCGCCAGGCGTACCGAAACGCCTGTCAGGGTGTGGGTGAGTCCGGATCCGTGGTGGGCTGTCCCATCGGCGCGTCCCCTGCGACCGTTGGATCGGCTGCCAGGTCGGGGTCGCGCTCACCGGCCGCCTTGGGATAGACGAGCCGCTCATCGCCGGTCCGGCCGGTGCCCGCCGCCGGCGTACCGAACTCGGTCGGCTCAGCCGATTCCTGTTCGTTCTCGCTGCTGTCCGGGTGCCCAGTGGTGGGTTCCATCTTCAAGCTCCTCTCGGTCGAGGAGGAGTCGGTACCCCGATTGCGAGACCCGAACCGGGTTTCCAGCCGATGTCCCGAGCCGGTGTGGCACCGGCTCGGGACATGTCCACTATCAGTACGGGAAGATGAACCAGTAGAAGTTGGCCGACGCCGTGGCGCCGGAGCTGTCGGTGACTCGGACTGCCGGGCGGTAGTTGGTCGTGACCGTCGGGGTTCCGCTGATCAGACCGGTGGACTGGTTGACGGACAGTCCGGCCGGCAGCCCAGTGGCAGTGAAGCGGTTCCCGCCGCTGCCACCGGAAGCTCTCAGTTGAAGGCTGACCGGGCGGCCCTTGACGGAGGTCTGGACGCCGGGGTCGGCCAGCGAGAGAGTGGTCGACCCTCCGGTGACGGTCAGCCGGTACGTCGCCTGCCGGGTCACCGAGTCGCGGCTGCCGCTCACGGTGATCGTGTAGTCCCCGGCCGGGGTGGAGGCCGAGGTGCTGATGGTGAGCTGCGAGCTGCCACCGAGGTCGATCTTCGACGG
This sequence comes from Kribbella sp. CA-293567, assembly GCF_027627575.1. NCBI lineage: Bacteria > Bacillati > Actinomycetota > Actinomycetes > Propionibacteriales > Kribbellaceae > Kribbella > Kribbella sp. CA-293567. The sequence continues at coordinate 3,570,112 of NZ_CP114065.1, forward strand.
GTTGAAGGACGCGGTGGCGCCACTCGGCAGGCCGCTGGCGGTCAGTGTGACCTCACCGGCCGGCGGCTCGGTCGTGCCGAGCTGCTCGTTGGCCCAGTCGCCCATCACGCCCCACAGCTTGCCGTGGGCCTGGTAGGTCGCGCAGTCGGTGCGCAGCCAGGAGAAGACGCCGTAGATCTTGCCGTTGTGAAGGTACGGACCGCCGCTGTCGCCCTGGCAGAGGCTCGGGCCGCCGCTGGCGAAGCCGCTGCACATCATGTACCGGTCGTCGAAGTGCCCGGCGTAGGAGCCGCAGTTCTGACCGTCGACAGTCGGCAGCACGGCCTCGTACAGCTTGGTGTTGCGCTGAGCGTCCTGCGAGTCGCTCTTGCCGTACCCGACCGCCGTACCGCGAGTGCCGAGGGCCAGGGTGTCGCCGGACTTGGCGACCGACGGGTAGGCCATGCCGGCCGGGGTCGGGATGTCGGCCGTCGTGGTGATCACGGCGACGTCGAAGCCGTTCCGCCAGCCGTCGTTCGCGTCGTAGCTCGGGTGGGTCAGGTACTCCTGGATCCCGATCCGGACGCCCTTGCTGGTGTCGGCCAGGTCGTCGCGGCCGTAGACCAGGTACTTCTCACCCGCCGCGAACTTGCAGTGCGCCGCGATCAGCACCTTGCGGGGCGCGACCACCGTGCCGGTGCACGACTGCTCGGTCGGACGGGCACCGCCGACGCGGTGCTGGGAGATGATGAACGGGTACTTGCCGACAGTCGTCAACGTGCCACCGACGACTCCTGCACCGGAGCCCGGTCCGGCGCTGCTCTGCTCCCGCATCGCGGTCTTCGACTGACCGGTGGTGACGGGGGCCACGCTCGTGGCGGTCGCCCGCACCGTGGTGGTCACCGAGTTGCCGGGCGTCACCGATCCGGAGGACGGGTCGGCGCTCAGCGAGAAGTCGTCGGCGACGTCGCCGTTCACGGTGAGGCCGACGGTCGTCGTACGGGTCACCGCGCCCGTGCCGGTCACCGTGACCGTAGCCCGGGTCGGACTGGCTGAGGCGGCGGCGGTGAGGGTGAGCCGCGACGAGTTGCCGGCGGTGACCGATGCCGGGTCGAACGACGCGGTGACGCCGGACGGCAAACCGCTGGCGGACAACTGCACGGTCTGCGCCGCGCCGCGGGTCACCGTGGTGGCGATCGTGGTGGTCACCGAGCTACCGGGGTCGACGCTGACCGCGGCGGGGTTGGCGGCCATCGAGAAGTCGTCAGTGGCCGGCGGCGTGTTCGGCACATACAGGAGCTTGTTCGGGGAGCCCGACGGGATTCCCGACATCTTGCCGGTGCTGGCGTTGTCCATCACCCACTGGTGCAGTTGCGCCGGGGTGCTGCTCGGCGCGTCGTGCAGCCGCAATGCCATCGCCCCGGCGACGTGAGGTGCCGCCATCGACGTACCGCTCAAGTTCCCGTACGCCGAGTCGCTGCCGCGGAAGGCCGAGCTGATCCCGGAGCCGGGGGCCCACAGGTCCATGCAGCTGCCCGCGTTGGAGTCGCCGGCCCGAGTGTCGCTGCTGGTCGCGTTGGCAACCGTGAGGGCTTCGGTCATCTGACCGCCAGGGCCGTAGCTGCAGGCGTTGCCACCGTTGTTGCCGGTGATCAGCGCCCACTGGACGCCGGCGGCGATCGAACCGCGGATCGCGTTCACCGCGATGTCCGGGTCACCGGTGTACACGCTCAGGTTCGCCACGGCCGGCTTGACGGCGTTCTTCGCGAGCCACTCCGCGGCCTCGGCCACGACGACGTCCTCGCCTTGTCCGTCACAGCCGAGGACCCGGACCGAGACCAGGTTCGCTTTCTTCGCCACGCCCCGGGTGCTGCCGGCGACGATGCCGGCCACGTGGGTGCCGTGGTTGTTGCAGTCGTTGCCACCGTTCGGGGTGGCGAACAGGTCGACGCCGAGCTTGGCCCGGCCCTCGAACTCCTGGTGGCTGTAGCGGATCCCGGTGTCGACGATGTACGCCGTCACACCGGCCCCGTCGTTGGGGTAGGTGAACTTGCTGTCGAGCGGCCGGTCACGCTGGTCGATGCGATCCAGGCCCCAGTTCTGCGGGTTGCTCTGGGTGCCGCCCGGCCCGTTGGCGGTTCCGAGCCGGGCCGTTCCACTCTGCCGGACCTCAGCGACGTCCGGGTGCGCCGCGAGCCGGCGCGCCTGCTGCTCGGACAGATCGCGGACGACGAAGCCGCGCATCGTCTTGGTCAAGACAGTGCCCAGGCGTCCGTCGTACCGATCGGCCAGGGCGCCGGCCGCCTTCTCGGTCGCCGCGGCCGACGCCACCGCTTGGCGGTTCGGTGTCAGTGTGACCAGATACGTCCCGGCGACCGGCTTCTCGGCGACGCTGACGACGCGGCCTTCGGGCTCCGGCGCGGCCGACCCGGCCGATGCCGTCGCCGCGGTGACGGCGAACGCGGCCAGCGCCGCGACCATGAACGGTGCGGATCTTCGCAACAAGCGCATGCGTGCTACCTCCTTGGGGCGGAGGGGTCCCGGCCTCGCCGGCACCCATGAACAGCAGCAAGGTAGCTACGCGAATCCGCTGGGTGAGCGCAATTTCCGCATTCCCAACCGGATGCATCCGGGACCGCGTTCGTGCAGGTCAGCGGCGGTTTCTGTTCACAGTTTTACCGGGTATTCGCGGTGATGTTACGGCCGCGACGTCACCACACCCACCGGGCGCCGACCGTGCCGGCCTCCACTTGCGGAACGACGAGCGAGGTGGTGCCCGAGCCGCCGAGCCACAGGTCCTCGATGTGCCGGTCGAGATCGCCGGACCCGGACCGATCGTAGCGGCGTACCCACGCGGGTTGCCGGCCGACGAACCTCAGTTGCAGGGTGTACAGCGGGCCCGGCCGGGTGAACCGGCGGTAGAAGTTGTCCATCGGTTCACTGAGCGGCAGCCGCAACTCGTACTCGACGACGGCACGCTCGCCGGCCATCAGCGGCCGGTCGAAGAGGAACTCGGCGACGAACTGACGGGAGGCCAGGTCGCAACGGACCCTGCCGCGGCGCGCGAACGCCACCCCGACCAGCTCCGGCACCAGGTTCTTCGGGTCGTCGACGATCTCGTGGTAGACCATGCACCGGTCGACCCGATCGGTCAACGCCTCGGCGACCAGCCGGACGCGTTGCCGCCGTACGTCGCTGTCCTCGTCCACGACCAGCAGATCGCTGATGCTCAGGAAGGCCAGTTGCCCGTCGGGCGGCGCGTGCAGGGCAGCGAGCAGTGGCTCGGACGACGGCCAGAGCTTCCAGCGGTCGACGGCACCCGCGGGGTGCCCGATCCAGCGGCCTCTCGGCCGGCGGGCACCGAGCAAGGTGAGCAGCGCCGACGAGGGCAGGCCGAGGATCTCCTCCAGCCTGGCCACCGCCTTCAGGGATTCGGTGCGCTCGGGCCGGCTACGACCTCGGCGCCAGTACGACAGCGCCGTCCGGCTCACCGAGACGCCGTCGGCCGCCAGCCGCTCGGACAACGCCCCCAGCGACAAACCGGACGCCGCGATCGCCGAGTCGAGCGCGTCCTCGAACGGACCGGTCCGCAAGAGCCGGGCCAACTCCCTGTTGCTTCGCGTCACAGCCATTCGCCAATAGTCACGTTGCCGACCGGCAACGTCCAGGCCATCGGCAGGGTGCGGCCGACATCCGCGCGATAACGCTCTGATTTCGCTGCGTCACAGGGCGTATCAACTGTGCGAGGGGCTTTCTTCGACCGGTGCGATCGGACACACTAACGACCCATCAGACGGGTAGAGGTGCCGCGCCGGAGGTTAGATGACGACAGCACCAGCGGTCGAGCGAGCTCAGTTGCGCTATTTCCGTGGTGTGGTCGCCGGTTACGCGATCTCCCATGCGGGCAGTTTCCTCAGTCTCGTGGTGCTGAACCTGTACGTGTACCAGCTGACCGGCAGCGCGGTTCAGCTTTCGATCGTGATGGTGACCCGGCTCGGCGCCAGCTTCGTCGCGGGGTTCTTCGCCGGCAGCCTGGTGGCCCGTTACGACCGGAAACTGCTGATGATCTCCTCGCAGTTGGTGCCGGCCGTGGCGCTGGCGGGTCTGGTGGCCGCGCCGCCGGACGCGGTGCTGCTGATCGTCTACCTGATCACGGTCGTGATCGGCGCCGGAAACACGATCTTCCAGGTGGCGTTGCGTACTTCGATCCCGGAACTGGTCGGACCGGACCGGCGAGTGGCGGCGAACGGTTCGCTCGTACTGGCCCGGTCGGTGGCCACGGTCGTCGGGCTCTCCTCGGCGGGCATCATCGTTGCCTGGGGCGGATACACCGCGGCGTTCGGCATCAACGCGGCCGCGTTCACGATCTCCGCGCTCACCCTCGTCGTGCTGCCACTCCGGACCCGGACTGCCTCGCAGGACGCTGAGGCCGGTGCCGCGAAGCCCGGTTGGGTCGCGTCGGTGCGTGAAGCAGGGGTGCTGCTACGGCTCACCCCAGTGCTGCTGGGCCTGCTCATCGTGCGGGAGAGCGACGCACTGGGGTCCGCCTCCCACAACGTCGCGCTGCCCGTCTACGCCACCCAGCTCAGCCCGGACAACGCGGCGGAGTTCGTCGGCTGGTTCTGGGCGGCCTGGGCGCTCGGGATGGCGGCCGCTCACCAGCTCACCACCCGGCTGCTCCGCGGCACCGAGCTCGGCGAGCGGGCGTTCGTGATCAGCATCTTCCCGATGTCGGCCTTCTTCGTCGCGGTCTTCCTCGGCCTGCCGCTCCCGCTGACCTTGGCGTGCGCACTCTTCGCCGGGGTGGCCGACGGGTTCAACGACATCGCCTACAACTCGCGCTTGCAGGCGGCGCCGGATCCGCAGCGTGGGTACCTGTTCGGGTTCAGTGCGATGGCCGAAACATCCGGTCTCGGGCTCGGAATGCTGGCCTCCGGCGTACTGCTCGCGGTCAGTCCGGTGGCCGTCGTGGTGGGCGCCTTCCATGGTCTTCCGGTGCTGATGGCTCTGCTCTACGGGTTGTACCTGTTCCGACGAGCCAGAAGAAGCCGGAGTACCACGGCATGACCGAAACGCCTTCCCCAGCCGTCGCGCAGGGTCCGGCCCTGCGGCTGGATGACCTGCCGACCACCCTGCCTGCTGCTTTGCACCTGGCCGCAAAGGCTCACCCCGACTCCGGCGTCGGAGTGATCACCGGTACCGAGCCGGACCGGTTGATCAGCTATTCAGAACTGCTGGACCAGGCTCAACGGGTGCTCGGTGGCCTGATCGAACGTGGCGTTCGTACCGGCGACTCAGTGCTGGTGGCCGGTGCCGACCTGGCCGACTTCTTCCCGGCGTACTGGGGGTGCCTGCTCGGCGGAATCCGGCCGGTCACGGTGGCCCGCCCGCCCGGCTACTCCGGCCCGACCGCCACCGCGGACAAGCTCATCGACGCGTGGCGGCTGCTGGGCGAGCCATTGATCCTGACCAGCGACAGTCAACTGGCCGGACTGACCCGCCTCACCCAGTACTACGGCGTCGACGCGCTACGGCTGACCTCGATCGCCGACTGCGGGAGCGCGGCGCCGCCCACCGCGACAGTCACCGCGCAGCCGTCCGACGTGGCGCTGCTGATGCTGTCGTCGGGTAGCACCGGACGGGCCAAACTGGTTGAGATAACCCACCGAGGCTTGGTCGAGCTCGCTGCCGGCGCGCGGCAGACGCTGCCGGGCATCGATGCCGGTGACGTCACCTTGAACTGGCTTCCGTTGGACCACAGCGGCGCGTTCTTGCTCTACCACGTCACCGAAGTGCTGCTCGGTACGACGAACTGGCACGCGCCGGTCGAGCTCATCCTCGATCAGCCACTGCGGTGGCTGGACCTGTTGGTCGAGCACCAGGTGACTCATTCGTGGGCGCCGAACTTCGGCTACCGCCAGCTCACCGAAGCACTCGTCGGTGCCCCCGACCGGTACTGGGATCTGTCTGGGCTGCGCACGCTGGTCAGCGGTGGCGAGCAGATCACCTGGCCGGTGGTGCGGGAGTTTCTGGCCGCCACCGCCCGCTTCGGAGTCACGCCGGACGTGTTCACGCCGTGCTGGGGGATGGCGGAGACCACCACCGCGATCACCTATGCGAGCTTTGACGAGGCCGCCGGGCTGCACCGGATTCGCAGTACCGGTGGCGAGGAGCGGACCTTCGTCAGCGTCGGCAGGCCGTCGCCCGGCGCCAGTCTGCGGATCGTCGATGAGCACGACGAACCCCTCACCGAGGGCGAGGTCGGGCGGCTGCAGGTCCGCTCGGCACGGATCACCCCGGGGTACGTCGGGGACGGTGAGGCGGACGTCTCCCACGACGGCTGGCTGCGTACCGGTGACCTGGGACTGCTGTCCCGCGGAGCGCTCACCATCACCGGCCGGGAGAAGGACCTGATCATCATCGCCGGCCACAACCACTACTGCCACGAGATCGAGCAGGTCGTCGCCGAGGTGCCCGGCGTACTGGCCGGACATGTCGCGGCCTGCGCGATCCCGGACGCGGCAGCCGGTACCGAGAGCCTCGGCATCTGCTATTGCCTCACCGGTGACAGCGACGAGAGTGTGGTCTCTGCCGCCATCCGCCGTGCTCTGGCCCAGCGGTTGCAGCTGACCGCCGCCGCCGTGATGACGATCCAAGCGGCCGACTTCCCGCGGACCACCAGCGGCAAGATCCAGCGGTCAGCGCTCATCACGAGATTCGCAGACAGGCTGAGCGAGGACGCCGTTCACTCGTTGGGAAGTCGACCGACGGATACGGGAACGGACGTTGCCGAGCGGGTGATGGCGGCGGCCACCGAGTTGCTCGGCGTACCGGTGGACCGCGATCGGCCGCTGTACGAGCAGGGCATGAGCTCCGTGCAGCTGATCCGCCTGTACACCAGGCTTCGCCGTGAGCTCGGTACCGATTTTCCGCAGACGGCGATGTTCGAGCATCCCTCGGTCGCGGCGCTGGCCGAGTACCTGGGCACCGCCACGCCGTCGACAGCGATAGCGGGGGAGTCCGCGCCGGTGGCCGAGCACAGTGGCGGTGGACCGGTCGGCGTACGGGAGGGCCCGCTCGATCGCCCGTCGGGTAGACCCGATCTCGACCAGAGGATCGCGATCGTCGGTATGGCGGTCCGGTTTCCCGGCGCCGACTCGGTCGGCCAGTTCTGGGCCAACCTGTCGGCGGGCGTCCACAGCGTGCGGCGTTTCACCTCCGACGAGCTGGCGGAAGCCGGGCTGAGCGGAGACCTGGTCCCCGCCGCCGGAGTGCTCAGCGACATCGCCGGTTTCGACACCGGCTTGTTCCAGCTGAGCGCGAAGGAGGCCGCGCTGACGGACCCGGCCCACCGGCTGTTCCTGGAGTGCTGCCACGAGGCGCTCGAGCAGGGTGGCTACGCGGCACCGTCGGCCGGTCACCGGATCGGCGTGTACGCCGGGTCCGGGATGAACCTCTACCCGCGGCACAGCTACTTCCAGAACAACCTCGCGGCTGGATCCGGCCAGGACGACCCGGTCACCGCGATGCAGACCGCGATCGGCAACCAGCCGGACTTCCTGGCGACTCGGGTGGCCTACCGGCTCGGGCTCACCGGACCGGCCCTGTCGGTGCAGACGGCCTGTTCCACTTCGCTGGTCGCGGTTCACCTGGCCTGTCAGGCCTTGCGCGCGGGTGAGGCCGAGCTGGCGATCGCCGGTGCGGCGGCGGTCCACGTTCCGCAGCTCACCGGATACCAGCACACCGAGGGATCGATCCTGTCCGCGCGCGGTGAATGCCACCCGTTCGACGCCGAGGCCGACGGCACGGTCGGAGGCAGCGGAGTGGCTGCGGTGCTGCTCAAACCGCTCGCGGCGGCACTCGCCGACGGCGACACCATCTACTCGGTGATCCTCGGCTCCGCGATGAACAACGACGGCGCCGGCAAAGCTGCGTTCACCGCGCCCGGCGTCGCGGGGCAGGTGAGGGTGGTTCGCGACGCGCTGCAGGCCGCGGGCGTGTCCGCCGAGTCGATCGGCTACCTGGAGGCCCACGGCACCGGTACCCGGCTGGGTGATCCGATCGAGGTGGAGGCGCTGCGCCGGGCGTTCCGGATGGACACCGACCGGGCCGGATTCTGCACGTTGGGCTCGGTGAAGGCGAACCTCGGTCACTTGGACAGCTGCGCCGGAATGGCCGGGCTGATCAAGGCGGCGCTGGTGCTCCGCCACCGCCAGTACCCACCGCAGATCAACCTGCGCCAGGTCAATCCCGAGCTGGCCTTGGCTGCCAGCCCGTTCGTACTGCGCACCGAGGCCGCCGACTGGCTGGACGGCGAGAGTCCACGCCGCGCCGGGGTGAGTGCGTTGGGGGTCGGCGGGACCAACGCCCATGTCGTTCTGGAGGAACCGCCACCGGCGCCGGAGCGGCCCCAGCCGGTACTGCGTCCTGTACTGGTGCCGGTGTCGGCGCAGTCGCCGGCGGCCTTGGAGGAGCTGTGCAGCCGACTGGCCGGCGACCTGGAAGCGCGACCCGGCACGGTGGTCGACGACGTCGCGTTCACGCTCGCGACCGGTCGAGTGCATCGCCGGCATCGGCGGGCTGTCGTCGGCACCAACTCGACCGAGCTGGTCGCCGCCCTGCGCCAGCCGGCCGCCGCTTCGGGCCAGCTGGTCACTGCTTTGGGCCAGCCAGTCGCCACGTCCAGCCAGCCGCCCGCCGCCGTGCGCCAGCCGGTCGCCGCTTTGAGTCGGCCGGTCGACGCTCTGGGCGCCTCCGCGCGGTTGGGTTTCGCCTATACCGGCCAAGGTGCGGCCTATCCGGGGATGGCGGTGGCTCTGGCGACCCGGTTCCGGGTTTTCGCCGACACCATTGGCGAATGCGCACCGGAACTGGTCGACGTACTGCTCGCCGACCCTGAGCCAGCCGTCGCACTGCCGACAGACATAGCTCAACCGGCACTGTTCGCCTACCAGGTGGCGCTCGGCCGGCTGTGGGACGCGCTCGGAGTACGGCCGGAAGTCGTCGTTGGGCACAGCGTCGGCCACTACGCCGCACTGTGTCTTGCCGGCGGCTTGACGCTGGCCGACGGGCTGGCATTGACCGCGACCCGTGGTCAGCTGATGCAGCGCACCGAGCCCGGCGGGATGCTCGCCGTACTGGGGGAGCCGGGCGTTGCCGAGGAGCTGATCGCCGAGGTGCCGGGCGTCGAACTTGCCGGGCGCAACGGTGAACGGGAGTGCGTGCTGGCCGGGGATCCGGCGTCCATCGAGGCGGTTGCGGCTGCTGCCGAGCGGCGCCGAGTACCGGCCCGGCGGCTCGCGGTCGACCGTGCGTTCCACAGTCGGCTTCTGGATCCCATGCTCGACGAGTTCACTCGGCAGGCGTCGGAGGTAGCTTTCCAGCCGCTGCAGCTGCCGGTGGCCGACGCGCTGGACGGGACGCTGCTGCCAGCGGGTTGGATTCCCGACGCGGAGCATCTGCGCCGGCACGCCCGCGAGCCGGTTCGCTACGACCTCGCGGTTGGCCGGTTGATGGAAGCCGGATGCGACACCGTCATCGAGGTCGGGCCGGACGCAGTACTGACCGGGATCGGTCGACGGCAGTTCGCCCCGCTGCGATGGCTCGCGAGTCAGCGGCGGGACAACGGCGACGGGCGGGTGCTGCTCGAAACCGCGGCACGGCTGTACGAATCCGGAACCGACCTGAACTGGGCGGCGCTCGTCTCCGATCACCCAGGTCGACGAATCCCGTTGCCTACCTATCCATTCCAGCGCACCCGCTGCTGGGTCGAGCCGAGGGAGCAGCACAACATGCCCACCACAGACGACCCGGTCTCCACGCCGATCCCGCTCGACCAGGTGCTCGCACTGGTCGGCGCACAGGTGGGGCTGGCCGCCGCCACGGTCGATCCGGACGCGCCGTTCGTCGAGCTCGGCGCGGACTCGCTCGCCCTGGTCGCGTTGGCCCGCGACGTCGAGCAGTCCCTCGGCGTCCGAGTTGCGCTGCGGGAACTGTTCGACTCCGCAGACACCCCGCGGAAGCTGGCCGCCGCCGTCCACGCCAAGCTGCCGGCCGGCCCGCCGCCGGGCAGCCCGCCGCCAGTCGGCACCTCACCTGCGGCTGTCACAGCACCGTCGCCAGCCACGTCGCAGGTGTCGCCACCAGCCGTGGTGGCACCTGCAATGCCCCCGGTCGCCCCGCCAGCAGCCGAGGTGGCACCAGGCACGCTGCCGGTTGCACCGGCACCGTCTGCACCGAGCCCGGCCGTACCAGCCGCACCGACACTGGCCGCATCAGCCGCAGCCGCAGCAGACGCAGCCGCACTGGCACCCGCCGTACATGCCGCACCGGCAGCGGTCGCACCGGCACTGGCTGCACCAACCGAACCGACACTGGCCGCAGCCGCATCAGCCGCATCAGCCGCATCAGCCGCATCAGCCGCATCAGCACCAGCCGCACTGGCACCCGCCGTACATGCCGCACCGGCAGCAACCGCGCCGGTGCAGGGCGAACCAGTAGGCGGCACCGGCGTCCAGGAGCTGATCAACGCCCAGCTCCAGGTGATGAACCAGTTCTCCCACGTGATGACCCAGCAGCTGGCATTGATGGCCGCGCCGCCCGCGCCCACGGCAGCGCCGCCGACGCAAGCACTGCCTGCGTCTACAGCAGCGCCGCTAGCCCAAGCACTGCCCGCGCCTGCAGTAGCACCGCAGATCGCCGCCGCCGCGACACCATCCATCACCGCCCCTGCCGCCGCCCCGCCTCGGGCCAGTAGAACAACCCAGACAACGAGCACCACACCCGCCACCGCCCCGCCTCGGGCCAGTAGAACAACCCAGACAACGAGCACCACACCCGCCACCGCCCCGCCTCGGGCCAGTACGACAACGCAGTTGGCGAGCACCAAACCCGCTGCACCGAAAGCCACCGCCTGCGACTTCTCCGTCTACTTCTTCGGCGACTACCCGCAAGAGGCCGTCGGCACCGACAAGTACCGCGTCGTGCTCGACACCGCGCGATTCGCCGACGAGCACGACTTCCACGCGGTGTGGTTGCCCGAACGGCACTTCCACTCTTTCGGCGGCCTGTTCCCCAGCCCGTCGGTGCTGGCAGCGGCACTCGCGACCCACACGCGGCAGATCCGTTTGCACGCAGGCTCCGTCGTGCTGCCGCTGCACCACCCGATCCGGGTTGCCGAGGAATGGTCGGTGATCGACAACCTGTCCGGCGGCCGGGTCGGGTTGTGCGTGGCCAGCGGTTGGCATGCCAACGACTTCGCCCTGGCGCCGGAGAACTTCGGCCGGCACAAAGACGTGATGTTCGAGCACCTGGACGTCGTGCAGGCCTTGTGGCGCGGCGAGACAGTGCCGGCCCGCTCCGGCGACGGCAAGGACATCCAGGTCGCGCTGCATCCGCAACCTGTGCAGGCGATGCCGCCGCTGTTCACCGCGGTGGTCGGCAATCCGGCCAGTTACCGGGCCGCGGCCGAGCGGGACCTCGGTGTGGTCACCAACCTGATGACCCAGACTCCGGCGCAGCTGGCCGAGCGGATCGCGGAGTACCGGGCCCGGCGGGCCGAGTGCGGACTGGATCCGGACGCCGGCCGAGTGGTCGCCTTGCTGCACACCTATCTCGGCACGGACCTCGCCGCCACCCGGGCAGCTGGGTTCGAACCGTTCTGCCGCTACATGCGCTCGTCGATGTCGCTGTTCGGTCAGGTCACCAACAGCCTCGGCTTCTCGATCGACTTCGACAACACCCCGGCCGACGACCTGCGTTTCCTGCTCGAACAGGCCTACACGCGGTACTGCGAATCGCGCGCGCTGATCGGCACCGTCGACTCGAGTGCACCCATCGTGGAGGAGCTGCTCGCCGCCGGGGTGAACGAGATCGCCTGCTTCGTGGACTTCGGAGTCTCCGCCGGCCAGGTCGCCGCGAGCATGCCCGTGGTCGACCAGCTCCGCGGCCGGTACGTCGGCGCCGGCAAGGCGAGCGACACCGATCAGACCAGCGACACCGACAAGGCGATCGACACCGATCAGGCCAGCGACACCGTGTCGGCCGGCCAGCGCCGGATCTGGCTCTTCGAGCAGCTGACGCCGGGCACGAACTCCTACCACGAACCCAAAGCGATCCGGCTGGACGGCGCTCTGGACGTCGACGCCTTGCGCAGCGCGTTGACGGACGTCGTACGCCGTCATGCCGCGCTCCGCAGCACGTTCGGCGAGAACGACGGCGAGCTGATCCGGACCGTGCACGCCTCGGTGCCCATCGAGTGTCCGGTAATGGACTGCACCGGGCTGCCGGAAACGGACGGAGTGTCCAAGGCGATGGAGTTGGACGGGTTGACCCCGTTCGACCTGGCCGGCGGGCCGCTGTTCCGGCTGCGGCTGCTGCGGTTCGGCCCGGAGCAGCACGTGCTGATGATGATCGTGCACCACATCGTCTTCGACTCGCTGTCCACCGCGACCTTCCTGCGCGATCTCGGCGCGTACTACACCGCGGCGCTGACAGGGCAGGCCGCCGCACTGGAGCCGCTGCCGGCCGCCCCTCGGGTAGAACCCGGCACCGACCCCGAAGACCTGCGCTACTGGACCGAGACGCTGGCCGGTGAGCTGCCGGTGCTGGCGCTGCCCACCGACCGGCCCCGGCCCGCAGTGCGCGCTCCGGAGGGCGGCACCGTCACGCATCGGTTCGACACGGGACTGTCCCGCGCCGTCCAGGCGTTCAGCGCCGAGGCCCGGTCGACCACCTTCATGACCCTGATGGCCGGGGTCGCGGCGACACTGCGCCTGTTCACCGGGCAGTCCGACCTGATCATCGGGATCCCGGTGTCGAACCGTCCGGCCGGCGCCGCCGACCTGGTCGGCTTCTATCTCGACACCGTGCCGCTGCGACTGGACCTGACCGGAGATCCCACCTTCGCCGCGCTGGTGGCTCAGGTCCGCGACCGCGCGCTGGACGGGTACTCCCACAGCACGGTCCCGTTCGACGAGCTGGTGGCCACGATCAACCCGCCGCGGGACCCGAGCAGGACCCCGCTGTTCTCGATCATGGTGGACTTCGAGCAGGAATCGCCGCCGTACTTCGCCGAGGGCATCGACGTGGCGATGCGGGATGTCGATGCCCGCAAGGCTCCGTTCGACCTCAATCTCTACCTGATCAGCGGAACCGACGAGATCCGCTGCCATCTGGAGTACGACGTCACGTTGTTCGCCGAGTCCAGCGTCCGGCGGCTGCTCGACTATCTCGAGCAGATCCTTGCCGCCGCGACCGCGACGCCGGCGTACCGGTTGTCACAGCTGACCGAGCTCACGGCCGCGGACGCAGACCGGATCGCCGAATGGTCGACGGGAGGGCCTGCGGTCGCCCCATCCGGCGTGCTGCACGAACTGTTCGCCGAGCAGGCTCGACGTACGCCGGACGCGGTGGCGCTGCGGCACGGCTCCACCGAGCTCAGCTACCAAGAACTCGACGCCCGCGCCAACGGGCTGGCCTGGGCGCTGACCGAGCGCGGGGTCGGACCGGGCAGCATCGTCGGTGTTCAGTTGCCGCGCGGCATCGACTTGATCGTCAGCCTGCTCGGCGTACTCAAGTCCGGGGCCGCGTACCTGCCGCTCGACCCGGCGACGATCGAGCACCGGCGAGCGTTCATGGTCGAGGACTCCGGCGCCGGACTGGTGATCGACTCGCCGTGGCCGACCGGCCCGCGCACTGATTCGCCGCCGGTCGAGGTCCGCGGCGAGGACCTCGCGTACTGCATCTACACCTCCGGGTCCACCGGCCGGCCGAAGGGTGTGCTGGTGCCGCACCGTGGACCGGCCAACCTGGCCGGCTGGCTGACCAGATCCCGGCCGCCACTGCGGACCCTGGCCTGGACGTCGGTTGCCTTCGACATCAGTGTGGAGGAGATCTTCTCGACCCTGACCGGCGGCGGCACCCTCGTGCTCATCGAGGACGAGTTGCGCTACGACCCGGCTGCTCTGACCGAGCTGATCATCGAGGAGCGGGTGGAGCGGATCTTCATGCCGTTCACACCGCTCAAGTACCTGGTGGACGCGCTCACCGAGGCCGGTGGCGCTCCGGAGCTACGGGAGCTGGTCAGTTGCGGCGAGCCGGTGACGGTCACTGCGCGGCTGCAGGCGTTCCTGACCAAGCACTCCGACTGCCGGCTCATCAACGAGTACGGGCCGACCGAGGCGTCCTGCATCGTCACCCACCACGTGGTGGACCCCGCTGGCCCGACCGCACCGCCGATCGGCCGACCGATGCCTGGGGCAACTATTCGGCTACTCGACGCGGAGCTCCGGCCGGTGCCGGTCGGCGTGGTCGGTGAGCTGTACCTGGGTGGGGTACCACTGGCCGACGGCTACCTGAACCGGCCGGACCAGAACGCGGCGGCCTTCACCGAGCATCCCGACGGCGAGCGCTGGTACCGCACCGGCGACCTCGCCCGCTGGCGCCCCGACGGGCTGCTCGAGTTCGCCGGCCGCGTCGACGACCAGGTGAAGATCCGCGGCTTCCGGGTGGAGCCTGGCGAGGTGGCATCGGTGGCAGCTGAGCTGCCCGAGATCGCCGACGCCACGGTGGTCGTCCACCGCGACGATGCGGGCGAGCCGTATCTCGCGGCCTACCTGGTGGCGTCCGATCCTGATCGTCGAAGCACCGACAGCATTGCCTCAGCGCTGGCAGCCCAGCTGCCCGACTACATGGTGCCGCGGGCGTACCAGTGGTTGACCGCGCTCCCGATGACCACGAGCGGGAAGCTCGATCGCTCGGCACTGCTACCGCCTGAGCCAGGACGGTCCGGCGGTGTCTCGCCCGAGCCGACCGACCCGGTACTGCGCCGAGTCCACGAGCTGTGGTCGGACCAACTGGGACAGACCGAACTGGGCCTGGACGAGTCGTTTTTCCGGCTCGGCGGCGACTCTCTGATGGCGGTGCGGCTGGTCTACCGGGTCCGGGCCGAGTTCGGCGTGCCTTTCCCGGTGCAGCGGTTGTTCACCAATCCCACCGTCCGGGGGATGGCAGCCGCGATCACCGAGGCCGCAGCCGGTCAGACGAAGGCCGCGACCTGATGGGCTCTGATGACGGACTCAGGTATCCGCGGTCAGGCGGACTTCACTTCGCGGCGAAGCAACCGGACCAGGCCGAAGGCGAGTGGCAGGAGTACCCAGATGGTGCCGGCCACCGCGATGTGGGCCCAGTCCGCGGCCTGGAAGGTCTGCTGTTCGAAGGCCGGGGCCATGGCGGTGTTGAGGTCTAGCCAGGGGGCCGCGTTCTCCAGTGAGCTGACCATCGCGAAGAGCACGCTCCAGACGATCGGGAGGACGTAGTACAGGACGATGGCGGCGGCGGTGTTCATCAGCAGCATGCCGAAGGCGAAGCCCTGCAGGATGCCGATCAGCTGGACCGCGAAGAAGTCGCGGACGTTCGCGGCTTCGAAGGTCCAGCTGCCGGAGCCGTCCAGGAACGCCGTACCGGCCAGGTTGCTGAGGGCCGCGACGCCGAGCGCCACCACCACGGCGAGCAGGCCGACCAGGGTGACGGCGACCAGCTTGGCGACGGCGACGCGGGCCCGGCTCGGTTCGAGGGTGAAGGTGACCAGGCCGGTGCGCTGACTCCACTCGGCGGTGACGGCCAGGATGCCGAGCACCGGGAGCAGGATGCTCTGCGGCGTCGCGGTCACGCCGACCAGACTGTGGAACGTGAGTTGGTCCGGGTCCGCGACGAACAGGAACACGGCCACGGCGGCGACCGTGATGAGGCCGATCGCGGTGAGCAGCCAGAAGCCGGCGCGGGTGTCGACGAGCTTGCGCAGCTCGACCCGCAACAGCCGGGTGAAGGGTACGGCGGTGACGTCAGGGTTCGGCGAGCCTCGCAGCTCGAACGGTGTTTGGTGCGTCGTGGTGCTCATGCGGTGACCTTGTCTCGTGCGTCGTCGGCGGTGAGTTGCAGGAACATTTCCTCGAGTCCGGCGCCGTCCGCGCCGCGCAACTCGGTGACGACGACGCCGGCGCGCGCGGTGGCGATGCCGAGCTGCTCACGAGTCGCGTCGACGACGTACGCGCCGTCCGTGGTGGGCCGGTAGTGGAAGCCGGCGGCGTCGAGACAGCGGGCCAAGGCCGCTGAATCGAGACCGCGGACCAGTGTGCCGACGGCGTTCAGCAGTTCGGCTTTGCTGCCGTCGGCAACGATGACACCGCGGCCGATGACGACCAGATGGTCGGCGACGACCTCGATCTCGTGGAGTAGATGTGAGGACAGCAGTACCGTTCCGCCGCGGTCGGCGAACGTCTTGAGCAGGCCGCGCATCCAGTGGATGCCCGCCGGGTCGAGACCGTTGGCGGGCTCGTCCAGGATCAGCACCTGCGGATCGCCGAGCAGAGCGTGCGCGATGCCGAGCCGCTGCCGCATGCCGAGGGAGTAGTTGCCGACCCGGCGATCTCCTTCGTCGCCGGACAGACCGACGACCTCCAGCATCTCGTCCACGCGGTCGCGGCGAAGTCCCATCAGGGTCGCGCCGAGACGGAGGATCTCGCGTCCGGTCCGCCCGTTGTGCTGCGCGGAGGCGTCGAGCAGGACACCGACGTGCCGGCCGGGGTTGGGCAGTTCGGCGTACGGGACACCGAGGATCGTGCTGCGCCCCGCCGACGGCGGCGTGAGGCCGGTCATCATCCGCATGGTGGTCGACTTGCCGGCGCCGTTGGGCCCGAGGAAACCGGTGACCGATCCCGGCAGTGCCTGGAAGGACACGTGGTCGACGGACCGGTGGGCGCCGTACCGCTTGCTGAGTTCTTCGACTGTGATCATGTGTCGAGCCTGCGCCCGCGCAGTACCTCGGCACATCGGTCCCGGTGCTAGGTCCGCGAGCCGCGAGGGTGCATCTCGCCGGACCACGGTAGGGGGATAGCCCCTACCGCGGTCTCTGCCCGGAACCGCGGCGCTCCCGTACCGTAAGCATGTGGACGCCACCCAAGCTGCGCCACCACCTCCACTGACCCGCCGGCAGTCGATGTGGCGCTACTTGGCGGCCATCGGCTGCGGTGGCGGTTTCTGGATGGCGGCCTTCTACGGTGCCGGCGACTGGAACCTCCGTCCGTTCCTGGTCGTCGATCTCCTGATCGGCGTCGTCTGCCTGGTGCTGCTGCGCTGGCGTCGCCGGTACCCGCTGGCCGTCGCCCTCTTTGTCTGCGGCGTCGGAGGTATCGCAGCGGCCGCGTCGGGAGCCGTGGTCATCGCCGCGGTGTCGCTGGCCACCCGACGGAAGTGGCGAGAGATCGTGCCGCTGGCGGTGGTCAACATCGTCGCCTCCGTCGTCTACTTCCAGATCCAGCCCGAACGGGCCCCGCTGGTCTTCACGGTGCTGTTCACGGCGGTCTTCGTCACCGCGATCATTGCCACCGGCATGTACCTCGGCGCACGCCGGGATCTGCTGGCCTCGTTGCGCGAACGGGCTGATCGCGCGGAACGCGAGCAGGGCCGCCGAATCGAGCAGGCGCAGGTCACCGAGCGCGCTCGAATCGCCCGCGAGATGCACGACGCCCTGGCGCACCGGCTTTCCTTGGTGGCGTTGCACGCGGGTGCGTTGGAGTACTGCCAGCGACTGAGCGGCGAGGAAGTGGCGGCCGCGGCCGCTGTCACTCGGCAGAGCGCCCACGATGCGCTGGCGGACCTGCACGAGATCCTCGGCGTACTGCGAGCGCTCGAGACCGACGCGCCACCGGAGCGTCCGCAACCGACGCTGGCCGACCTTCCGGCACTGATCCAGGAGGCCGTCGAGGCTGGTACCAAGGTGCAGCTGCACAACCAGATCGACAACCTGGCAGCGGCACCGGACACGATCGGGCGGAACGCGTACCGGATGGTGCAGGAAGGCCTCACGAACGCTCGCAAGCACGCGCCGAACACCGCCGTCGACGTCACCTTGAGCGGGCGGCCCGGGACCCAACTGCTGCTGGAGGTACGGAACCCGCTTCGGCTGGGTGCCGCCAGTACGACACCCGGCTCAGGTCTCGGGCTGCTGGGGCTGACCGAGCGCGCCGAACTGATGGGCGGCCGGCTCGAACACGTGAGCTCCGACGGCAACTTCGTGGTCCGCGCCTGGCTGCCGTGGCCGGCATGAGCGGCCCGGCCGGAGACTCGATCCGCGTCGTGATCGTCGACGACGACGCGCTCGTCCGGACCGCGCTCGCGATGATCCTGCGCGACGACAGCGCGATCGAGCTGGCCGGCGAGGCGGCCGACGGCGAGGCAGGGCTCGAACTGATCGAGCGGGTCGCGCCCGACGTCGTACTGATGGACATCCGGATGCCGCGACTGGACGGTCTGGAAGCCCTGTCCCGGTTGAGGGCGAAGCCTGCACCGCCCAAGGTGATCGTCTTGACCACGTTCGACGCCGACGACCACGTACTGCGGGCGCTCCGCGACGGAGCCAGTGGGTTCCTGCTCAAACACACCCCACCGGCACAGATCGTCGAGGCGGTCCACAAGGTCGCGGCGGGCGACCACATGCTTTCTCCCAGCGTGACCGCCCAACTGATCGCCCGTTTGGGCGACGGTACGCCGGAACCTCAACGGGTGCTGGACGCGCAGTCGCTGACCGGAACCCTCACCGACCGCGAACGGGAGGTGGCCGTCGCGGTCGGCGAGGGCAAGGTCAACGCGGAGATCGCCCAGGAGCTCTACCTGAGCATGGCCACGATCAAGGCTCATGTCTCCCGCATCATGGTCAAGCTCGACGCCACCAACCGCGTACAGATCGCGAACCGCGTCCGCGACGCCGGGCTACTCTGACCGGCGCTACACCGCTGCGAGGACGACCGTATGACTCTGGCCGGCCGGGAGTCAGCAGCTGCCGGCCGGGAACCGCCGTACGTCTGCTTTCGGCAGTAACGTCGTGGGGTCGAAGGCAGAGCGGTGGCTGCAGCCGCCGGAGGTCACCTCGAAAGACCGCGCATCGACGAACCGGAACTCCGGTACGACGGTTCCGCTGTCGCGGCCGTCGGGGCTGCTGCCGTCGTCGTACCAGACAACGGTCTCCTGCGACAGCAGACCGCGGTCACGCCGCAGGCGCACCTCGGATCCGGCGACGCCCCACACTCGCACGAGTTCGTAGCGGCCATCCGATGACACCACCCGGTCGCGATCCGGCCCTCGTGGCGACAGTTCGGCGGACGCCCACGCCGTACCGCCGGCGAACACCACTCCCAGAACGCCGAGCACGACCGCGGCGATCGTGACGGCCCGGCGACGCCAGATCAGGACCGCGACAATGGCCGCCGCTACTGCCGTCAGACCGGTCGTCGCGGCGGCAAAGAAACCCGCGTACCGAAGGTTGAACGGATCCCACCAAGCCAGTACGCACGCCGGTAGAAGGATTGCCACGGTCACCGCCGGCAACATGATCACCCGTCCACGGGACACGACGCCTCCAATTGGCAGTCTGCGGGGATCTCCGCGAAGCGCCGATGGTAGTCAGCGGCCGGGTCACGGGGCGGCGGCCAGTTCGGCGGCCACCGTCTCCTCATTGCCGGACCGGGGCATGGTCTTCGGGCCGCGAAGGGCGATGTAAATGAACAGCACGCCCATGACGGCGGTGCCCGCCCACATCGCCTGCTGCCAACCGTCGACGAACGACTGCTGTGCGGCACGGACCAGATCTTCGGCGTACGGGCCGGTGCTGGGTGCTACCGAGGTGGCGTTGGCGATGCCTTCGCGCGCGGTCTCCGCGGCGGCCTCCGGGATGCCGCCGAGCCGGTCCTCGATGGCGCTCCTGTAGCCGGCGGACACCAGTGCACCGAGCAGGGCGATACCGAGCGCGGTACCGAACTCGCGGGTGACGTCGTTGAGTGCCGAGGCGACGCCTTGTTTCTCGCGGGGCAGCGAGGCGGTGATCGCCTCCGTGGACGGCGTCATCGACAGGCCCATACCGATGCCCATGGCAAGCATCCCGGGCAGGATCGACAGGAACCCGCCGTCGACGGAGACGAACAGTGCCATCAGCGCCATGCCGAGACCGGCGATCGCGATGCCGGTGGCCATCGTCGAGCGGACACCGACCCGGGCGGCGAGCAGGGGAGCCAGCCCCGAGGAGAGCATCATGATGCCGGCCATCGGCATCATCGCGACCGTGGACAGCAGACCCGACCAGCCCAGAACGGCCTGGAAGAAGGGGAACATGACCACGGAGATCCCGGCCTGCACACCGAAGACCACCAGCAGGGTGATCGACCCTCCGGCGAGACTGCCCTCCCGGAACAACCGCACGTCCAGCAGCGCGGCGTCGCGCCGGCGCAGTTCCCAGATCACGAAGCCGGCCGCGGTGAGGAGGCCGACCACGAGGCTGACCACCGTGGCCGGGTCGGTCCAGCCGCGCTCGGGCCCCTCCTGCAGCATGAAGATCAAGCTGATCACGGCGACCGTCGACACCAGCGCCCCGACAGTGTCGAAGCGGTGGACGGACTTCTCGTGGGAGTTGGGAACCGAGGTCAGCGTCATGGCCAGGGCCACCAGCACCAGAGCCACCGGCAGCGCGAACAGCCAGCGCCAGTCGGCGACGTCGACGAGGAGTGCGGACAGGAACATGCCCAGGATGCCGCCACCGCCGGCGACGCCGGTCCAGACGCCGATCGCCTTGCTGCGCTGGTCCACAGGGAAGGTGGACGTGATGACAGCGAGCGTGATCGGCATGATCATCGCCGCGCCGACCCCGGCGGCTACGCGCGCGGCGAGCATGACCTCCGCCGTCGGCGCCAGACCGGCGACGAGGTTCGCGATGCCGAACACTCCCAGGCCGGCGACCAGCATCGGCTTGCGGCCGAGCCGGTCAGCGATCGCGCCGAGCGGCAGCAGCAACGCGGCCAGGGTGAGCGTGTAGATGTTGATGATCCACAGGATCGTGCTCTGCGAGGCGCTGAACTCGACCGCCATATGGGTCTGCGCGACGTTCAGCCCGGTTACTGATGCGATCACCGCCATCAGCGCGATCGAGACGGCAATCAGGATCGTTCGCAGTTTCCGCGCGTCCGGCGTACCGTCGCTTCCGGTCTGGTCGGAGCCCCCTGTAGCGGGCTGGGTGGTAGTCATCGTTTCCTTTCGATCGGGCTTGCCGTCGACACTAGAGAGAATTTGCTCATAAGGCATAGGATGTTGCTCATGACGCAACAAACTGATGATCTGGACAGCCTCGTACGCAAGCGGATCCGCGCTTTACGCGTCGCGCAGGGCTGGTCCCTCGACGAGTTGGCCCAGCGCGCCAACCTCAGTCAGTCTTCGCTCAGCCGGATCGAGAACGGTCAACGTCGCTTGGCCCTGGATCAACTCGTCACGTTGGCCCGGGCGCTGGATACGACGCTCGACCAGTTGGTCGAGACGGCGGCGGACGACGTGGTCAGCAGTCCGGCCGTCGGTCACGCTCACGGGCAGCTGCGCTGGACCATCAAGGCCGACCCTGGGATGAGTGTCGTCCGCCAGCGCATCACCGAACCGCCGCCGGACAACCCGGCTCGGATGCGGGCCCATCCGGGACGCGAGTGGCTCATGGTTCTGTCCGGCACCGCGATCCTGATGCTCGGCCATCGCCGCTTCCGGATCGAGACGAATCAGTCCGCCGAGTTCCCCACGATGATGCCGCACGCCATCGGCGCCGAAGGTGGGCCTTGCGAGATCATCGGGATCTTCGATCGCGACGCCGGTCGCGGTCATCGAAACGGCGATGAGGAGCCCGGGGCGTAGGAGCCCGCCGGCTGACGGCAGACCGCGAATCTTGCGCGCCTGGCAGCGGACCCGTCGATGTTCTTGCGTATTTCGCATGATCTTATGCGGCAAGCGCATGTTCGGTCTATCGTGAAGGCATGGCAGCTCATGTACCGACCCACGATCATGGTGATTCCCATGACCACCACCACCACCAAGCCGGCGGTCAGGCCGACCTCCTCGACCTCGACGCCGAGATCCTCGCCGAGCACACGGCCGCCGTCACGGAGTGGCTCCCGCTGAGCACCGCCCCGCGGCAGATCGTGGATCTGGGCTCCGGCACCGGGGCGGGGACCTTCGCTCTTCTCGACCGGTTCCCCGATTCCCACGTCACTGCCGTGGACGCGTCGGTCGAACATCTGCAACGCCTGCGAGCGAACGCCTGCGACCGTGGCGTCGAGGATCGCGTGCACACGCTGCAGGCCGACCTGGACGGTGCCGCGTGGCCGGACCTCGGTACGCCGGAGCTGGTCTGGGCCTCGGCCTCCATGCATCACATGACCAACCCCGACCTGGTACTGCGCGCCGTCCACGACCTGCTCGCCCCCGGCGGCCTGTTCGCCGTCATCGAACTGGCCGGCTTCCCCCTCTTCCTCCCCGAGGGTCCCAGCAAAGACCAACCCAGTCTGGAAGAACGGCTCCACGCTGAAGCCAACCGCCGGCAGACCGAACAGATGCCCCACCGCGGTGCCGACTGGGGCCCCATGCTCACCGCCGCGGGATTCACCGTCGAGGGCGAACGCACCATCACGGTGAACATCGCCGGCTCCAGCAACGAAGTCATCGGCCGCTACGCCCTCGGCGGCCTGCAGCGCTTCCGCACGGCCGTCGCCGATCGGATCTCCGCCGCGGACCTCGCGGAGCTCGACCAGATCCTGGACACCACCAGCCCGCACAGCATCCTGCGCCGCGACGACCTTGTGATGCGCAGCGAGCGCACCGTCTGGGCCGCCCGTCGCACCTGACCTACGGCGCCTCCCTCGACCGGTCGCCGCCGGGACGGGGAAATCGCGGCTGGTAGTCGAGCCGGAACCGGTTGACGCGGCGGATGAACATCGTGACGAGGCAGCCCGCGACCGCGATCGCCACCACGAGGCCGATCGGCACCTGGACCCAGGTGCCGGCGCCGAGCGTTCCGCAGACGATGACGGCCAGGACTCCGCTGAGCACCCCGTCGATGATGCCGACGACGACGGGCGATCCGGCGAGCAGATGACCGAGGCCGACTCGGCGGCGGAAGCTGTAGGTGTGGAAGATCCCGGCTTCGTCGTCATGATGGCCGGTCACCAGGTAGCGCTCGATGCCGGGCGAGAGCTCGGCGTACGCGTGCCGTAGCCGGTTCATGCCGATGACGACCCAGAGGTCCTCTAGATCTGCTTCGACCAGCCGGATGTAGGTGGCGATACCGACGAGCAGGACGAGCGGCAGGACCAGCAACGCGACGATCCGGAAGGTCTGTTCGAAGCCGGTGGCCTGCACGACCAGCGAGAGCGCCACCATGGTGGCCGACAGGATGGTGAGGAAGGTACCGGTCCGGCTGAAGATCTCCTGCCAGAGAGTGCCTCTCGTCGCGAGCAGGCTCCAGTGCTCGGTCGCCAGGAGCTGGGCGCGCAGCGCCGCCGAACTGTCGTCGCTGGGCGGCGGTGGCAGTGGAACGCGATGCTCGGTCATCAGGTCAGCTCGTCGACGAGGTTCAGCCAGACCTCGCTCATCGTCGGGAAGCTCGGGACGACGTGGCGCAGGCGCTCGATCGGGATCCGCCCCACCACGGCCATCGTGGCGGCGTGCACCATGTCGGCGACGTCCTGACCGACGAAGGTCGCGCCGACGACCGTGCCCGCGTCCTCGTCGATCACCCAGCTCACGCGTCCTCGATACCTGTGCGCGTGCAGCTGCGCCCCGAGCACACCGCCGAGGTCGGCCTCGACATAGCGCGTGCGCAACCCTTCGGCCTCCGCGCGCGCCCGGGTGAGGCCCACCACCGCCACCTCCGGGTCGGTGAACAGGACCTGGGGTACGGCGACGCCGTCGGCCTCGGCCGTCACCCGCGGTTCTTCGCCCCGGCTTCGTGCCGCGATCGCCGCCGCGGCGACGCGCGCGTGGTAGCTGGCTTGATGAGTCAGCAAGGCCCGGCCGTTGACGTCGCCGATCGCGTACAGCCACGTAGTACCACCGAGCGCCATCGTGTCGTCGACCTCGAGAAAGCCTCCACCTTGCAGGCCGACGGTCTCGAGCCCGATCTCTCCCGTGAAGGCACGCTTGCCGGTGGCAACAAGTAGTTCGTCGGCGGTCACCACCGTGTCGTCATCAAGCTGGACGGAGACCTCTCCGGCGTTGTCCCGGGTGACTTCCACGGCCTGCACCCCGAAGCGAACCTCCACTCCGGACTCCAGCAACCCCTCGAGGACCAGCTCGCCGACGTACGGCTCGAAGTCGGGCAACAGTGTCTCGCGCCGACTCAGGACGACGACCTGCTCGCTGCCCAGACTGCGCCAGGCCTGGGCGAGCTCGAGGCCGGCGGGCCCGCTGCCCAGTACGGCCAGCCGTCGTGGCGCCTTGTTCGCCGAGGTCCCTTCGCGATTCGTCCACGGTCGCGACTGCGACAGGCCGGGGATCGCTGGGAGGTCCGCGACAGCCCCCGTGGCCAGGATCACCGCCTGATCGGCCGTGATCTGAACCGCCCCGCCCGGGGTGTCGACCACCACGCGGCGCTCACCATCCAGCCGCCCGTAGCCCCGGATGAAGGTAGCTCCGGCCTGCACGAATTCCCGCACCGTGGCGGAGTCGTCGTGATGGAGGACGACCTCGTCGCGGTGAGCCAGGACCGCGGCCGCGTCCAGGGGCGCGCTCGGCGATTCGAGTACGCCGGGGAGCCGGCCCGCGGCCCGGTGTGCGTGACCCGGCCGCAGCAGTGCCTTGCTGGGGACACACGCCCAGTTGAAACAGTCGCCGCCGATGAGTTCAGGCTCCACGAGTGCGACCGACAAGCCGGCACGCAGGAGTGCCAGCGTTGTGTCCTCGCCTGCAGGCCCGGCACCGAGTACTACGACGTCGTACTCGGCTGTCTCGTTCGGTGTCATTCGTTGTCTCCATGCTTCGGTCGTCGACGCAGCGTTGTGTTGTGACCGACGATGGCTGGTCAGCTGCCGGCCAGGTAGTCGCCCACGCGGCCGCGTACGTGGTTGCGGGCCAGGGTCAGGCGGCGCCGCGCGACCGATGGCTCGAGCTCGACCAAGCTGGTGGCCGCTTCGAGCGAGTGGCCTTCCAGATCGACGAGGTACAGCAGGTCCCCGGTTCCGTCGGGCAGTTCTTCGATCGCGGCATCGACGATCGCGTACAGCTCCTTGGTCTGCGCCTCGTCATCGGGGGACAGCAGCCGCGTCACCGATGGCCAGGCTGTCGGCGGGCTGGTCCATCGGCCCTGGTCGGGTCCGTCGCCGTAGAAGTCGGGGAAGTACAGATCTGCCCGGTCGGCGTCGGCGTCGAGCGCGTCGAGATCGGCCAGTTCCCGCAGGTCCGGGGAGGCGCCCGGGTCAGGAGGCAGGCCGGAACCCAACTGGTCGGAAGGGTGATGGCGATGATGGGACAAGAGACTGTCGGCCCAGACCTCCAGCTCGATGTCGTCGTCAGCCAGGTGCCGGCCGAGTTTCTGATCCAGGTACGCGGCCAGCTGCTCTGGCGTCGGAAGCTCGGGGGCGATGCTGAGGAAATGGTCCCAGGTCTCCTGCACCAGATCGTCAGCATGCGCCGGATCTGCGGCACGGGCCAGCGCCATCAACTGTCGTTGACTGCGCCCGGCAGTGGGCTCGCTGACCGCTCGCGCCGCGAGCAGCGCCTCCGTGGTCGCCAGCTGCTGGAGATAGGTCGCACAGCTCGGGCATGAACGAACGTGGTCGGCAAGGTCGATCGCTGCCTGGGCAGGCAGGAGACCATCACGGGCCAGGCTTCCGTAGGAAGCGATGTCGCTGCAGATCGTCAACGGTGGTTCCGGCACGGACCGGCGATCGCCGGCCGGACGCCGGGCCTCCTTTCGTTTCGTGGGGGTTCTGGTGACCGTTGGTGTCCTCCAGCGGGGCCAACCTTTCTGCTTCCCGGATCGAGAAGGGCCGCGGATCGGTAAGAACGTGGCCCTCGGCGGAGGCAGACGTGGTGAAGCGGAGACCACCGGACGGCACGGATTCCGCGTCGTCCCGAGGGAGAAGCGTCGTGACACCGAGAAAGATCGAGAACGGCCGGCTCGATGCCACCGTCAACGAGCAGTTGATGGCACTGGCCAGGGCGGGAGCAGTGGCGTTCGGGTACACCGCGGAGCTCAGGCTCGACCGGCAGTTGGCCCAACTGGTCCGGCTGCGGGTCGCGCAGATCAACAACTGCACCTACTGCCTGTCGGTCCATCACGCCGCGGCCCGAGCCGCCGACATCGAGGAGGTGAAGGTGGAGACGCTGACCGCGTGGTGGGAGACCCGCTTGTTCACCGATGCCGAGCAGGCCGCTCTGAGCTACGCGGAGGCGTTGACCAGGGTCGGCGACACCACCGCGCGGACGGCCTTCCAGGACGCGCACGACGCGGTGACGAGGTACTTCGACGACGAGCAGATCGTGGAGCTGGCGGCAGTGGTGATCAACATGAACATCTGGACCCGCTTGAAGATCGCCGAGGGCGCCGCCCCGGCATCAGAGGAGTCCAGTGACGCAGGGGCGTGAGCTAGGCGCTTCCGAAGGTGCGGACGTGGGAGATCGCCATGTCGAGTGCGACGCGCATCGGCTCCACGTCGCGAGTGGTCTGAGCCAGCAGGTACCCGCCTTGCAAGGCCGCCATCAGGCCGGCCGCCAACCGCTTGGGGTCGGCGTCAGGGCGGAGCGTTCCGTTCTCGCGCATGCGCTCGAGGCCGTCGACCAGTAGCGCCTGCCAAGCCTGGAAGGCGGCCGCGAGCACTCGGCGGGCGTCCTCGTCCTGGTCGGCCAGCTCGCTGGCCATCGAGCCGAGTGGGCAACCGTAGGCGCCGTCGTGCAGCGAGTTGCGCTGGACCAGGGAGTCCGCCCAGAGCTCCAGCCCCCGGAGGGAGTCCAGTCGGCGGAGCCGCTTCTGCTGATGCTCCAACAGGCGCTGGGTTCGCTGCGAGATGACCTCGCGCACCAAAGCATCCTTATCGACGAAGTGTTGGTAGAGCTGCGACTTGCTCGTCCCGCTGGCCGCCCTGACGTCGGCGAGCGTCGTCTGCGCGACGCCCTTCGCGTACATCAGGTCGTCGGCGGCGTCGAGAATGCGTGCTCTCGTGGCCAATCCGCGCGCAGTCAGGCGAGGTCCGGCCTCCGCACTCTCTGGCTGCGTCACGGTACTCAGATTACTTGGCGGAAGTTTATCACGGAGATCTGGTACTCCGAAGTCCAAAAACTGATAGAACGGGAGCCGTGTCGATGCTGGATCATTGAACTTGTTTTGGACCTTTGGGTCCAAGTAGTTTGTCGCTGTGCCCCGCGATGTCCCGCCACGGCCCGCTTCCGAGGAGATCGCTGACATGGCTCTAGCAGAGGATGAGGACCGGCCGTCCGGCGGCGTCACCCGAGGCAAGGTCGACGAGCAGGTTGCCGAGGACAACGCGATGTGGGTGCGCGGGCTGACCGCCGGAGGCGCGGAGTACGAGGAGACTGTCGCGAGGCTGTACCGCGTCCTGGTGAAGATCGCGTACTCCGACGCCAAGCGAAAGGGCAGCCGGCTGCACCTGTCAGGGCCCGAACTCGACGACATCGCCCACCAGGCCGCGGCTGACGCCACCGTCACCATCTGCCGCAAGGTCACGACGTTCCGGGGCGACTGCCGCTTCACCACCTGGGCCTACCGCTTCGTGACGTTCGACGTCTCGTCCAAGGTCAACCGCCACTTCTGGCAGCGCGGCGCGGTCTCCATCGACGAGAACGACTGGGCGCTGCTGGCCTCCGACCTCGCCGAGGCTCCCGAGGCCCGAGCCGAGAGCCGGGACCTGATCGAAGCCGTCAAGCGCGTCATCCGGGACGATCTCACCGACCGGCAGCAGCGAACGTTCGATGCCGTCGCCGTGCGCGGCCTCCCGATCCGGGAGGTCGCCGAGGACCTCGGCTCGAATCCGAACGCTGTCTACAAGACGATGTTCGACGCGCGCCGTAAGCTGCGCCAGGCCCTGATCGAGGCCGGTTACCTGGACGACCACTGCGCATAGCGGTGGGCCTGCTCAGGAGGTCATCGGGATGCGCAGGGAGGCGGCTCCGCGCAAGTCGAGCCAGTAGGCGTCGGGTGTCCTGACGAGGCGGCCGAGGATCGACCAGCAGTCCGCACAGCGCAGGACCGCTCCCGGCCCCCGGACGTACGCCCTGTGGTGTGCCAGCGGCTTCGAGCTGCCACAGCTTTCACACGTGACGAACGCCGAGGTCATGTCGTCGGCGAAGATCTCGGCCAGTCGGCCGGCCAGGGCGTTGCCGTCGACCGCCAGGTCGTCGATGGGGTGCATTCATCCTCCTGAAGGTCCGAATCGCTCGGTCCGGACGGCTGCCGGCAGATGACCTCGGCCGGCGAGAATCTGGGTTGCGTGCTCGACGAACTCGCTCGGGCCGCAGACGTAGACACGGGGGGCGCCGTGCGCCGTGGAGTTGGCTTCGGGGATGTCTGCGGGCCTCAGGTGCCCGGCCGGCCGCGGGTCGTCGGGCAAGCCTGATCGGCTGTAGAGCCGATCGATGATGACGCCGCTGACGTTCTGGCCGATGCTGTGCAGCTCATTGGCATAGAACAAGTGGTCGGGTGTGCGGGCGGAGTACACCAGGTGGAAGGGAGCGGAGGAGCCCGCGTGGTTTCGCTGGCGGAGCATCGCCATCAGCGGGACGATCCCAGCGCCGCCGGCCACCAGGAGCACCGGCTCCTCGAGGTCCGCGATCCACCGGAGCCAGCCACCGATGGGTCCTCTCAACGCGAGCTCGTCTCCCGGCCGCATGTCGTGGACCAGGTAGGGCGAGACCTCTCCACCGGAGGCTGCCTGAACAGTCAGCTCGACCCGGCTCGAGTTCGGGACCGACGCGATCGAGTAGCTGCGCTGCGCGGAGTACCCGTCGTCGGCGGTGAGCTTGACGTCCACGTGCTGCCCGGCGTCGTGCCCGGGCCAGCCGGGGACGTCGAAGACCAGCGTTCTCGCGGTCCGGGTCTCCATCCAGCTGTCCTGGAGGCGCGCGCGATGCCACTGGATCGATCGTCGACGCCGCGGGGACGGTTCGGTGACGGGTGTGGTGGTCATGGTCGGCTTCCGCACCCTCAGTCGCCCGAGTAGCGCTGCTCCAGCCACGGGTCCCCGTATTCGTGGTACCCGAGAGTCTCCCAGAAGCCGGGTTCGTCGTCGACACGCAACTCGATGCCGTTGATCCACTTCGCCGACTTCCACAGGTACAGATGGGGGACCAGAAGCCGGGCGGGACCACCGTGCGCCGGATCGAGCTCGTCACCGTCGTACTCGAAAGCGACCCAGGCCTTGCCGTCGAGCAGATCCTCGAGTGGAAGGTTCGTGCTGTAGCCGCCGTAGCTGCGGACCATGGCGAAGTCGGCCTCGGACCCGGCGCCCGCGAGAAGAGTGTCGACGGAGACCCCGCGCCAGACCGTGTCGAGCTTGCTCCAGGTGGTGACGCAGTGGATGTCGACGGTGATCTCTTCGCTCGGCAGGCCCATGAGCTGTGGCCAGGTGACCGCGGACCGAGTTCCGTCGACGTCGGTGATGTCCAGGCGCCAGTCGTCGAGCTCGACCTGGGGAGTCGGTCCCGCGGACAGGACCGGGAAGCTGTCGGTGAGGTACTGACCGGGTGGGACCCTCGGGTCGGATTCCCCTCGCCGACCGCCGAAGCCTCTGCTGATCACGCTCATCCTGTGCTCGTCTCCCTTGGCGTTGAATCGCGGCACCGCGTCGGGAGTAGGTGGCACGATGTGGTGGCCGGCTTACCTCCCACAGCGTCTCGGGAGTTTGCGGTCGCACTCACGTAAGCCGATCCCGGGTGGCTGCCACCTATAGCAGCCACATCAGGAGGTAGCTCCCCGGACAGGATCGAGAGGCCAGTGACCGCAGATGTCGTGGGCACGGCGGTGGCCCTGGCCTTGACCGCGAGCGTGGCATACGGGATCAGCGACGTGGTGTCCGGAGTGGTGGTACGCCGGCACACGGCTGCCGCGGTCGCGTTGTGGGCGCAGTTGACCGGGCTGGTGCTGATCGGTGCGGCTGTCGTGGTTCGCCGTCCGGATCTGGAACTTCCCGGGCTGAGCTGGGCCGCGGCGGCCGGTGCGCTGGGTTCGCTGGCAGTGCTTGCCTTCTATACCGCGCTGCAGAACGGACCCATCACCATCGTGGCGCCCGTCGCGGGGGCAGGTGTCGTCGTCCCTCTCGTCATCGGTTCAGCGACGGGAGAACGAGTCGGTACGCTCGCCGTTCTCGGGTTGATCGCGACTGTCGCGGGCGTACTCACCGTTTCGCTGGCGTCCGGAGCCAAGGCGACGAGCCAGGAGGATGCTCCGCCCTGGCACGCCAAGTTCACGCCGGGCCGAGCGCATCCGGTGCCGGTGAGTGATGGCTGCGGACCCGTGCCCCACCGAAGGCCGGGGCCGGCCGCTGTTCTGCTGGCGGTCGGTGCCGCGGTCGGATTCGGCGGCTTCTTCGTCCTGCTCGACCGGGCGACACGGGCGGCGGGTGGCGGCGGCACGGACGAGGTTCTCCTGGTAGGCATAGGGATCCAGATCGGCGCCTTCGCAGTGACGATGCTGGCGGCCTCCAGACACACCCTGAAATGCTTGCGGCCTACTTCTCGTCTACTCCTGCTCGCGGCATCCATCGGCGTACTGGACCTGGGCGCGGACCTGCTGCTCACCGTTGCGACCAGCAACGGTCCGCTCACCCTGGTAGGCCCGCTGGGCTCCCTGGACCCGGTGGTGGTCGTCCTCCTAGCGCTGGTGCTGCTGCGCGAACGCGTCAACCGGTACCAGGCCGTTGGAGTCGGCCTGACCCTCACCGGAATAGCCCTCGTGGTGCTCTGACGACGTGCGCCGGCTATTTCCTCAGTCGGTCAGCCAGCCGGCTGTTACCAGGATCCGGTTGGGGTCGTCGCGCTCCGCGAGTTGGGCGAGCTTCCGGCGGGTGTCGCGGTAGCTGAAGGCGCTTTCTTCGCCGAGCGGGGTCGACAGAGCGCCGCCCAGACGTCGATCTCGACGACCTTCAGGGGCGACTGGGAGGCGGACGCAGTACTGAGCCAGCTGGTGCAGACGCTGCTGGCGACCCTGCATGCGCGGTACTCCGACCACCACCAGCTCTTCACCAGCGACACTCCCGCTTCTCTGCAACGGCATGAGCGGGTCGTCGAGGTGATCGCGGCTCGGGGCTCGAAGGCGGCGGAGGCCGCGGCGACCGCTCTGGTCCGGGCATCGCGAGTCGAGGTCCTCGGGCCGGAAGAGCAGCGATGATGTTCGACCTGTCCGGGCAGCTCGCGCTGGTCACCGGCTCGAGCCGCGGCATCGACCTGAGGACGGCAGCCCTCGCTGAGCCTGCATCCGTTGTGCTGCACGGATTACGGCGGCTCGAAAGGCTGGGGCAGCGGATCGAAGGCCGCGACGTACTGATCACCGGAGCCGGTCCGATCGGACTGCTCGCAGTTGCCCTCACGCACGCCGCCAACGCGCGGACCGTCACCGTCACGGACCTTCAGGACCAGCCGCTGGAGCTCGCGCTGCGCATCGGCGCGACCCGAACCGTCCGGGCCGACAAGGCCTACCCGGTGCCCGCCGTCGACCTGGTGGTCGAGTCGTCCGGATCGCCGGCGGCGGTCGCGATGGCGCTCGAGGCGTTGCGCCCCGGAGGCGCGATCGTCAACGTCGGCCACCTGCCGCCCCAGGGCGTCACCGCCTCGCTGCACCTCACGGTGACCAGGGAACTGACCGTGACCGGCTCAAGCCGCTTCTACTCCGAACTGCCGGACGCGCTAGCGATCATTGCCGAGCACACTGACCTCATCTCGCCCGTCGTCACCGCGATCTTCCCGCTCGACGACGCCGAAGCAGCCTTCCACGAAGCCGCCGACACCTCCCGCTCCAGCAAGGTCCTCCTCGCCTTCACCTCGGCCGAAACGCCATCGTCGCAGCATCAGGGGTGACGCCTCGGGGATTCCTTACAGGGTTGGCAGCAGCTCGGCGGTGGGGGAGCCGACCTCGACGGTGTAGACCATCAGGTGCTGGTCCGGTGCGGCGGGCGCCGTGATGGATTCGAGGGTGAACTCGAGGACACCGGCCGGGTGGAGGATGCTCTGCCGCGTTGGTGCGTAGTCGTGGACCGCGTGGTCGTGCCACCAGCGCTCGATATCGGGGTCGGTTCGGCGGAGTTCTGCGATTCCTTCGATCAGGAGGGTGTCATGGGGGCGTCGCGCCGCTTCGCGGCGCATGCCCGCGACCGCTCGGGCGGCGAACAAGGGCCAGTCGGCGAAGCGTTCCTTGGCCAAGGGGTCATGGAACAGGTACTCGACGATCGACACCCCGGTGGGAAGGGTGCGACCGAGGATGATGCTCAGAAGCTCGTTGTAGAAAAGGACTTCTGCGCGTTGTCCCAGCAGCAGTACGGGGACGTGATCGAGGTTGGCGGCGAGGCGTAGCAGGCCAGCGTCGGGGACCTGTGGCCGAGCAGTGTCTCCGCGGGACGAGTGGGTGTGGGAGATCGCCAGATCGCGCAGATGTGCGATTTCGACCTCGTCGAGGCGTAGTACTCGGCTGATTGCGGCAAGGACGGAGTCGGAGATGTTCGGTTGCCGTCCTTGTTCGACCCGGCTGTAGTAGTCGGTGCTGAGCCCCGCGGCCACAGCGAGTTCTTCCCGCCGCAGGCCTGGTACGCGGCGCGGTCCGGGGAAGGGCTCGACGCCCGCTTGCGCCGGGGTGATGCGGTCACGGCGGGAGCGGAGAAAGGCGCCCAGGGCGGACCGGTCGTGACTCATGGACTCATCGTAGGTGCGTCCTGCCGACCCTATGTAGGCATGTCATGCCTAGGTTGAACCGGCACTGGTGCCGGATCTGTGGGGGCGCCTGAATGGGTGCATGACCACATCGAGCAGTGAACTCGACCACCACTCCACCCCCTTCGCTGGACGGACGGCACTCGTCACGGGATCGACCAGCGGGATCGGCGCCGCGACAGCTCACCTGCTCGCGGCCCGCGGCGCCCACGTCATCGTCAGCGGCCGCGACGACGCCCGAGGCGATGACATCGTCACGACCATTCGGGCTGCCGGCGGCAAAGCCGACTTCGTCGCCGCGGATCTGGCCGGAGACGCCGGCTCCGTCCGCGAGTTCGCTACTCGCGCGATCGCCGTCGCAGGAGGGCGGATCGACATTCTCGTCAACAACGCGGGCACCTACCCTGCGACGCTCACACCGGATCTTCCCGACGTCGCTCTCGATGCGATGCTGGCGGTCAACGTTCGCGCGCCACATGTACTGGTCGCGCAGCTCGCGCCCGGGATGGCGGATCGTGGCAGCGGCGTGATCGTGACGATCGGGTCCTGGATGGCGTCGGTGGGCAGCCCGTTCGCCGCCATGTACACCGCCACCAAAGCAGCCGACCATCAGTTGACCCGTGCCTGGGCTGCCGAGTTCGGTCCACGCGGAGTACGGGTCAACACCGTCGCTCCCGGCGTCACTCTGACACCCGGCAACGAAGCAGAAGTCACGGTGGTCGAGCAGATGACCGCGACCACCCCGGCCGGTGGGCCGATCAGCCCCGACGACATCGCGTACGCCGTCGCGTTCCTCGCCTCTGACGAGGCCCGGATGATCCACGGCGCGACCCTCCACGTCGACGGCGGCATCACCGCCACCCGCCTCGCATGAGCAGGCCGATGAGCCGCGCTCTGGTTCTCGGCGGGGGAGGTCCACTGGGCATCGCGTGGCAGGCCGGACTGCTCGGCCGACTTCAGCATCTCGGAATCACCTTCGCCGACGCCGACCTCATCTTGGGTACCTCAGCAGGATCAGTCGTCGGAGCAGCCCTCGCCACCGACGGCGACCTGGCCGCACTGGCTCAGCAAGTTACCGGCTCGCTCCCGACACCAGCCGGCACAACCGCGGACATCCCAGCGCTGCAAGCGCTCACAGCCGACGCGGTCGCGACCACGGCAACGGCCGAGGAGGCGATGGCAAGGATCGGACAGTATGCCCTCGCCGCCGCGACCGTCGACGAGTCCGGCTACGTCGGCAGCGAGGTGTTCGCGTCTTTCGCCGCCACCGCTTGGCCGGCTGCGTTTCGTTGTACCGGCATCGACGCCAAGACAGGTCGACTTCGCGTCTGGGACGCGGCGGATGGCTACGACCTGCCGAGCGCGCTGGCCGCCAGTTGCGCCGTACCGGGGCTTTTCCCGCCCATCACGGTAGGAGGTGCCCGCTACCTCGACGGGGGAATGCTCAGCCCGCTGAACGTGCCGCTCGCCGCCGGATACGACGAGGTCGTCGTGGTGTCCTGCTTCGCGCTCAGTCTGCCGGCAGGCATCGTCGACCCCGGCGCTCAACAACGCCTTGCCGAGATCGGCGAACTACGCAGGCAGGGCGCGAAGGTCACCGTGATCGAGCCCAGTCAGCGCTTCCTCGACATCAGCGGATGGGGCGCCGACGTCATGGACACCAGCCGCGCTCCAGCGGCGTACGAAGCGGGGGTCCAGCAGGCGGAGCAGGTCAGCGAACGAACGGTTGGAGATGCCGGCGGTCGCGGCGATCTGATCCATCGTCGAACCCTTGATCGAGAAACAGCGTCATGGCGACGCGGGTGACCTCCGCGTACGCCTGCTGCCGCGATCGGAGTGCCAGACAGGCATACGGTGAATTACTTGCGACTAGTCTTGGAGAACTGATGCAGCGACAGAACTACCGCGCTCAGACCGTCATCATCACCGGAGCCAGTTCCGGAATCGGGGCCTCTTTCGCCCAGGCTCTCGCCGCCCGGGGCGCCAACTTGATCCTGGTGGCGCGCCGGTTCGACCGTCTCCAGCAGCTGGCCGGGGAGCTCGAACAGAGGTATCAGATCACCGCGACGGCGATAGCGCTCGACCTCACCTCGCCGCACGTCGGCGTGGAGCTGAAGAAGGCAGTGGTCGATGCCGGCCTCGAGGCGACCAGCCTGATCAACAATGCCGGGTTCGGCACCTTCGGCGAGTTCGTCGACGAAGACCCGGCCCGCCTGTCCCAGGAGATCGCGGTGGACGTCGTCGCCCCGGTGCAGCTGAGCTCCGCGTTCCTGCCGGACATCATCGCGGCGCGCGGCTTCCTCATCAACGTCGCCAGCATGGCCGCCTACACGCCGACTCCGCGAATGGCCGTCTACGGCGCGACCAAGGCGTTCGTCCTCAGCTTCACCGAGTCACTCTGGGCCGAGCTCCGTGGTACCGGAGTCACTGTTTTCGCCTTGTCTCCGGGGGCGACGAGCACCGAGTTCAACGCCGTCGTCGGCACCGACGACGCCACCGCGGGCGCCAGGATGCGGACCCCCGCCGACGTCGTCGCGACGGCGTTGTCCCACCTCGAGAGCCGCAATCCCGGCCCGAGCGTCATCGACGGCCGCTCGAACCGGGTGGCGGCGAGCCTCGGGCGCCTGGCTCCCCGGCGGACGATCGTCACCATGATGCACCGGCTGACCGATCCGGCCCGGCGAGCCGGCGCGAACGCCTAGGGTGAGTTCATGCCTAGATCTGGTGCCGACCTCGCGCTGCTGATGCTCGGTGGCTTTCGTTCGCTGGTCGACGGGGCGACGGCGGAGTTGGCTGCACGTGGCTACGAAGACATCCGCCCGGTTCACGACTTCGCGCTGCGAGCTGTCGCGGCCGGTGCCGACAGTACGTCTGAACTCGGCCGGCAGCTGTCGGTGACGAAGCAAGCCGCGGCCAGAACTGTCAGCACTCTGGAAGAGCGTGGTTATGTCGGTCGCGCGGTGGATCCGGCCGATGCTCGTCGGATGCGCCTCCAGGTCACCGACCGGGGACTCGCGCTACTGCGTGACGGTGAAGCGATCTTCGATGAACTGCGCGACCAGTGGAAGCAGCGGATCGGCGCCGCGAAGCTGGCTGAACTCGAGTCGCTGCTGACCGAACTTGTCGGCGCACAACCTGTCCGGCTCGACACTCCTGGCTGGTTCGCCCGAGGACAGGGCAGCGCCGGTTGACCTCGCGCCGCTCGTCCGGCAGTTGAGCTGTCAGTTGGCGGCGGGCCAGTTGACGGGAGGCCGGACTGCTTGAGGAGGTCGGCGAGGTTGCCAGCCGGCGATCTCGGTCCGGCCGTGCCACTCGGCGCCGAAGGCGAGGTCGGTGTAGACGGCGTCGCGGGTGAACAGGGCTGCCATCTTGGCGGGCTGCTTCTCCGTCCAGGCCGTTTCCCACTGGGAGACGATGGCCTTGGAGCTGTACTCCGGGCCCTTGGTCGCGGCAGACGTCGTCGTGCTCACCGACGCCGTTGAGGTGACCGAGGCCGGCCGGCACCTGAGCGTTCGCCGGGGTGACTGTCGCGACGCCTGCCGTGGCGACCGAGATTGCCAGTGCTGCAGTGATCGCTGGAGATCGACAACATTGTTGGCTATTCTTATTAGACAACATGATTGTCTAACAAGGAGCTGTCCGTATGGCCATCGCACCCTCCGGCGCCACCGTACCTGGCGTCACTCACCACAACGTGGACGTGAACGGAACAACGCTGCACTACGTCTCCTCCGGGGACGCCGGGTCACCGGTGGTCCTGGTCCACGGTTTCCCGGAGACCTGGTGGGTGTTCCACAAGCTCATCCCGCTGCTCAGTCGCCAACACCGCGTCTTCGCCGTCGACCTGCGCGGATTCGGCGACTCCGCGATCGCGGGGGACGACCACAGCAGTTCGATCGCCGCGGCGGATCTGCGAGAGTTCATCGCCGCGCTCGAGGTGGGACCGGTGCACCTGACCGGGCAGGACGTGGCCGGCGCGACCACCTTCCGTGTCGCCGCGGCGGATCCTACGCTGGTCAAGAGCTTCACCGCGATCGAGACCGGTCTGCCCGGCTTCGGGGTCGAGGTGCTGGGCGATGTCACGCGCGGCGGAGCGTGGCACCTCGGCGTACTGGCGGCGCCGGGGATCGCCGACATGCTGTTGCCCGGCCGCGAACGGGCCTTCTTCGCCGACTACGCGATCCCGACGATGAACGGCACCCCCGATGCCTTCACCAGCGACGATCTCGAGGAGCTGCTGCGTTCGTACTCACGGCCGAACGCGTGGGCCGGGGCGGTCGGGTTGTATCGCTCGCTGCTGTCCGAAGGTGAAGAAATCAAGGCCCTCGCAGCCAGGAAGCTTGACCTGCCGGTGCTCGCCATCGGTGGATCATCGGGACACTTCACGCCGAACACGATGGCTCAGGTCGCCGCCGACGTCACCGCGGTCGCACTCGACGGCATCGGGCACTTCGTCGGGATGGAAGCACCTCACCGGCTCGCCGACGCGCTCCTGACCTTCTATCAGGGCATCGACGGCCGCGCCGATTGATCTCGCCCTCGTTTGCCGTTCCCACCCCCGGGTACGCGTTACGGGCGCCATCTGCCGCTCGGGCAGCGGTGCAGTGAAACCTGGAGGTATCTGATGGGTATCGGCGCTGGAATCTTTCTGCTCGCCCTCGGTGGCGTGCTCGCGTTCGCCGTCACGGACCGGATCAGCGGCGTGGACCTGACCATGGTCGGCTACATCCTGATGGGAGCGGGCGCCCTCGGCATCGCTCTGGTCCTCCTCCTCAACGGCCAGCGCGGCCGCACCGCCCAGACCACGGTGGTCGAGGAACGCCGCGACGTCCGCGACCCGCGCGACCCCCGAATCTGACCGGAACGGAACCTCAGCAGGCCTTGCGGCCAGGCCCGTTGTTGCCTCGACGGCAACAACGGCGCTTCGCTGTATGCGTTATACGCATGACCTTATGCTTTTCGCGCACCCGCCTCTACGGTGGTTTCACGACGTAGAGGAAGGAACAGTTCATGGTGACGGTTCGATCCGGCAGTTCGCGATCCACCGCGGTACCGGCTGAGTACGAGGTATGGCGCCAACGCCGGTGGGAGGAGATCGCCGGCCCGAGCGGCAAGGCGAAAGTCGTTGCCAAGGGCATGATTTCCGGTCCGGGCGCGCAGACACTGCCGGCCATCCCCGGCCAGTGGAGCACCGATGAGGCGGGTGCCCTGACTGTGACCGCCGCTTCTACCGACGGACTGAAGCTCGGCGGCGCAGTGGTCGAAGGCAAGGTCGAGGTGCCTTCCGGAAGTCCTCTTGAGTTCTCCGGCGGTCGTGTCGGCTTCGCCGGCGGATCGGACGGCGAGTACGGCGTGGTCGTGATGGATCACCAGGAAATCGCTCGCACCGGGCTGACCGGGATCGACACCTACCCCTATAACCCTGACTGGGTTTTCGAGGGGCAGTACCGCGAGGCACCTGCAGGGCGCCGGATCGCGGTAGATCGGCTCACCTCGCCGCGCAGTCCGGATACCATTCTGGCGCCCGTCGATCTCGCCGTCACCATCAACGGCACGGAGTACCTGCTGGCCGTTCTGGAAGAGCAGCCCGGGCAGCGTCTGGTGGTCTTCACCGACGAGACCAACGGGAGCGAGACGCCAGACATCGGTCGTTGGCTCGTGCTGCCGCAACTGGAACCCGGCAGCACTCTGACGGTCGACTTCAACCAGGCGGCGCTTTCCTTTCACCACTTGCAGCCCACCGTCTTCACCTGCCCGCTCGCGCCTCCCGGCAACCACCTGCCGATGCGTATCGAGGTCGGCGAACGCGCCCTGACCTACAGCCAGACACCAGCAGAGGGCGGCGACACCATGAGTCACCACCTGAAGGACAGGGCAACGAGCTACCTGCGGAATCTGGAGCAGCGCGACTGGGAGGCCGCGCGCGCCATGTGCTCACTGACGGCGACCGTCTGGCACAACGACGGTACGGGGGACCAGACGATCGACGAGAACATCGACGGGATGAAAGCGCAGATCGGCACCATCGAGTCGATGCGCTACGACATCCTCCGGCAGTTGGCGCAGACCGGCGAAGTCCTGCAGCAGCACGTGGTGCACGTCGCCACGACGGACGGCATGCGTGGCGAGGTACACGCCGCGGTGTACTTCCGCTTCGACGGTGAGCTCATCACCCGCATCGAGGAGTACGCCAACTTCGTGCCGGCCGCCTGAGGCGGCCGGCGGTTTCCGCAACCTTCGCGGTCCCGGCCGCATCGTGCAGGTATGAAAACAACAGAGAACTCGTCAGGACCCAGACGGCGTACAAGCAGGGGCCGCGCGCTTTCTATCCGCCAGGGCAAGCGCGTCTTGCGTCCTTCATCAACCTGCGGGACGCCAACGAGAGCCAGGTCCTCGGCTACCTGACGCTCGGGGACGTCATGTACTCGAGCACCTACTACAAGAAGCCGTCCGGCGAGCACGACACCAGCCTTCCCACCACCTTGACCAGAGTAGGCAGCGGCTGGAGCAGCTACACCGCCTTCGAGGGCTCGCAGTACGCGGGATCCACCTCTGGGCGCGTGAACGCCTACGGCCTCCGCGACGACGGCGTACTGTCCCGCTGGACCATCGACAAAGACGGCAGGTGGCTCAACCGAGCGACGTACTCCGGTCTCACGGGGGTGAAGTCGCTGGCGCTGATCAGCAAGACGGCCACCTACGACACGTTCCTCGCGAACACCGTCGCCGGCGTGTTGACCGGATACCTGTACGCCGTCGGCCATGCCACCGGCAGCAGCACGGTGATCCAGAGCATCGGCCTGATCAAGGACCACCGGTTTCACTCCCCGGTCTACTTCCGGTGGGGCGTGCCGAGCCTCGACGACCCGCTGAACGGCGAATGATGACCACCATCGCCGTACTCCCGCGTGGCTACACCGTCCGCGCTCCCGAACCGGCCGACGCCGAAGGGATCTTCGAGCTCGTCTCGGCCCACAACCTCGCCGTCGCCGGCCTCGTCGACTCCAGCCTGAGCGATATCGCCGACCGCCTC
This sequence comes from Kribbella sp. CA-293567, assembly GCF_027627575.1. NCBI lineage: Bacteria > Bacillati > Actinomycetota > Actinomycetes > Propionibacteriales > Kribbellaceae > Kribbella > Kribbella sp. CA-293567. The sequence continues at coordinate 3,609,851 of NZ_CP114065.1, forward strand.
GTCGAGCCCGGTTTCGATCGCCGTACCGACGGCTTCCTCGTCCTCTCCGCCGAGGGCCGGCCGGCCGGCTACGCGACCACGTTCGGTAAGGCGGGCCTCGAGATGATCGAGATCGAGGTGACCTCGCAGGACCCGCAGGTCGCTGCCTGGCTCTACGAGCAGGCGATGCGGCGCGCTCTGGAGATGGGGCGCGAAGGCGGCCATGCGGAGATCACCGTCGACTCGTGCGCCTATCACGACGCGCCGGTGGGCGCGCTGCTCGCCGACCATGGATTCACTGTCAGAACGACGTACCACCAGATGCGGATCGAGCACACCGGACGGGTCGCCGCCCCGCGCCCGCCCGCCGGGGTCGCGGTACGCCGTGGGACCTTCGACGAGGCCACCCAGTGGGCGGCGCACGAGGTCATTCTCGCCGCGTTCCGGGGACAGTTCGGCTTCGTCCCGCGGCCGCACCAGGAGTGGGTCGAGTTCGTCGACCGCAGTTCGATCGTGTCCTGTGGCTACCTGGGCCGCCTCGGGGTGCTCGAGGAGTACCGCGGCCGGGGTCTGGCGAAGTTCCTGCTGTCCGACGCCTTCGCCCTCGACGCGGCGGCCGGCCGGACGGGAACGATCCTGAATGTCGACACCAACAACCCGACCCCGGCGCTCGGTCTGTACCTGTCGGCCGGCATGAAACCGACCCTCGCGATGGACGGTTGGCGGCGCGAAGTACTGGTCGGCTGACCAGCCGCCCGACCCGTGTGCGGCAGCCGGTACCCCGGTGCCGTACTCGCGTGAGACCGACGGTGGCGGCAGCCGTCGGCGCTGCTATCCCAGCCGCTCGATCGTGAAGGCGGTGATGAAGCCGATCGTGGCGATCAACCCGGTGTAGAGGTGGGTGCGTTCGAACGCCTCGGGAATCATCGTGTCCGCGACCATGGCGAGGATCGCGCCCGCGGCGACGGCGGTGATGACGGCGATGGTGGCCGGCGAAGCGCCGTCGAGCAGAAGCGCTCCCAGCAGACCTGCCGTGCCACTGGCGATCGCGATTCCTCCCCACACGCCGAAGACGTAGCCGGGGGACCGGCCACCCCGCTTCATTCCCGCCGCGCTGGACAGTCCTTCGGGCAGGTTGGAGATGAAGATGGCGGTCAGCACGGCGACGCCGACGCCTTCTCCGCTGAGCAGAGAGACCCCGAGGACCACTGATTCCGGGATTCCGTCCAGCAGCGCGCCGACGGCGATCGCGACGCCGCTGCCGTTCTGCTGCTCCTCCGACGGTTGCTGGTCCTCCGATCGCTTGCGATGCCGCGCTCCGCGCCGGGACAGTACGACGTTGACGGCGACGTACACGGCTGCTCCGGCGAGGAACCCGGTCACCGTGGGCTGCAACCCGCCGGTCGACTCTGCTTCGTCGACCAGGTCGAAGGCCAGCGCGGAGATCAGGACTCCGGCGCCGAAGGCCATGATGCCGGCGACGACCGACCTGGGAACGTTGGCGAACCAGGCGACTGCGGCGCCGATCACCAGCGCGCCGCCGGCCAGCAGCCCCCACAGACCGGCCTGCAACCAGACCGCCATTCAGCGCCTCGCAGCCTGGTCGCCCGGGTCAGGCATCTTCATGTCGGGGCCGGTACCCACTCGTGGACGTTGCAAGTGAGCGATCGAAAGGCTCGGTGCCGTACGCCGGACGTACGGACTCTCCGCCGACTGGCCTGATTGCATAACTTCGCTTCGCTTCGACGAGGGCAGGACGGGAACCGGCGATCACGGGGTCAGCGGAGATGGCCACGTCGGCAAGCTGGACGGGACACCCACGAGCAGGTGTGGCCATCTCCGCGATCACTACTCCCGGTCGCTTCAACCGGGTATCTGCGCGGGTCGAGCAGTGGCCCACCATGTGCGGAAGGCTCAAAGCGGGGAATCACCGTGACGACGACTGACGAAGAGAAGATCCGAACCGCCTGCGCGCTGGCACCGTTTCTGGCTGAGCACTACTACGCGACCGGACGAGACCTGGCCGACGAGGCGGCGGCTGACCTGAAGGTCCTCGATCTGGCCGCGGCCTACGCCGAGTTGCCGGTACTCGCCCAGCAGGCCGGCGAAGCGGCCGCACAGCCCGGCCTGCCGCCGACGGTAGCCAGCGCCGGCCGGGCACTGTGGAGCCAGGTCAACGATCTGCTGGGAGAAGTGGCGACGGCGATCCGTGACCGCCTGCGTGCGTTGGCCGCGCGCGCCGACGGATAGCGTTCGCCTGTGTAGACAGGGCATTGCGGCAGCTTGTACCGACGTACTGCCCGGTCGATACAGCTTCTCGTATCGACCGGGCAGCCGACTGACCGCGGACGGTCAGACGCGGTCGACGTACAGGTAGTAGGTGAGGTAGGGGCTGAACTGGCAGTAGTAGTTGCGGATGTTGCCGCGGACCTGGAGGGCTGCCCCGGCGCTCTCGCAGTTGGAGAACGTGAAGTACCAGTCGTGGTAGACGTAGGCGTTGGTTCCGAACGAGCCGGCCGGGGTCGTCGATGCCGAGACCGGAGCTGCCGTGGCCGGTCCGCTGCCGGCTAGCAAAGTCCCGGCCGCGGCGGCCGTCGTGAGTCCTGCGAGGAGAAGCTTGCGCATGATCAACACCTTTCTGAGTCAGCACTGAATCTGTTCCTCACACTCTGGATTCGCAGCGTCACCCATAGCTGACCGCGACCGGTTCAGGTCAATATTCTTCGGGCACTTGCAGAAGTTGGTTACTTCTGTGCCAAAGCGTCGGTGCGTGGTCCGGTTCTGTACCGGGTCTGGACCTCGAGCCCGTACTCTCGTGCAATGCGATCCTTGGCGACGTTGCGGGCTCGGATGGCGTGGAAGCGGCTCAGCGGCCCGGCGTCGGGCTCCAGGACCGGGGAAGCTCGCGAGGCGGCGGGGTGGCGACCGAAGGTTGCGCTCGCTGCCGTCGTGGCGGCTTGTATGGCTGCCACGTCGATCGCCGTCACCGGCGGAGGTAGCTCGGCGTCGGGGCTGCGGTTCGCCGAGTCCGGGCACTACATCTACAACAGCACTGTGGGGAAGATCTTCCACATCGACGGTGGGACCAAAACGGCTGATACCGGGTTTCCGGTGGCCGGGGCGGCGCCGGGGTCGGTTGTCGTCCAGTCCGACACCAGCGGGTACGTGCTGGGGCGAGGCGGTATCACCGAGTTCGGCAAGTCCGATCTGGAGGTGGTGGATCCGCTGCCGGTTCCGGTGTCCGAGCAACCGATCGGGCTGGAGGCAGCCGGTCTCGCGTACGCCGTCTATCCGAAAGCCGGGCGGATCTGGCGCTCCGGTTCGAAGGCGACGCTCGAGGCTGTCGGTGGCCCGGTCGGACAGCCGGTGGTGACGCGATCGGGAGCCTTGTGGGTCCACAAGCTCGGCAGCGGCGAGCTGTGTCAGCTGGCGGTGGAGGCCGAGCGACTCTCCTGTCCGGCCACCGCACCTGCCGGTCACACCGGCTCGCTCACCACCGTCGGAGATCGGGTCGTGTTCGTCGACACCACCGCGGATGTGATGCGGGTGGTCGACCAGGACGGCTTCGGCCGATCGATCGGACTGGCTGGTCTCGGGCTGACCGGTACGGCGGTCGTGGCTGCCAACGATGTCGACGGCCGAGTGGCGATCGTCGATCCCGAGCAACGTCGACTTCATCTGGTCGACCCGGCAGGGCTGTTCGGTGATCGGCAAGGCAAAGCGACGGTCCAGCGGCAGCTCAGGCCGGGAACGTACCGCCAGGTGGCCTCGTCCGGCACCAGCCTCGCGCTGTTCGACGAGAGCAGCAGCACTCTGCTGACGATGGACCGTGAGGGCAATCAGAAGAACGTGCGCAAGCTGCCGGCGCCTTCGGACCCGGTGCAGCGTCGAGAGTCGCCCGTCCTGTTCCGAGGAGGGGATTCCCGCATCTACGTGGACGGTCCGACCGGCGAGCACGTCATGGTGATGGACGACGGCGGCGAGATCACCTCGGTCGAGACGGGGAAGGCCGAATCGAACGAGCCCAAGAACCCACCGGCCTCACCGCCGCCGGTACGAACCTCGCCGACCCCACCGCCGGTACGGACTCCACCGCCACCATCGGTACCGGCTCGAACACCACCCACCGCGCCGACCACGCAAGAGACGTCACCGACCGCCCGGCGTACCGAGCCCACGAATCGGCCCTCCGGACGGCCGACGACCACTCGATCGGAGCGGCCACCCACCCGCCCGGCCGATCCGCCACCGAGTACAGAACCGCCTCCGTCCCAGAAGCCACCTGTGACCGCACGCGCAGGGAGGCCTGGAGCACCGCGCGGTCTCACGGCCGAGGCCGGAACTGCATCCGCCCGCGTCAGCTGGGCGGCCGCTCCCGCGAACGGTGCGACGATCACCCAGTACCTGGTGACCTGGGCCGGCGGTTCCGCGAGGGCCGCGGGGTCGGCCCGATCGATCGAGCTCACCGGACTCGTCGACGGTACGGCGTACAGATTCGCCGTACGAGCAGTGAACCGGATCGGTGAAGGCCCCGGTGTCTCCACCGCCGCAGTGACTCCGGCACGCGCGGCGGATGCGCCCACTGCTCTTCGTGCCACTCCTGGTTCGGACTCTCTCACCGTGGGATGGGCCCAGCCGAACCTCCGTGGTGGAGCGCTCTCGAACTATCGGCTTTCCTTGGCTGCCTCCGGAAACACCACCTATCAAGCCGAATCCGGCCAGCCGTGGGTGTTCAGCGGCAGCTGGAGCGCGGCCGCTCCGGACACCCACACCAGAGATGTCGGCGCCACCGCGACCCTGCGGTTCTCGGGCACCCGGATACAGCTGTACGGCGTACTCGACGACCACCACGGGATCGCGTCGATCGCCGTGGACGGCCGGACCGTGCAGCTCGACCAGTACCGATCCTCCCGGCAGGAGAACAGCTTGTTCTTCACGTCGGCGCAACTGCCGGCGGGCAGCCACACCCTGGTGGTGACCATGACGAACCAGGTCAACCCTCGCCGGGTCGACGACGGAGAGCCGGCCTTCTCCATCGACCGGGCGGTGGTGACGAACACCGCGGTGGTCGAGGCGACCGCTACTAGGGCCGGCCACGTCTTCACCGGCCTGTCGAGCGGGACCGGCTACCGGGTCACCGTTCGGGCGATCACCAGGCGCCAGGACGGACAACTGCTCACCGGCCAGCCGGCGACCGCCACGGCCGTCGCCGGCTGACCTCTGGTCGTTGCTCGTCGCCGCCTCGGTGAAGCGGCATCGGCTCAGGTTGCGGCCGTGATCACGTCTGCTGCGGTGAGGTGGCGCAGTTCTTCAGTGGTGGGCATTCTGCCCAGCTGGCGCAGGCGCTGAGACTGGGCTTTGCGGATGGCTTCCACCAGCCGGCGGGCCTCGCGGGCGTTGCCGAAGTTGATGCCGTGCGCGATGCGGTCGAAGTACGCCGTCAGCGGCGGGCCGGCGGCCGGGTCCAGGAGGTAGTCGCCGCTGGTGACCATCCGGTCGGTGATCAGCAGGAGTTCCTCGGCCGAGTAGTTCTCGAACTCGATGGTCTTGGAGAAGCGGGAGGCCAGCCCGGGGTTGGCGTCGAGGAAGTCGTTCATCTCGGTGGTGTAGCCGGCCACGATGATGGCGATCTCGTCGCGATGGTCCTCCATCAACTTCACCAGGGCGTCGATCGCCTCCTGGCCGAAGTCGCCGCCGTTGCCGGCCGAGCGCGACAGCGTGTACGCCTCGTCGATGAACAGGACGCCACCCAGGGACTTCTCGAAGACCTGTGCGGTCTTCTCCGCGGTGTGACCGATGTACTGGCCGACCAGGTCGCGGCGCGAGACCTCGGTGAAGCCGCCGTGGGGAAGCACCCCCAGGGCCTTCAGGAGTTTGCCGTAGAGGCGGGCGACCGTCGTCTTCCCGGTACCAGGGGCTCCCGCGAAGATGAGGTGATGGCTGACCCCGCCGACGGTCAGCCCCGCCGTACGCCGCCACTCGTTCACCTGGATCTCGTCCACCAGCGCGTGCACTTCCGCTTTCACCCCGGGCAGGCCGACCATCTCGTCCAGGGTGCCGAGCAGTTCGTCCAGCGGTCCACCTGTTTCGGCGGGCCGGGCCGCCGCGCGTTCGATCACCTCGACCGTCGCGCCGGCCGCGATCGAGATGGCCGGCTGACCGGTGTTGTCGGTGCGGCAGCCCTCGACCGTTCCGCCGCAACCGGGCGCGAAGGTGAACGCCGCCCCGCGGGTGTCGTGGACGGTCACCCGGCGGATCGTCGGCGTACTGCCGTGGGCCACTGCGACGCCTTCGGCGCCGGTCGAGGAGATCTGGGTGTCGGTGACCTCCGGCCGGCTGTACTGGTAGACGTAGACTCCCCGGCCGCCACAGACGCCGATGGTGCAACCACGGATCAGCGGATCGGAGCCCAAGGCAACGACTATTCCGTCACCGGTGATCTCGGTGACCACGGTGTCGATGATCCGGCCGCTCGCGCCCTCGACCACGATGCCGGTCTCGGCGCCCTTGACCGTGCACCGGTCGACGCTGAAGGTACTGCTCGCATGCACCGAGACGGCCGGCCGGGTTCGGCTGCTGACCGTGCATTGCTCGACGGTCAGCACGGTCCGGTCGACCGACACCGCCAGATTGTCGCCGGCCCGTACTTCGAGCCGCCGCAGCGTCAGGTCCCCGTCCACCGCTCGCAGGGTCGGCCAGTCGGCACCGTCTCCGTCCAGGACGACAGTCGCCCCGGCCTCGGCCTGCAAGGTGATCGAGCGACCGTTCAGCTCGAGGGTCTCGGCGTAGGTTCCGCCGGCGATCGCGACGGTGGAGCCGTCGGGAGCTTCGAGCAGCGCGGCGCCGATCGTCGGATAGGCGCCTGGCCGGTCGGCGGCGACGGTGAGAACCCGGCCGGTCGTGACGGGGATCGCCATCAGCTCGCCCGGTCCAGCAGCCAGCCACGATCGGCAGCCTTCACCCCGGCCTGGAAACGGCTCCGTGCACCGAGCCGGTTCATGATGTGCGAGACCATCCGGCGAACCGTCCGCACGGAGATTCCCAGTTGCGCGGCGGCGACCTCGTCGGTGGCCCCGAGCGCGAGCAGCCGCAACAGGTCCTTCTCCCGCAGCGACAGGTCGGTGCCGATCGGCGCGTCGCGGTCGGCCAGCGGTACGGCGTCGGGCCAGACCCGCTCGAACAGCTCGATCGCGGTGGTCACCACGCTGCTCAGCCGCAGTACTGCGACGCTGCCGTTCGTCGTGTCGGCCGGCAGGACCGCGATCGAGTTGTCGATGACCAGAGCGTTCATCGGCACCATCGCGACCGTCCGAACGGCCACGCCGGCCAGCGACATCGCGCCGAGATGCCGGCACAGTGTCGGTGCCGTCCGGGCGTTGTCCGGGTAGATGGCGCGGTAGCGGATGCCCGGGCGGACGTCCCGCGGACCGAAGGCGAGCCCGTTCTGCGACAGGCTGCTCATCGCGATCACGGAGTCCTGGGCTTCGGCCAGCAAGGAGAGGATGCCGTCGTGGGCAGGGATCTGGTGAAAGCCCGTCGGGCGGTTCAGCACTGTGACAGTCATGAGAAGGGGACCCCCAGAGGTAGCGTGGCGGCGACGCCGGCGGTGTGCCGCCCGTCGAGGCGTTCCGGCTCCACTCCGAACGAGCGGGCCAGGGTGGTCAGAACGGTGACCGTGGTGTCGAGCGTGGCCGCGTGGGCCGCGGCGACCCGCAGTACGGCGTCGTGCAGGGCGGGTTTGTGGTCTCCGGCGGGTGCCGTCACGGTGATCGCGAGGGTTTGCGCGCTCCCCGTACCGGTGCCCAGCAACGTGTCGACAAGTGCCTGGGCAGTCGGCCGGGGAAGGCTTGCGAATCCGTTGAGCCGGATGCAGACCTGCACCACCGGACCTGCGGCCCAGGCGGACCAGCGTTCCCGGATCAGTCCTCTGCCTGCGTTGGCGTGAGCCAGTGCGCCGATCGAAGCCAGCAGGTCGGACTCGTCGAGCGGCATGCTCGCGACCTGCTCGCGGTCGAAGCGGCGTACGAGGCGCCGGACGGTGTTGGCGAGAACCTGCGCGACCTGTTCGTCAGTGGCGATGTCCGGCGTCCGGCACGCGGCCACCGCGATCCAGGCGCGCGTGAACTGGTGCTGTTTGGTGCCTGTGTGCACCACGAGCTGTACGGAGACACCGATCGGCTGTTCGTCGGCGCAGTCGGCCAGAGAACGCAGGCCAGGAAGTAGCTGATGATGCGCATCGGCACCGACGCGTAGCGCCACGCTGGCTCCAGCGGGCCTGCTGAGCATGCCGTACTCCTGCTCCCGGACCGTCAGTTCGGTGGCCGAAGTGCGGCCGCAGAACAAGCTGATGAGATTCATGGCGGGGTCGTCGGCGAGGTCCACCTGACGGCGCCGAACCAGGTAGCCGACCAGGATTCCGGCCCAGCGGTAGAGCCAGAGGCCGCGGATGCGTACCGCGGTCAGAAGCAACAGCGAGACGGCCGCCAGCGCAGTCAGTATCAGCACCAGCCGGGATGCTGTGGTCGCCGCACCTATCGCAACCAGTGCGACCTGCCAACACACGATCTGGCCTATCCGGATCGTGTGCTCCGGCGACTCCACCTCGTCGGTTGCCGGTTCGGGTGCCGGTGGCGGATCGACCAGGTACGACGGCTGGGCAGCCGCGACCACGGCGGCTGTCGCGGGAGGCGTGGAGCGTTGCGCCCGTACGGCGCCGCGGGCGACCGGCGTACCGATCGAGGTTGCCGTCGGTACTGCGGCCGGCGCGGGAGCGTAGGCAACCTCTTGCCCCGCGACAGGCTCGGCCGCGGCCGAGGGCCTCATGCCACCCTCGGATTCTTGGGGGAGACCAGCTCGAGGTCAGCCTGGCCGCCGAGCCGGGCGCGGCCGGCCGCAGCCGTCAGCTCAGCCTCGGACTCGGTGGCCAGCAGCGTCGCGGAGGCGTGGTCGCGAACGACCGGATGAAGGTGGAAGCGCCCGGGGGAGGACTCGGACACCAGGTGATGATCGAGCAGGTCGTCGATCATCGGCTCCACCTGCGCCTGGTCCGCACCGGCCAGACGCGCTGCTCGGCGGATGTCGAACTGCGGAGTGAGGCTCAGCAGCCGATAGAGCCGGCGAACAGGAACCGGAAGCGCCCGGTACGTCGGGTCGAACCGCGCGAGAGTCCCAGCCAGTTCGCGAGCGCGAGTGGCTCGATCGGTCAAGCGGGCCAGGAGTCTCGCGGTCGTCCACGGTTGCCGGTCCCGCACGCGATCACTCAGCTCCCGGATCGCCGCGGGGTGTCCGGCGCAACACCGCAGGATCTCGTCGTCGGCCAGGCCTCTCGTTTCGTCTTCGCTCAGTGGCCGAAGGCTGACGGCCGCTGCCTGATCCAGTCCGGCAAGTCGCTTCCGGCTGGTCAGCAGCACGACGCAACCCGATGCGTTGGGCAACAATTGCTTTGCCTGCGCGGCGTCCGCCACGTCGTCCAGCACCAGCAGCATCTTCGGTGCCACGGCTCGCCACAACGCGGCCAGCTCGTCCTGCTGACCAGGCAGCACATCGCGAAAGCCGGCACGGCGCAACAAGTTGCCCAGAGCATTATTCGTGTCGAGCGGCTCGCCGCGATGAGTCCGCAAGTTCAAGTAGAGCTGGCGATCCAGCGTTCCGAACCGCGCTGCGGCTTCGAGAGCGAACGCGGTCTTCCCGATGCCGGCCATGCCGTCGACGCTGACCACCGCCACGCCGCCATCGGACCGCGTCCGCCCTTCTTCGACGGCTGCCCGGAGTGCCGCGAGCTCCACGGCCCGGCCCACGAACCCTGGCGAGCGGGCCGGCAGGTCGGAGTGGACCGGCGAGGCAGACTCGGTGACCACCACAAGGGGTGCATCCTCGTTCAGGATTTCCTGGTGCAGCGTCACCAACTCGGCACCCGGCTCGATCCCCAGTTCGCGGACCAGCGTGGCGCGGGCCCGCTGGTACGCCGCCAGCGCGTCATGGCGGCGGCCCGTCCGGCGCAAGGTGCTGATCAGCCTCGCCCAGGCGTGCTCGCGAAGCGGCTCCTCGTCGGTCAGAGCGCGGAGCAGTGCGATCGCGTCCGCCGGGCGGCCCAGCGCCAGTTGGGCGTCGGCCAGGTCCTCGCGCAGGGAGCGGTGGAGTTCGGTCAGGCGTTCCACGGCTGAGGAGGCGTCACCGGTCAGACCGTCGTACGGGCAACCGCGCCAGAGCCCGAGCGCATGCTGGACCACGGTCGTGGCCTCGCGCGCCGAGCCGGCGGCCAGCAACCGCCGAGCCTCGTCGGACAGCGCTGCCGCGACGTCCGCGTCCAGCTCTCCGGGGAACACGTTCACCCGATAGGCGCCGGAACGGCTCTCGATGCGTTCGTCCGGAAGAGCCCGGCGCAACTGCCAGACGTACGTCTTCAGGTTGCGTTGTGCCGAGGCCGGTGGTTCGGCGTCGGCCCACACCGCGTCGATCAACTGGTCCGTGCTCACCCAGGCGTTCCGGTGCAGCAGAAGCAGGGTGAGCATGGTGGCGGGTTTGCCGCCGCAGACGTCGATCGGGGTGCCACCGGGGCCCTCGACCTCGAGCGGGCCCAGCACCCGGAAGGCGATCCGGGCCGGAGTGAGCGCTGCGTGACCGTTCATGACACATACGATCCGGATGGACGATGACATTTCGATGACACACGAGGCCGAACGTGCGCGTACTGGTGGTAGAGGACGACGAGGACCTGCGGATCGGGGTCTCGGCGAGTTTGCGGACGGCCGCGCTCGCGGTGGACAGCGTGGGCGACATCGCCTCGGCGGACGAAGCTCTGTGGGTGAACTCCTACGACTGCGTGGTGTTCGACCGGACCTTGCCCGACGGTGACTCGATCCTCTACGTTCATCGTCGACGGCAGGAGGGCTGGGCGGTGCCGGTGCTCTTCCTGACCGCCCGGGACAGCCTGGCCGACCGGGTCGACGGGTTCGAGCACGGCGGCGACGACTACCTGGTCAAACCCTTCGCGGTGGCGGAGCTGACCGCCCGGGTGCTGAGTCTGTGCCGGCGCGCCGCGACCGGCCGCCCGTCCGTTCTGCGGTACGCGGATGTCGAGATGGACACCGGTCGCCGCGAGGTCCGCCGGTCCGGCGTACTGCTGACCCTGACTGCGAAGGAGTTCTCCGTGCTGGAGTTCCTGATGGTCCGGCCCGAACAAGCCGTTTCCCGCACCACCCTGATCGAACACTGCTGGGACGCGGCGGCCGACCCGGTGTCGAACATCGTCGACGTCACCATCCGGCGCCTGCGCAACAAGCTCCGCCAGCCCGAACTCATCCAGGCCGTTCGCGGTCAGGGCTACCGGCTGACCACCGCGGCCGGTGACGCCGGATGAGAGGCCCGTCCGTCGAGCGGCTGCGGCGGCTCCGCTGGCGGCTGACCGCGATCTTCACGGTGATGAACACGATCGGGCTGATCGTGCTGGCCCCGTTGGTGATCATCATCGACGGCAACCGGCGTACCGACGCCGCCGACAACGAGCTCCGGGTTGTCACCGCGCCGGTACTGCGGTTGCTCACCGACACCGGCGCGATCAACTCCGACCGGGTCAACAACGACACCCTGGCCAACGAGTGTCCGGAGTTCGCCGTCCTGCCGGGCGGAGCGACCCCGTTCGCCGCGATCATGAGCCGCAAGAAGTGCACGCCGATGGCCGACTCCGAGCTGGCGGCGATCGCCACCGACGCGGTGTCGAGCGGGCAGCGCAGGGTGGTCGACAGCGTCGCGATCAACGGCGACCCGGTCCGGGTGCTCGCCGAGCCGTTCCTCGCGGCGGGCGGTAACAAGTACGCGGGCGCAGTACTGGCCTGGACCGATCTCAAGCAGCAGAACGACGATCACAACCGTCTGGTACTGGCGGTCCTGGCCAGCTGCGCCGTACTGCTCGGAGCTGCCGCTCTGATCGGCTACTGGCTTTCGGGTCGAGCGATCCGCCCTGCGCTGGCTGCTCTCGAGCAGCAGGAGGTTCTGCTCGCCGAAACCGCCCACGACCTCCGTACGCCGGTCGCGGCGCTGCGAGCGCTCGCGGAGACGGCAGCCCAGGACCCGACCCAGCGAGCCGAGCTGCTGCCACGAACCGTGCGCCTGGCAGGCCGGATGGGCGACATCATCGACGGGCTGCTCGTACGGGCCCGGCTGGCGGCAGGCGTCGAGCAGTTGACCATGCAGCCGGTCTGGCTGGATCAGCTGGTGGCAGGCGTGGTGGAGGACACCCCGGCCGGCGCGGCGCGGATCTCGGTGGTCACGGCACCCACGAAGGTCCGGGCGGACCCGGTCCTGCTGCAGCGGGCCATCGGAAACCTGCTGGACAACGCGATGCGGCACGGCCGGGCACCCGGCGCGGCGCAGGCGATCGTCACGGTCACCGTCGCCGACGGCCGGGTGACGGTCGCCGACCAGGGCCCCGGCGTGGACCCGGCGATCGGCGAGGACGTCTTCGAGCGGTTCAGCAGCGGTGGGGGATCGTCCGGTCTCGGCTTGTCGATCGTCCGCTGGGTCGCGCTGTCCCACGGAGGCGATCTGAAGGTCCACAACGCCGACGAGGGCGGTGCCATCTTCGAGTTCCGGATCCCGGTCGCCGCCGACGGGTGAAGATCTGGACCGGATCTGGATGGGCTATGTACCTCCGGTGATCTAGCCTCGTCGTGTGAAGCCGCTCACCGCACCGAGCCGGCGCTTCACGTTGCGTGGTCCGGGACGCGTTCCGGGCGGGCAGCGTGGGCGGTCCGAAGGCTGGCGTCCCCGGGCCGCCCTGGCTGCCGTGGTGGCCGTCTGCATGGTGGTCACCGGTCTGGCGGTCGCGGGCGCGGGGAACGCCTCGCCGGGGCTGTCGTTCGCCCAGCAGGGCCAGTGGATCTACAACAGCACCCTCGGCACGATCTTCCACGTCAACGGTTCGACCAAGAACGTCGACAACCAGGTCCCGTTGCCGGGCGCCGGCCCGGGCACGCAGATCGTCGAGTCCGACAAGAGCGGATTCGCGCTGGCCCAGGGCCGGATCCACGAGTTCGGCAAGTCGGATCTGCGGGTGCTCGATCCGCGACCGGCGCCGGCCGGCGAGCAGGCTGTCGGGTTGTCGGCCGGAGCCGCCGTCTTCGCGGTCTACCGGCAGGCCGGCAGTATCGTCCGGCTGGGCGACCGGCCGGCCGTCGCGAATCCCGGCGTACCGCTCGGTCCGCCGGTCGTGACCTCCACCGGGACGCTGTGGGTGCACCGGCCCGACAGCGGCCAGCTGTGTCAGTTGCCGATCGACGCCGAGCGGCTCTCCTGCCCTGCGCGGGCTCCGCTCGGGCACGCGGGCGCGCTGACTGTGATCGGTGACGACCAGGTCGTCTTCGTCGACACCACCGGCCGGGTGATGTCCACCGTCGGCGACGACGGACTCGGACGCCAGGTCGACCTGCCGGTCCGGCAGCTTCCCACGACAGCCGTGATCGCCCAGAACGACGTGGGTGGCCGGGTCGCGATCGTCGATCCCCAGCGCAGCGTGCTGCACCTGGTCGACACCGCGCAGCTGACCGGCGGCAAGTCGGACGCGGCGCCGATCGAGACCACTCTGAGCAAGGGCCGGTACGAGCGCATCGCCTCGTCCGGCAACAGTCTCGGGTTGATCGACGACAGCACCGACACCCTGGTCACGGTGGACCGCGACGGCCGGGAGAAGACCAAGCGCCAGATCCCCGCCCCGTCCAAGAAGGCGACGGTCGGCAAGAGCGATCGCTCCGGCCTGTACCGCGGCGGCGACACGCGTCTCTATGTCGCGAGCCGGTCGGGCGAGCAGGTGATGGTCGTCGACGAGACCGGCCAGGTGACGTCGGTCGACACCGGTACGCCGCTGCCCGAGAAGCCGAAGAAGCCGGAGTCGAAGCCGACCGGCAAGCCGACGCAGCGCCCATCCCAGCCACCGCAGCAGCCGCAGCCGCGCCAGCGTCCCACTCAGCAGCCGAGCCAAGAGCCGACTCAGCCTCTGCCGCAGCAGCCGACCGAGCAGCAGACGAAGCCGCCCGAGCCGCGGAAGCCGCAGAACCCCCGGACGACCAGACCGACCAGCAAGCCGGACCGGCCGACGGCAAGACCGACCGAGAAGCAGACCAGCGAAAGACCCAGTACCCGCCCGCCCCGGACGACGGAGCCGCCCGTACCGCCCGCACCGCCCAAGGCGAATCCCAGACCGCCGGTTCAGGCGAGCCGTCCGGGCGCGCCGCGAAGCGTCTCCGGAAAGGCCGGAGTCGGCTCGGCGGTGATCAACTGGGACGCTGCCACGCCCAACGGCGCAGCCGTCACGGGGTACCAGATCAGCTGGACCGGCGGCCGGCGAGACGTCGGTGCGACCGTGCGAACCATCAACATCACCGGTCTGGCCAACGGCACCGCGTACACGTTCACCGTCCGAGCGGTCAACCGGGTCGGTGCGGGACCAGGCAGCAGCACGGGCCGGCTGGTGCCCAACGGTGGCGCTCCTGACGCGCCGGGGAACTTCACTGTGCGAGCCGGCACCGGCAGGGTGACGATGACCTGGGCGCGGCCTGACCTGAAGGGCGGAACGCTGCGCGGTTACGACGTGGCCGCCAACGTGACGGGCGGCAGCGGCACCAGCAAGGCCGGCACGGCGACGGCGACGTCCTGGACCTTCACCGGGCTGACCAACGGAGCGACGTACCGGGTGACGGTCCGCGCTGTCGTCACCGATGCTCAGGGCCGGCTGGTGCTCGGGAGGACCGCGAGCAGGACCATCCAGGTCGGAGGCGGTGGCGGTGGCTCGGACGCCACGTTGACGGCTTCCCGCGGAGCGGACACCACTCACGGCAGTGGCGAACGCAGTTGCGATCCGCCGGGGTGCGCGTTCATCAGGATCGTCGGCCGCGGCCTGAAACCGAACACCACGTACCACTTCGAACCGTTCACGACCAGATGGCAACCGTCCAACGGCGGAGCGGACCTCACCACCGACTCCGCCGGCAACATCGAGATCGACGACCGGTTCGCGACCGACGCGCCGGGGCAAGAGGTGTGGGTGGTCGCCACCGCCGACGGCGAGCCGACGGTCACGTCCAACAAGTTCACCTGGAGAAGCTCATGAGCGCGACGATTCCCCCCGGCGAGGCCTACCGGCTGGTCGCGGACAACCTGCAGAAGGTGATCCACGGCAAGCCCGAGGTGGTCCGGCTCGCGCTGACCGCGTTGTTCGCCGAGGGGCACCTGCTGATCGAGGACGTGCCGGGGCTGGGCAAGACGACGCTGGCCCGCTGCATCGCCCGCAGCATCGACGCGACCTGGAACCGGATCCAGTTCACCCCCGACCTGCTGCCCGGTGACATCACCGGCGTGATGGTCTACCACCAGGGCAACGAGTCGTTCGAGTTCCACCCGGGCGGCATCTTCGCCAACGTGGTGGTCGCCGACGAGATCAACCGCGGTACGCCGAAGACGCAGTCCGCGCTGCTCGAGGTGATGGCCGAGCGCCGGGTGACGGTCGACTCGATCACCCGGGCCGTGCCCGACCCGTTCCTGGTGATCGGCACCCAGAACCCGATCGAGATGGAGGGCACCTACCGGCTGCCCGAGGCGCAGCTGGACCGGTTCCTGATGCGGATCGAGATCGGCTACCCCGACCACGACGCCGAAGTACGGATCGTGCTCGGCGACACCGGCCGGATCGGACCCGACTCGCTCGGCCCGGTGATCGACACCCCGGCGCTGCGCAACGCGATCGCGGCCGTCCGTTCGGTCCATGTCGACCCCGCGATCAGCTCGTACGCCGTGAAGCTCGCGGCGGCGACGCGGGAGCACACGGCCGTCCGGTACGGCGCCAGCCCGCGAGGCAGCATCGCGCTCGTCCGGGCTGCCCGGGCCTTCGCCGCGACCGACGGCCGGGCCTTCACCACACCGGACGACGTCAAGGAGGTGGCCATGGCAGTGCTCGCCCACCGGCTGGTCCTCACCCCGGACGCCGAGCTGAGCCAGCGTCCACCTTCGTCGGTGGTGGACGAGGTGCTCGCGGCGACTCCGGCGCCGACCGCAAGCGTCGGACTGGCCTAGGCCTGGACCGGTTCCGGATCCGAGCTGGACACCTGGGCTCTACTTTGAACGTCATGATCGAGATCACCGCTCGGCCGCGTCGAGCGGCCGGCGAGGCAATCAGCCTCGACGGCGATGGACTGGTGAGGCTGCGATGCGACTGACAGGACGCGGTGTCGCGGTGCTGCTGGCATCGATTGCCGCCTATGTGCTGGGCGAGTTGGGCGGCTACGCCGTCTTCCGTGCCCTGGCCGGGATCGGCTTGGGCGCGTTGATCGCCGCGACCCTGTTGACGGTTCGGCAGCCCCACGTGTCGGTCCGGCGCGGGCTCACTCCTGACCGGGTGGAGCGTGGACGACCCGCGCTCGCCACTCTCCGGGTCCGCAACACCGGCGCCCGGTGGCAACCGGCGTTCAGTGCTCACGACTCCGCCGGCGACGAACGCCAACTGGTCCGGATCCGCCGGATCGCGCCGGCCGGCGAAGCGACGTACCGGTACGAACTGCCCACTGCGCGGCGCGGACGGATCCAGGTCGGACCGCTCACCCTGGAACGCACCGACCCGCTCGGCCTGGCGGTGAACCGGCTGCCCACCGGCGAGACGGCGACGCTGTGGGTGCACCCCAAGCGGCACCCGACCCGCACGGTCGTGGCCGGCCGGCCCCGTCACCATCACATCGGCAGGACGGCGGACGACTCGCTGCGCGGCTCGGCCGACCTGCGCGACGTCCGCCCGTACGTCGTCGGCGACGAGGTGCGGCACCTGCACTGGAAGGCCACCGCCCGGACCGGGCAGTTGATGGTCCGCGACTTCGTCGACCCCGACCAGCCCCGGTTGACCGTCCTGCTGGACACCCGCGCCGAGTCGTTGCCGGAGGCACCTTTTGAGGAGGCGGCCGAGGTGGCCGCGTCGATTCTGTTCGCGGCCTCGATGGCGGGGCACCGCTGCCGGCTGCTGACCTCGGCCGGTGCCGACCTGGCCGCGCCCGGAGGCGCGCTGGCCTCCCGGCAGTTCCTGGACGAGCTCTGCATCGCCCAGCGGACGGACGATCGCGCGGGGCTGCTACCGGCTTCGCTGACCACCGGACCGTCGAGCGGTGGCGCGATCGTCGTGGTGACCGGAGTCCGTGGCACCGCCAGTGACCTCGCGCCGCTGCTGGTGCGCTACAGCTCGGTGACGGTGCTCGGCCTGGGTCCGGTTCACGGCATCGCCCCGATTCTCGGTGCCCGGGTCATCTTGGCCTCCGATGCGGCCGAAGCGCTGAAGCAGTGGAGTGGGGTGATCGAGTGAGCACTCGTCGCCGTACTGCGGCCGTGCTGGGCTCGGCTCTGATCGCCGGGCTCTGCTTCGGGCCTGTGTTCGGTGTCAGATCACTGTTGGTGCCGGTCGCGGCGGTATGCCTGGTCAGCTACCTGATCACCGAGCTGTGCCGTGCAGTCCCTGCCCTGCTGGCCTGGCGTCCGATTCTGGTGGTCGTCGCGGGCCTCGTGGCGATCATCGAAGCCGTCCTGCGGGAGACGACGGTCGTGGGTCTGCCGACTGCCGATTCGATCGGTGCACTCGGCCGGGGACTGACCTCCTGGCAGTTGACGCTCGAGTCCACCTGGCCGGCCAGACCCGACCCCGATCTGGTGCTCTTCGTTCCTCTGCTGGTCCTACTGGCCTGCCTGCTGGGGTTGGAGCTTCTGGACCGGTTGCCACCGCTGGCAGCGATGCTTCCCGGCTTGGCGGTGCTCGGAGTCAGCCAGCTGTACATCGCGCTTTCGGGTTTTCCGGCAGTGGCGGTCGCCCTCGGGTACGGCGTGGTGGTCGCCGGGTTGCTGTTGCCGGATCGCGCTGCGGCTTCGGACAAGGCCCGCAGTACCGGGGCGTTGACGCCGTTGGCGGCCGGGGCGATCGTGACGGTGATCGCGGTCCTGGGCAGTTTCGCCGTCAGCGCGCTCAACCTCGCTGACAGTACGCCGTACACGTTGCAGCAGGAGCAGAGCGCGGCCGCGCCCAGGAACCGGCCGGCCAACCCGTTGGACGAGCTGGCGGGACGGCTCAGCCGGGCCAACAGCGAGAAGGTGGTCTTCCGCTACCGCTCGTCGGGATCGGTCGGACGCTGGCGCCAGGTCTCGCTCGACGACTTCGACGGTGCCAACTGGAACACGAGCCACCCGTTCCTCCGGCTCGGGTCGAAGTTGCCACCCGGACCCGAGGTGACGGTTCCGGTCGAGACCAGCCAGGCCGAGGTCGAGCTGGCCGGGCTCTCCGGCCCGTGGTTGCCGGGACAACTGCTGCCGTCGTCGGTGAGCGGGGTGGACGAACCGAAGGTCGAGCCGATCGGCGGAACGCTGGCAGTGGCCGAGCTTCCCGGCAGCTACGGGCTGACCTGGTCCAAACCCGTCGTGGACGCCAAGTTCCTGTTGCGGGCCGGGGTCGACCCGGACGCACCCGGCGGACTGGGCGATCTGGGGGCGGTGCCCAACGAGGTCTCAGCGCTGGCGGGGCAGGCGCTCGCCGACCGGCGCGCGACCTTCGCCACGGCACTCGCGCTGGAAAGCTTTATGCGCAAGGAGTACAAGCTCGCGGTCGGTGAACCCCTGCCGACCGGACACGGCTGGCCGCGGCTGCGGCGGTTCCTGGAGGATAAGGTGCCGGGGACCAGCGAACAGTTCGCCGCCGGGTACGTCGCCCTGGCCCGCCTCAGCGGCATCCCGGCCCGCCTGGTCGTCGGCTTCCGGGCACCGGTGAAACCCGATGCGGACGGCTGGTACACGGTTCGCAACGGCGATGCACTGGCCTGGCCGGAGGTCGCGGTGGAAGGCGTCGGCTGGTGGCCGCTGGATCCGGCCGGCCAGGCGCAGGTGGGGAAGCCCGTCGTCCCGGGCAGCGACACCGACGTCACCGATCAGGCACGGGCCGAGGTGCCGCCGATCAACGAGATCGAGGACCCCGTCGTCCCGCCGCCTGCCGCGGAGTCGTCCGCGGACCGGAGCTGGGGCGGCTTCCGGATTCCGTTCCTGGAGATTCTCGTGGTCGCCGCGTCCTTGCTGGTGCTGTGGGTGGTCGGGGTGCCGCTGCTGAAGCTCGCCAGAGCGTGGCGGCGCAGGCGTCGTACGGGGAGCGCGGCGGTCGTCGGAGCCTGGGCGGAGGCGCGGGATCGCCTGCGAGCACACGGTGTCCCGGTGACCTCGGGGATGACGGTGCGAGACCTGGCCTCGGCCTCGGCGGACGTGACCGACGAGCGGGCTCGGCAAGGGCTGGGTGTGGTCGCGGCAGCGGTCGACCAGGCGCTGTGGTCGGGCGGCCCGGCCAGTGACGAGTTGGGGCGGACGGCGTGGACCGGCGTACGGGAACTTCGTCGTGGCCTGCGGTCGCGCCCTTGGCAGGACCGCCTCTTCGCCGCCCTGGAGCTCCGCAGCCTGATCTAGACGCCGATCAGTTGTCGCAGGTCGCGCCGCGGATGGGTTGCGGCTTGCTGACGTAGATGGCGGTGGCGTCGGTGCCCTGGACCTCGAAGCAGTACTTCAGGCCAGGAGTGACCTTGACCGTCATCGACGTCCCGCGACCCCGGTACGTCGTCTGCGCTCCCTTGCCGCCCTGCTCGGCCAGGTAGACCGCGAAGATCAGCGGTTTCGAGCTGGTCCACTCGAGCAGCACCGACGTTCCGTTGTCCTTCGGTGGCTTGAGTTCCAGCTGGACGGCGGGTGCCACCGAAGGCTGGGTGGGGGCCGGGACAGGTGGCACGGATGCCGGAGGGCTGGCCTTCGGTGCCGATCGCTGGTGGCCGGGCTGCATCATCACCGGCACGACAGCCAGCAACGAGACTACGGCCGCGGCAACGATCACCACCGACTTGGAGGGCTTCTTCCACTTCCGGCTCGGCTTACGAACGGGTTTGGCGAGCGGCGTGGGTGGGGCCGAAGCCGGGGTGATGCGAGCGGACGCCAGCTCGTCGCGGAAGTCGTCGAAGTCGAGGTCGTCGTCCGACGCCGGATCGGGCGCCTGGATCAGCGCCTCCAGTTCTCGGACCACCTCCGCGGCTTCGGGCCGATCGGCCGGCTCCTTGGCCATCATGCGTTGCAGCAAGCTGGTCAGCGCCGACGGTACGTCGCGGCCGGAGACCGGCGGCACCGGCTCGCGCAGGACCCGCAGTACGACGTCGTCCGCGGTCTCCCCGGTCCTGGCCGGGAAGGGCGAGCGGGCGGTCAAGGCGAGTTGCAGTACAGCTCCGAGCCCGTAGACATCGGCCTGTTCGGAGAGCTCGCCGTTTCGCAGGACCTCGGGCGCCGTGTACGCCGCATCGCCCATCAGGTCGCGGGGGAAGCGCAGCCGCAGCGCGACACCGAAGTCGCTCAGCGCCGGTTGCCCGGAAGCGCGTTCCAGCACGTTGGCCGGCGTGATTCCGCCGTGCACCAGACCGATCTCGTGGGCATCGGAAAGTACCGAGGCGAGAATCTGGCCGAGGATGACGACGTCCCCGATCGGCAACGGACCCTCGGCGACGAGGCCGGGCAGCGACTGCGGGCAGAACTCCGTTCGCAGTCCGGTCCGGCCGTCGGGCAGGTCGTCGAGCGAGTCCACCAGTACGACGGAACTCGCGGTACGCAGTCCGGCAAGCCGGGCCTGCTCGGCCTCGACGGCGTTGTACGTCCGCCGGTCGAGTGGCTGCGGGTAGACCTTCAGTACTGCGGTCCGCCCGCCGGCCGGTGGCGCCACCAGGTACAGCGACGCGACCGGTCCCTCGGCGTGCGGGACCAGCGACTGGAGGGAGATCTCGGCCATCGCGGTCATCATCGCATTCCGGTCAATCGGAGACGACCGCGTCGAGGTAGGCGCACCCGCTCGCGACCAGCAGCCGGAGGTCGCCGAGGATCTCGCCGGCCGCGTCGTGGGCGGACACTGTCCGGTCGTCCCGGCTGGTCACCGAGGCGCGAAGCTCGCAGCTGTGCCAGAGCGTCGGGGCGATGGAGCCCCACTGCCACAGCTCGTAGGAGTCGGAGTCCACTGTGGCGGCGGTCCCCAGGCCGGGCAGCCCGATCGCGAACTGGTCCGGCTCCTGCGGGCTGTTGCCCAGGCCGACGAAGTAGATCCCGAGGCGGTGGGTTCGCGCGAACGTCTCGGCATCGCCGTCGACAGTCGTGATCAGGTCTTCCCCGGCCAGCTTTCGCAGCGCCGCGGTGACGTCAAGCGAGTCGCCCGCCTGCGCTCGGAGGTCGGCCTCGGCCCAGGCCGCCTTGCCGTTGGCCGGCAGTCCGTGCGCCAGCACCCACGTGCCGAAGGCGTTCTCGTCCAGCCGGTGCTGACGCCAGCCGATCCGGACCGTGTGGGCCGGCCCGTCGTCGCTGCTGCGGAGACCGGTGTAGTGCCCGACCGGGAAGATCGTCGCGCTCATCAGGCCAGACCCCGGCGATCGACGTACGCGGCGCGGACGCACAGCAGGCCGTGCAGCGACCGCAGGATCCCGGTCAGTACGTTCCGGGCTTCCGTCTCCTCGGGCGCGGTCACTCCGACCCGCCGGGCAACCTCCGCGGCGTCCTGGCACGCCACCCAGAGTTGCGGGGTGAGATGGGCCCAGGCCCAGACGTCGTACACCGCGCCGGAGACCTGCGCGATCGGCCGGCCGAGCAGGCCGACGGTCTGCAGCCCGGGCTCGTCCTGATCGGGGCCGAGCCCCATCATCAACGGCACCAGCTGATGCCGCTGCGCGAACTCGACCGCCGACGAGGCCTCGGGCGCGACCTCGGCCAGCAGGCCGTCCGAGATCAGCTGATCGATGATCGTCGCGGCGTCCTCGATGCTCAGCCCGGCCTGCTCGGCCACCGCCAGCACCGAGGTGTGGGTCGGCCGCTCGGCGTCATCATTGCCGTGGGCAAGCAACCAGACCACGTACTCCGGCCCGGACAGTTCGACCAGCGACGTTCCCGCGCGGATCTGCTGACATCGGCCGCCCTGCCGTCCGTGCAACGCGCCGACGTCGTGGCCGACCGGCACCAGCAGCGGGTTCGTCGTCTCCACGGCAACTCCTTCGTCTCGGGTCGAGTTCAGCACCGGCCCGGACCGGTGCGGACGCGATGGCCGCAAACGGCCAGGGCGGTCCGTCGTACCGGCCGAGGACGGAAGCTGGCAGTGCCTTCACCGGCCTCCACAGCAAGAAAAGAAGGGCGCCATGAACATCACCGGTCTCCTCCGCGTCACCATTGCCACGCCGCAGCGCCGGCTCGACCTCGCGCTGCCGGAGCAGTCCTCGGTCGCCGAGGTGCTGCCCGGCGTGCTGACCAAGGCCGGCGAGCACCTCGCCGACGAGGGTGCGCCGGGCGGCGGTTGGGTACTGCGCCGGGACGACGGCACCGAACTCCTGCTCGGCCGCACGCTCGGTTCGCACCGGATCCGCGACGGGGAGATCCTGCACCTCGTCCCGCGCCGGCTCGAGTGGCCCGAGCTCGAGTACGACGACCTGGTCGACGCGGTCGCGTCCGGTTCCGGCCGGCTCGGCGCCGCCTGGTCTCCCTGGCACACGAGACTGGCCGGCCTGGCTTGTGCGGCAGTTGCCTTGCTGGTGGTCATCACCTCGATCCTTCGGCTGGGAGCGCCCTGGCAGGGACCGGCAGGATGGTTGCTGATCACGGCTCTGTTGCTGGTCGCCGGTGCTGTCACTCTGGCCAGAGTGGTGGGGGACTCGGGAGCTGGTGTCATGATCGGAGGTACGGCGCTTCCCTGCGCGGTACTCGGCGGCGGCCTGCTCCTGGCCGGTACGGCGAGCTGGCCGGCTGTCGGCGCGCCGCAGATCCTCGCCGCCAGCGCGGCCCTGATTCTGGCGGGCGCCGCCTGCCATCTCGGCGTCGTGGACGGCGCGGTCCTCTTCGTCGGTGCTACCAGCGTCGGCGTCCTGGGCATCATCGGCGGCTGGATCGGCATCTCCGACTCGCTCGGCGGCTCGGAGGTCGCCGCGATCCTGGCACCCGCCCTGCTCGGCTTCTCGCCGTTGCTCGCCTCGCTGGCACTTCGGCTCGGTCGGCTGCCGATGCCGATCCTGCCGAGGACGACCGCCGACCTGGTCCGGGACGATCCGTTGCCGCCGCGCAACCACGTGTACGGCCTGGTGGTCCGTGCTGACGGTCTCCTCACCGGAATGCTGGTCGGGCTGATGCTCGTGTTGTCGGCCTGCCAGGTTCTGCTGGTGCTGGCCGAGACGCGATCCGCCACGATCCTGGTCTGCCTGCTGAGCGCCGGCGCGTTCCTGCGCACCCGGCTGTACCCGATCGTGAAGCAACGTCTGTTGCTGCTGATCCCCGGTGTGGTCGGCACGGCCGGGCTGATCCTGGGTCCGGTGAGTCGCCGGCTCACCGAGCCGGTGCAGGTGATCGTGCCGGTCGTGCTGTTGCTCGCCGCGCTGGCCGTCTTCTTCGGACTGCGGTACAGCGATCGCCGGCCCAGCCCGTACCTCAGCCGGTACGCCGAGATCCTGGAACTGATGGTGGCCTTGGCGCTGATCCCGGTGGCGGCCGCCGTGCTCGGTCTGTACGGCGCGGTCCGGGGCTGGGGAGGCTGAGATGGCGACCAGGAAAGATCAACTCCAGGCCCATCAGTTCTCCGTCCAGCGGATGACTTCGGCGCTGGTGACCCGGGAGACCGACCCGGAACAGCCGCCGTTCAAGAGGCCGCTGGCCGCCGCGTTCGGCAGTATCGCGATCCTGGCACTCGCCCTGGTGGTGGCCGGTGTCTACGGCATGGTCGCTCCCGGCGGCAGCAAGGTCGGCCGCAGCGGCGACGTGGTGGTGGTCGAGAAGGAGACAGGCACCCGCTTCGTGTACGTCGACGGCCATCTGCACCCGGTCACCAACTACTCCTCCGCCTTGCTTGCCCTGGGCAAGTATGGGGAGTCGAAGCGGGTCTCACGCCGCTCCCTGGCGTCGATTCCCCGCGGCCCGCTGATCGGCATCAACGATGCCCCCGACGCCCTCCCGGACCGCAAGCGGCTGCTGACCGGAGCGTGGACGCTGTGCTCCGAGCCCGCGCTGGACGTCAGCGGCGCGGCCGTCAGCGAATCCGTTCTGATGGTGGGTTCCCGGCCCGCGCGGGACCAGCAGATGCTGGACGACGCGATGCTGGTGGAGGTACTGAACACCGGTGAGCAGTACCTCATCTGGAAGGGCTACCGGCACCGGCTCCAGCGATCCGCAGCCATCGATTTCGGCCCACTGCTCGGGCCGGAACCGTGGGCCCGGGTCGGAGCGGCCTTCGTCGCGGCACTGCCGGACGGTGATCCCATCGCGCCGATCATCACTCCGGGCCTCGGGAAGCCGTCGACGGCGGTGCCGGGGCGCAAGGGGACACTCATCGGGCAACTGTTCGTGGTCACCACCCCCAGCGGGTCCCGGCAGTACTACGTCGCGCTCAAGGACCGGCTCCGGCCGATCACGGAACTGCAGTACGGCATCCAGTCGCTGTACCGGCCGATCACCGCGGCGTACGGCGGGAGAGCGCCGACCGCGCTTCCTCTCGGCCTGGTGAGCCTGGGTCGCGCCGAGGCGCCGTCGACCCGTGCCGACGAGGGACAGGCGCCGCGTACGCTGCCCCAGTTCGTTGCCCCTCGCAACGGACGGGGGACGGTCTGTGCGGCGTACCAGCCGGGGAGCGCGGTCCCGGCGATCTCGATCGACGCCGCGATGCCCGCCCGCGACCAGGCCGCCATGACGGTCAAGCGCGGCAAACTCGGCACGGCCCTGGCCGACCGGATCCTGGTCGAGCCCGGCGCTGCCGCGATCGTCGAAGCCATGCCGTCGGACCAGGCTCGGGCCGGCACCGTGCTGGTGATCACCGACCTCGGCCGCGCCTACCCGCTGGCCGACCCGCAGTTGCTGGAAACCCTGGGATACAAGGGCGTCGTACCGATCCGCATCCCGGCGCAGTTGGTCGCCCGGATCCCGCAAGGCAGTGGCCTCGACCTCGCCGCCGCGGTACGGCCGGTCGTCTGACCGCCCCGGCTGCACAACGAAAGGCCCGGACCTCCAAGGGAGGTCCGGGCCTTTCTTGTTTCAGGTGGCCAGGCGGCCGACCTGCTTCTTGGCCTTGGCGGCCTCAGCCTCCTCGACCTTCCACAGCTCCTCGTCCAGGAGCTGCAGTGTCTCGACCGGCTGGTCGCGGTCGTTCCTGCGACGCCGGCTCGCCGACGGGACCATCGGGAACGCGCCCGGCAGGTCTCGCCCGGCCTTGCCGCGCAGTCCGACCGGTACCCCCGGGGTTTCGTCGTTCTGTCCCTTGCGCCGGCGATTCACCGGCCGGATGCTTGCGGCGCCCGGCTTGGTGCCACGACCGCCGCCGGCACCGGCACCAGCGCCGGCCATCGGTGGCATCATCGGCGGGGCGCCGGCACCGCCTGGTCCGGTGCCGGCTGCCGTCGTCCCGAACGGTGAGGACGGGGTCGCCGGGGGCCGGCCCACGCCCGCCTGATTCGGGGCGACTGTCTGGTCACCGACGCGCGGGATCAGCTGATCACCGAGCCGCGGCGTCGTCTGCTGGCTCCCGGTGATCTTGCCGAGGTCGAGATCGCCGCCCCTTCCGAGGCTGTTGATCAGGCCGGAGTCGAGACCGCCACGGCTGGGGAGGCCGAGGCCGTTCTTGCCCAGCGGAGGCAGCGAGCCCGGCGGTAAGCCTGGCCGGTTGGTGATCGGGTTCGGTTGACTTGTGCCCGCGTTGATGGGCAAGAGGGGTGGCAGGCCGGCCGGTGGTGGTACCGGAAGCCCGGTGTTCGGAAGCGGGGGTGGGGTCGGAATCCCGCCGGGCGGAACCGGGAGAGCGGGGAGCCCTCCCGGAGAGATGCGGGACAGCTCTGTGCCGCCGGCCAGGTCCCCAGGCAGACCGGGCAGACCGCCTGGCCCGCCGGGCAAACCTCCGAGGCCACCAGGCAGACCGCCTGGCCCGCCGGGCGAACCTCCGAGGCCTCCGGGCCCACCGCCTGGCCCACCGGGCAAGCCTCCAGTGCCACCGGGTAGACCACCAACACCACCAGGCGCACCGCCCGGCAAACCTTCACCCGCGCCACCCGGCAAACCTCCGGGCGCACCGCCCGGCCCGCCCGGCAGACCTCCTAGGCCGCCAGGCGCTCCGGCGAGAGCACCGGGAGCACCGTCGGCCAGCGAGCCGGCCGGACTGCCGGCAAGCGCCGCGGCCGCGTCCACCGGACCTCCAGCCGGACCACCCGCCAGACCTCCAGCCGGGCCACCGGCAGGCGCTCCCGCAGGAGCGCCGCCTGGTGCGGCAGCTGCCGCTCCCGGTCCACCGGGGCTTCCGGCGTTCTCACCTCCCGGACCGTCCCACCTCATGCCCTGCGCCGCGGCCGTGATCCGCGGACCGATCGATTGATAGATCGCAGCGAGCAGATTCAGCTCCTGACCGGCCCGGGCCACGGTCGGCCTGATCTGGTCGGTGTACTGGTCGGCGATCTCGGCCTCGCTCTGCTGCGGCGGCACGCCTGACAGCTGGGCATCCAGGAAGAGACTGCTCGCGATCGACCGCGCGCTCTGGATCTGCGCCTCGGCCTCCGCCTTGATCTGCTCGATGTCTGTCATGGCCGTCCGGATGTTGCCGATCACCGGCGCCAGCAGCGTGGTGACACCTCCTCCCTGACCGCCGAAGCCCGTACCACCGGAGATCCTTCCTTCCGCGTCCCGCAACGAGTTGACCGAGCGCTGGCTGGCGGCCTCGAACAGCGACGAGTCCGACGGACTGCGCCAGGACGCCGACACGAGTTCGGACGAGGTCCGGTTCAGCCCTTCCGCCGCCGTACCGACCGCCTGACCCGCGCTGGTCCACATGGTCATCGCCGTTTCCAGCGGGCCGATCCGGTTCTGTTCGGTCATCGCGATCACGACCAGCCGGCCGAGCGCGAACTCGAGCTGGGCCAGCGTGGTCGCCGTGGTCACACCGGCCTCGGCGTTGTAGTCCGTTCCTGGCATCAGATCCCTCCTTCGGTCGGCGGAAGAACGCCCGGCCGCGCGTACGCCGGATCGACGGCCGCCGGTGAGGTGTCCGTCCTGAGCAGCGCCCGCATGGTCGCGCTGTTGCGCACGATCACCTCGTCGTACTGGACGCCGATCTCACCGACCGCGCCCTGGTACCCCTTCAGTCCACGGGAGGCGTTGGCCATCACCTGGCCGAGCTGGTCGCGGGCGCCGCGCTCGGCCAGCATGAACTCGTCGCCCTCCTGCATCAGCCCGTCGCTCGGGGCGACCGCGGAACTGTCCGCGGACGTTCGCAACTTGTCGTCGAAATCCGCGACCACACCACCCATCTGCGTACTGAAGTACGCGAACCCCTCGGTCTGGGCATCGAGATCACCTGGACCTGCTGCCATCGATCCTCCTTCTGACGAGGTACGGCCGCTGCCGCACCTGGAACTGAGTTCATTCGGCGGGATGCTCGTCCGACGGCGGGTGCGTCAGCTGAATCAACTGGCTGTTGCCCTGGCGGTTGACCAGGAAGCCGCGGCCGGCCGGGAGCGGCTGCGCTCTCAGCCCGCCCAGCAGGATGCCCTCGTCCCGGCTGCCGGACAGCTGCAGACCAGGCGACCCGACCGCGCGGATCTTGGCCAGCACCGGCTCGAACAGACCGCGCATCGCGCCGCCTGTCCGCCGGGCGACGTAGATCCGCAACCCGAGGTCGGCGGCCTGCGGGATGTAGGGCAGCAGCGGCATCAACGGATGCCCTTCGCCGGTGGCGACCAGGTCGTAGTCGTCGATCAGGACGAACACGTCCGGGCCTTGCCACCAGGACCGGTCCCGCAACTGCTGCGGGGTCACGTCGGGTCCGGGCAACCGCTCCTCCAGCACCTGGACGAGCCGGTTGATCAGGTTCTCGGTGACCTGGTGCCCGGTGCCGTAGCCCAGCAGGTTGTCGCCTTCGACCGACCCGAGCAGGCCGCGGCGATGGTCGACGACCAGCACACAGGCCTCGGCGGGGGAGTAGGTCTCCGAGATCCGCCGGCACAACGTCCGCAGGAAGCCGGTCTTTCCCGATCCGGTGTCACCGAGCAGGATGAAGGTCGGGTTGGCGTTCGGGTCCAGCAGCACCGGCTCGAGGCTGCGCTCGGCCACGCCGACCGCCAGACCGGCTTCCTTCGAGCTCGCGCCGTTGCCGGCCTCGTACGGTACGTCGGCCGGCAGCAGGCGGACCTCCGGCGCTGCCGTTCCAGGCCAGGCCGCGGTCACCGTCCGCACCAGTTCCGCCAGCCCGGCCGAGACCCGCTCGTCGCCGTCGGGTTCGGTCAGCCGCGGCGCCGCGATCAGGAAGTGGTGCCGGCCGGTGAAGATCCCGCGCCCCGGCGCACGTTCCGGAACCAGCGCCGCCGCCCGGCGGTCGACCATGGAGTCGATCGGGTCGCCGATCCGTAGCTCCAGCTTGGTCCCGCACAGGTCGCGGACGTTGGTCCGCAGATCGAACCAGCGCGCCACACTGACCATCAGGTGCACGCCGTACGCCAGACCCCGGGTCGCGATGTCGGCGAGCAGTTGCTCCAGGTCCTCGAAGTCGTTGCGGATCGTCGCCCAGCCGTCGACGACCAGGAACACGTCGCCGTACGGGAGGTCGGCAAGGTCGCCTTGGCGACGGCGTTCCCGATAGGTCTCCATGCTGTCGATGCCGAGCTGGGCGAAACTCTTCTCACGTTCGGCCACGATGCCGAGCACCTCGATCACGCTGCGCCGTACGGCGTTGACGTCCTGCCGGCCGGCCACCGAGCCGACGTGCGGCAGATCGCGGACGCCGGTCAGCACCCCACCGCCGAAGTCGAGGCAGTAAAACTGCACCTCGCGCGGCGAGTGTGTCAGTGCCAGACCGGTGATCAGGGTGACCAGGGTCGTGCTCTTGCCGCTCTGCACCGAACCGGCGACCGCGACATGTCCACCGCCGGCCGACAGATCGAGCAGCAGCGGGTCGCGCCGCTGCTCGAGGGGACGGTCCACGATGCCGGCGACGGTCTGCAGCCGCCCGGGCCGGAACTGTCCGTTCAGGTACTCCGAGGGCCCGTTGGGCAGCACCGTGCCGAGGGCGGGAGCCTGGTCCAGTGGGGGCAGCCAGATCTGGTGTGCCGCCGTGCCCTTCCCCTCGAACCGGTCGACCAGGACGTCCATCAAGGATTCGCCGACCGCCTCGTCGAACGCGCCGTCGGCATCGGCGGGAGTCTCCTCCTCGTCGCCTTCGACCGCCGGTGCCACATAGCTGCTGGAGTAGTCGAGCAGCTCCACCGTTCGGCCGCTCACCGCCGGCATGGCCCCCGGGATCGGACGCCGATGCACACCGGAGACGTACGCCGACCGGAACCGGTCCATCTGCTCTGTTCCCACCCGCAGGTACCCGTGCCCCGGTGCGCGCGGCAGATGGAACGCGTCGTTCACGCCGAGCACCGTGCGGCTGTCGATGTCGGAGAAGGTGCGCAGACCGATCCGGTACGACAGGTGCGTCTCCAGGCCGCGGAGCCGGCCCTCTTCCAGCCGCTGGCTGGCCAGCAGCAGGTGCACCCCGAGCGATCGCCCGACCCGGCCGATCTGGACGAACATGTCGATGAAGTCCGGGCGGGCGGTCAGCAGTTCGCTGAACTCGTCGCAGATGACCAGCAGCGTCGGTACTTCGTCCAGCGGCGCGCCCGCTGCCCTGGCCTTCTCGTAGTCCCGCAGGGAGGAAAAGTTGCCTGCGGCCCGTAACAGTTCCTGGCGGCGCAGCAGCTCACCGTTGATCGCGTCGGCCATCCGGTCGACCAGGTGGAGCTCCTCGGCCAGGTTGGTGATCACCGCGCTGGTGTGCGGCAGCTTGTCCAGCCGGGTGAAGGTCGCACCGCCCTTGAAGTCCACCAGCGCGAAGTTCAGTGACCGGGGTGGGTGCGTGATGGCCAGCGCCAGTACGAGGGTGCGCAGCAGTTCGCTCTTGCCCGAACCGGTGGCGCCGATCAGCAGACCGTGCGGCCCCATTCCCTCCTGCGCGGACTCCTTCAGGTCCAGCTCGATCGGCTGGCCGTCCGGCCGTAGCCCGAACCTGACGCGGAGCCGGTCGCGGCTCGGCCGCGGCAGCCAGGTTTCGTCGGGGTCGAAGTCGAAGGGGTCGCCGAGGTCGAGGAGATCCGCCAGACCCAGGTCGGCGCTCAGGGGTTGCTCACCCTGTGCCCCGGCGGTCAGGCGCAGCGGAGCCAGCTGGCGGGCCAGGCCCTCGGCGGTGAGCTGATCCAGAGCATCCGCTCGGCCGATCCGCTCCGAGCCTTCCATCGTCTCCGCGTGGAGGGTGCCGTCGGCTTCGAGGTCCAGGCTGATCGCGGTGGTGTCGATCGCTCGCGGCGGCGAGAAGGTGAGATCGAGAACGGTGACGCCCTCCAGACCGGGACCCACCAGCAGGTGATCGGAGCCGTCCGCGTCGCCACCGTCGAGGACGACCACCAGGTGAGGGCCGCTGACCGCGCCGGCGGCGTCGGGGTCGAACCGCGGCCGGTTCGTGAGCAGGTCGTCGAGCATCGCTTCCAGTGCGGTGATCGAGGGCGCGATCAGCCGGATCGGTCCCAGGGCGTCACTACGCTCCGGGTGCAGCACGTGCGGCAGCCACTTGGCCCAGTCCCAGTCCTCCCGGCGATCGTCGCTGACACAGATGGCGATGCGGACGTTGTCCGGGGCGTGCAGGCTGACGAGCTGGGCGACCATGGCCCGGGCGAGTGCTTGCGAGCGTCGTACGTCGCCCGGCAGGTAGATCCGGGCGAAGCCGGTGACGGCGATCGCCAACGGCAGGTTGGACACCGTGGAGTACGTCGAGACGAACCGGCGCAGCGCCAGCGCGGACAAGGGCTCCAACCGCTCCAGCGGCTGGGTGTCCGGCGGAACGATCGTCGTCGCGGGCACCTGCTTGCCGACGCCGATCCGGGTCACCCCGAAGTCCGGATCGTCCTGACGTCGCTCCCAGAGGCGGTAGCTGCCGGCGAGTGCCCACAGCGAGCTCGGGTCGGGGTGCAGGTAGTGCAGAGTCTCTCGTTGCCGGCTGACCGAGCGGCTGAGTCGCAGCCGCTGCTGGGCCAGGTGCCGCAGATAGGTCCGCCGGGCCTGACCCATCTCGGTCTTGCCGCCGCCGTTGCGGGTGAAGAGTCCGGCGATGATCATCCCGATCATGGCCAGACCGAAGAGGCCGAAGATCACGTACCGCAGGCTGCTGGCGATGCTGCCGGAGAACATCAGCATCATCGCGCCCATCATCGCCACCATCGGCAGCACCATCAGCATCTGGGCCCACTGACGCCCGGCGGGCTCGGGGACCTCGGGCGGTGCCTCCAGCAACAATTCGCCGCCGGGCAGCTCGGGAGCCGGCCGCCGCATCGGGCGGCGCACCACCACTGTCGCCATCGCGGCCTCCTCGGGATTCGATCCGGTTCGCTCGATCATCACGCGCCTCGCGCAGCGTCGGCCGCTGGTGGCAGGAACGTGCCGTCCGGACCGGGACAGCCCCGGCGCTCCCTACGTTGAGGTGGACGTTCCACCACCAGGAAGGAGCAGGGGATGAGTGACTTCATCCAGGGTTTCACCGAGAGCATGGCCCAGCACGCCATGCGGACCGGTGCCTACGGCCAGGACCTGACCGGCAACGCGGGCCGGGCGGCAGCCACCACGCTGGATCTGAACGGTTCGTGGCGTGGACCGGGGTACATCGCGGCGGCCGCCGTCGGTGACGGCTGGCAGGGCGGTGTCCGTCCGCACCACGCGCGGGTGGAGAACCGGTCGGCCGGCGTCTCGAACATCGGCTCGCAGTACGACAACAACATCTCCAACAACGTTCAGACGGTCAACAGCGTCGGTGCCTTGACCGCCTGAGCGTCCGAGCCAGCCAGAGGAAGGAGCAGTCCCGATGCCGGAGATCTACCAGGCATTCAGCGGTATGGACATGTCGTCGCAGGCCCTGCGCGGCGTCTCGACGGACCGGACCATGATGGCCGAGGACGAGTTGCGAGCGGCGAGCAACCTGGCCAGCGGCGAGTGGATGGACAGCGCGTCGGACCAGCACTTCGCGGTCACCCACCAGGAGGTCAACGGAACCCTGGAGGCCGCCGACCACGCACAGCGTCAGTCGACGGCCTGGAACCAGTGTTCCGCCGACGGTGCCAGCACGCTGGCGACCTGCCGGGGAATCGCCGCCAGTCTGTAGCCGCGACACCCCTCAGAAGAGGAGGCCCTGGCCGGAGCGATCCGGCCAGGGCCTCTTCTGTGGGCCCTCCCGTTCGTTGCTGCAGGCATCGAAGGTTGAGACGGAGCTCAGTCGACTCCGGCGAAGAGGCGTTCCGGCAGGAGTTCAGCCGGTGGTGTATCCCGCCGGCGAACGATGGTCGTCCTGCCTGCGGCCCAGCGCCGCCGACGGCCGGCGATCAACAGGGCGCTGAGCAGCACGGTCAGAGCGGTTGCCCCGGCGGCGAGGCCGGTCATCCAGCGTGCGTCGGAACCAGCAGCGCGCCACCACGCGGCGAGCGCCAGCGCGTGCTGGTCCGGTGGCGGAGCCTGCATCGAGGGCAGTTCGTGGGCCGCCGTACCGATCATTCCCTCGGTCACCGCCCGGTAGGGGTCGACGATGCCGGCGCCGTACTGCAGGCTGTCCGCGCCGCCGCGGGCCGGGGTCGCGGTCGCCTTGAGGCGTTGGACAACCTGGGCCGCCGTCAGCTGCGGGTACGCCGCCCGGACCAGTGCGGCGCTGGCGGTGACGAAGGGGACCGCGAAGCTCGTGCCGTCGGAATAGACGTGACCGGCCTGCCGGCTCGCCGTGAGCACCGATCCGCCCGGTGCCACCAGATCGACGTACGGCCCGTACTGCGACGCGGACAATCTGGCGCCAAGGTTGTCGATCGCGCCGACGCCGACGACGCCCGGGTACTGGGCCGGATAGGACGGCAAACTGACGGGGGAGTCGCCCTGCCGGTTGCCCACCGCGGCGATCACCACGATGTCCTTGCGGACCGCGTAGGCGACCGCGGCCCGCACCGCCGGCTGGTCCTGGTCACCGGCCATCGACAGGTTGATCACCCGCGCGCCCTGGTCGACGGCGTACCGGATGCCTCGGGCAAGGATCTGAGGGTCGATCCGCTCGGCCTGTCCGGTTCGTCCGGTTTCTCGTTCGCTCACCCGGACGGGCAGGATCCGGGCGCCGGGCGCGACGCCCTGGAAGCCGATCCCGGTGGCTTGGTCGGCCGCGATGATGCCGGCCACTCCGGTGCCGTGGGAGACGCAGTCGAAGTTGCCTGGCAGCGAGCCGACCAGATAGAAGTCACGGCCTGCCAGCACTTTGCCGGTACGCCGGAGTTGAGGATGGTCCGCGTCGACACCGGAGTCCACCACGGCAACGGTGACGCCGCTTCCGGTACTGAACGGCCACGCCCGCTGCGGTTTGAGCAGTTCCTGGGCCCAGGGCAACAATCGCTCCACGGGCCTGGCGGGCTCGGGGTTGGAGCACGCGCCACGAGGCGGCGCAGCCGAGGCGGACGCGGGTGACCAGCCGGCGGCCACGCCGGCGATCGACAGCATCAGGACGGGTACTCGCCACCACCTCTTCTTCACACTCCGAGGTTCACGGACAGCGGCGGCCGGAGGGGCAGGGTGGCCGGAAGCGGTCAGCCCTCCGTCCGGCCGCTACCCGACGGGAATAGTGGTCGAGGACCAGCGACCGAGGGAGGCGGCATGATGTCCGGCGGCGACTTTCCCGGAGGCCAGTTGTGGGCGACCGAGCTGGAGCACGCCGGCCGTCAGTTGCGCCGGTACCAGGCGATGAGCGCCGAGACGACCGGGTCCGCGGAGTCCGACGACGGTCTCATCACGGTCACCGTCGGCCTGTACGGCGATGTCAGGGAGCTGACGCTCGACCCGCGGATCTATCGCGATGCCGACGCCGGCGCGCTGGGAGAGCGCCTCCGCGACGTTCTCAACGAGGCGGCTCGCGAAGCGCAGCAAGCCGCGGTCCGGCAGTTGTCCGCGCTGTTCCCGGACGGTACCGGCGATCCCTCGGAGATCGCTTTCGGTCCGATGCTCGCGGAGATCTCCAAGGCAGGAAAGGCGGCCGCGCGATGAGCCAGGGTCCGATCAACTTCGGCAACGTCGGGGACGTCGACATGTTCCCGGAGCAGACCGGAGGGCTGATGCGCAGACTGACCGCCGCGCCGGAACCCTTCAGCGAGGGTCTGGCCAGGAACAACCCCATCATCGCCGCCGGTGAGGAGGAGGCGCGCACCGACTACAGCGAGCTGGCCAAGACGTTCCGCGCCAACTACAACGCCAGTGTCGACCAGATCAACGAGCTGTCGTCGCAGGTGGCGAAGATCTTCGAAGGAGCCGGTGCCAACGGCAACCAGATCGTCTCGGAGTACGTGGCGCACTCCCAGCGGGATGTCGAGCGACTGCGCCGACTCGAGTGAGCATCCCCGAACCGTCGGACCCCTTGTGGCTGGCCTTTCGGGCGTGGTGGGACCAGAACATCTGGCCGTCGACCGACGAAGCGATGATCAAGGCGATGGGCGAGGGGTGGCAGGACCTCGGCCACCAGTTGCAGGCGGTGGTCGACGAGGCGGAGCGGACCAACCAGGAGATCCCGCAGTACTGGCGGGACGC
The DNA here is from genome assembly GCF_027627575.1 of Kribbella sp. CA-293567. Lineage (NCBI taxonomy): Bacteria > Bacillati > Actinomycetota > Actinomycetes > Propionibacteriales > Kribbellaceae > Kribbella > Kribbella sp. CA-293567. The sequence continues at coordinate 3,644,465 of NZ_CP114065.1, forward strand.
CGTCGGCGGGATCTTCACCACCAACCTGGGCACCACCGTGACCGAGCTGCGGAGCGCGATCCAGGTGTATCACGACATGGCGAAGCTGTGTTTCGACTACGCCCAGACGATCGCCGACGTCCGCAACGGGATCTACGCCGAGTTGGCGCTCAACGCGGTGTTTTTCGCCGCCACGCTGGCTTTCCCGGCCGGTGTGGCACTTTTCTGGCAGGCCCGGATCTTCGCCGGGATGGCTACTCGGCTCGGTGCCCTCGTCGGCCGGGCCATGACCTCGCTGTCGGGCCGGGCAACGGCCACGATCCCGGCCGGTCTGCTGAGAGCCGGCGGCGCTACCGGCCGGGGGCTGATCGGTGGGCTTCGGGAAGGTGCCGAAGGACTCGGGTCGGAGTACATCTCGCAGACGCTCAGCAACTTGCAGGGCTATCGCAACGGCTACGACACCCAGCGCATGTGGGTCTCAGCGGGCGCCGAGGTGATCGGCGCCGGGATGGCCCGGGGGATAGCGCCGGTCGGAAGGATCGGTTCGGCCCCCGCCAACCGGCTGGCCGACGCTCTCCGCCTGAGCGACCGAGGCCGGCCGCGCGCCGTCCTCAACGAGATGGGCCACGCCTTCGTCGTCAACGGCATCACGTCGCCGGTAGCGGGTGTGCTGGCGCAGGCCACGGCCGACGGCAGACTGGGCGAGCTGACCTGGGGAACGTTCGGCAAGGCGCTGGTCGACCAGGGAGCGCTCTCTGGCGCGCTCGGCGCGACGCGATCGCCGTCGGTCCACGCTGGTCAGGCGCTGGGCGCCGCCACGGCTTCCCGGATCGAGGCTCTCGGCGGTCGGCCGGTGCCCAGCCTGAACTCGCTGCTTGGGACTGATCCGGCTGGTAGGCCGCCTGTGCTGGGTGACGGTGGTGTCGATCAGTCGGGTGAACAGGTGGTCGGGCCTGATCAGTCGGGCGGGCAGCCTGGTGCGACGAAGGGTGGGCAGCCGGTCGGGGGTGGAGAGCGGGGCGGGAGTCAGCAGCCGGGTGCCGAGCAGCGGGCGGATCCGGGGGTGGGCCGGGATCGTCCAGCGGAGAGGGTTGCTGGGCAGAACGGGCAAGGTGGTCAGAACGGCGGCCAAGGTGGTCAGAACGGCCAAGGTGGTCAGAACGGCGGCCAAGGCGGGCAGAACAACCAAGGTGGTCGGGTCGATCAAGGTGGTCAGGTCGAGGGACCTGGTCGGCAGGACGCCGCGGATGAGATCGCAAGAGTCGGCGCGTCCGACCAGCAGGGCGATGCCGGGGCTGGCCGGCAGAGCCCGGTCGGTGACAACGCGGCGGACGGCGATACCAACGCAACAGCCACCACCAACGACGCGGCGAGCATGAACGACGGCATGGCGAGCACGAACGGCAGCACGGCGGGCACGAACGACGGCACGGCAAGCACGAGCAGCAGGGCGACGGACACGAACGACGGCACGGCCAGCACGAGCAGCGGTGCAACAGATGCGAACGACAGCGCAGCGAGCACGAGCAGCAGTGCGACAGATGCGAACGACAGCGCGGCGAGCACGAGCAGCAGTGCGATAGATGCGAACGATGGCGCGGCGGGCACGAACAACAGCGCGGCAGGTACGAACGACGGCGCGGCGAGCACGAGCGGCAGCCCGGCAGGCACAAACGGCGGTGTGACTGGTTCGAGCGGTGACGTCGCGGATGCCAGCGGCTTCACGGATACCAGCGATGACGCGCACGGCTCGGAGTCCGTTGGCCCGCCGCTAGGTGCGCCCGGCGCGGGCGCGGGTACTGCGATCTCTCATGCCCCATCGTCCTCCGCGGTCGATCCCACCGCGACCCACACCGAGACCTCGTCCGCTCAGCCCGCCGGTACGCCGATTGCCACCCAGAGCGGCTCGGTGAACAGCCAGTCGGTCGCAGTCGCTCCCCAGACAACGGCTGCTCATTCGGCTACTGGCACAGCGCCCGGCGCGCCTGCACAGTCCTCCGCCACAACCCAAACCAGCTCCACGCCGCAGCCGGCTTCTCCTCAAAACTCCGTCGGCCCACCCGCTCAGAACACGACACAGTCAGGCCCAGCACGCGGCGATCGAGCCACGAACCCCACCAGCCAGAATTCTGCTACTGACGACGCACTGACCGACACCAACGCGGATACAACCGTCGCGCCTGCCAACGACGCGAATGCCAGCGAAGCGGCAACCGATACCAGCACGGCTACCGGTCACCATGCGGTAAGCGACACCAACGCGGACACCGACGACGCACCCACCGACGCCAGCGTCACGCCCGCCGACGGCGCACTCGCCAACTTCAACGCGGACACCAGCGCCGCGCCCATCGACATCAGCGTGAGCACCAGCATCGCGCCCGCTGGCGCGGGTAAGGGGACGGGTACGGGCGACCGTGCACCAGGCGGCACGAACGCGGGTACCGACGATGCATCCGCCGACGCCAGTGCGGGCAGCAGCGTCGCGCCTGCCGACACCAACGTGGGTACCAGCGTCGCGCCCGCCGACACCAACGTGGGTACCAGCGTCGCGCCCGCCGACGCCAACGCCGGCGCTGGTACCGGCGACCGTGCGGCAGGCGACGTTGTTCTCGGCGACAACGATGCGCCTGCAGGCAGCGGTTCCGTCGGCAGCGCAGTAGCTGCGGACGGAACCTCGACAGGTGAGGCCGGATCGCCGGTTAGCGCCGGGAGCGGCTCGACCAACTCCGTCGGCGGCAACGTGGGACCTCTGGCGGCAGGTGCAGCGGCTGGAACTCTGGCGGCAGCTGCGGACCAGGCTGCTTCGGCTCGTACGATCTCGGCCAGCCAGCAGGGGAGCGGCACTCGACCGGCAACTCCAACACACACCAAGAGTTCCGGCGCCACGGCCTCTGCGGCGTCGACGGAACAGCAGCCGGCCGCCCCGCAGGCGGGGGAGACCACGTCGCACTCGCCCGGGGTGGGAGGGGGTACGCCGTCCTCGCCGGGAGCGGGAGGGAGTACGTCGTACTCGCCGGGAGCGGGAGGGGGTACGCCGTCCTCGCCGGGAGCGGGAGGGAGTACGTCGTACTCGCCGGGAGCGGGGGAGACCACGTCGTCCTCGCCAGGGATGGGAGATGGCACGCCGTCCTCGCCGGAAGCGGGAGGGAGCACCTCGCACTCGCCGGGGGCGGGAGAGACCACGTCGCCCTCGCCAGGGGTGGGAGGGAGTACGTCGTACTCGCCAGGGGTGGGAGGGAGTACGTCGCACTCGCCAGGGGTGGGAGCGAGTACGTCGCACTCGCCGGGAGCGGGGGAGAGCATGTCGTCCTCGCCGGGGGCGGGAGGGAGTACGTCGCACTCGCCGGGAGCGGGGGAGACCAAGTCGCACTTCCCAGGGCCGGGTGCGACCACGGCGTACACACCGGGAGCGCCAGCGGCTACACCGTACTCGTCGGGACCTGAGTTGTTCTCGCGGGAGACGTCGCGGACCAACCGGGAGGCTTTGGAGGCCGGCGATGGTCTGCCGTTGACGGCGGAGGTGGTTGCTGAGGTGGCGGCCGCGGCGGGAGTTGATCTGAGCGGCGTCGAGGTCGTCATCGTGACGGAGCAGGACGAGATCAGCTATCTGGACTACCAAGGTGCCTGTGCCTGTACGCCGGGGGAGCTCGGTGGGCGGCAGATCCGGCTCGGTCCGGCGAGTTTCACCGATCGGGAGACGTTGGCGGCGACACTGGCTCACGAGAAGGTGCATGTCGATCAGCTCCGGTCGGGGATCGACGTGGACACCGAGATCCTTCAGGATCTGGAAGCGGCAGCGTATGCGAGTGAGATTCCCGCACTGGAGAGGCTGAGGGCACATGACAGCGGTGAGGTTCGAGGTCGAGACGACGTTCGACCTGCCGGGCCGGGGCGGGATCCTGGTGCCGGGGCGGTTGCTGACGGGCGTGATCCAGGGCGGGACGACGCTGCGGATCGAGGACACGGACCAGCCGGTCCGGATCCTGGGACTGGAGTTCCCCTCTTCCGCAGGATCGACGCCGGCCACCAGCAAGGTGACGCTGGTGATCGAGCGGGCGGACGCGGCACCGATCGTCGCGGGGACGGTGTTGATCAGCCCGGTCTGACGCCTGAAGATCCGGTCGATCCGGTCGTTCCGGTCGTTCCGGTCGTTCCGGTCGATCCGAGCGGGCCGGTCGGTCCTCGGGGACCGGCCGATCCTCCGAGCGAACCAGGCCCGGAGCCAGCGCCGACGAGGAACCCGTGGTTCGACGCCTCGGTTCCCTTCGGCCCGGTCGAATCTGGCAAGCCGGGAGCTCTCACTGCCTCCAAGTTCCTGTCCCGTGGTCGCAACGAAGCCACGCTCGCCGTCGGCGAGGACGGTCGCGTACGCCGGATCATGGCTCGCCTTCGCGAGGACTTCAAGGAAGGTCGTGGCGACCAGGGAAGAACTGAGCGCCAGGCCGTCACCAGGAGGGACGGCACTCCGGGCGTCGACAATGGCGGCCACTACCTCGCCAAGCGGTTCTTCGACGACGACAGCGCCGGCAATCTCTTCGCCCAGAACCAGGACTTCAACAACAACGCCTACCGCGAGGTGGAGAACGAGTGGGCGGCCTGGGTCGACGCCGGCTACGAAGTGGCGGTCGTCATCACTCCGCGCCCGGGAAACGCCAGGCCTGACGAGCTCACCGTCAGCTACACCGTCGTCGACACGCGCACCGCGCAAGAGCAGGTCGTCTGGAGCGGTGGCCGGACGTTCGTCAACGCCGGGCAGCAGAGGTTCCTCGGTTTTGTGGCCGCCCAGGCACTGAACGCCGTGGAGTCGGTTGGCACCACCAAGGTCGGTGCCAACCAGTTCACCCGAACGGTCGGCCAAAGCGGGGCCGTGGACACCGTCGTCACGGTGATCCGCGACGCCGCCCCGCGGGTCAATCAGCTGGCTGCCGCGGTCGGGCCGGTGATGGCGCGACGGTACGGCGTACCGGCTGATGCTGAAGGCAACGTTCTGGGGCATCGGCCGTTGGGGCCTGGTGGAACTGCTCAGTTGCTCCCGCCCGGGACGGTTCTCGATGCCGCGACCTACGGCCGGCTGGAACAGCAATGGCTCGCCGAGATCGCAGCCGGCAACGAGGTGGTCATCACCGCGAGGCGCGTGCTGGTCCCCGGACAGGAGCTCGATTCGGTCGAACTCGAAGTCAGTTCGGCTCCACGATCAACTCCTGCGACTACGGACGCCGGCAAGATCGGAACGTTCGCGCCGGGCACCGACAACCTCTTCGAACCACCCACCGATCCGCCGACCGGCCCACGAGTCGAGCGGTTCGTTCCCGGCTGGGTACTGGTCAGCTTCCAGTCCAGCAAGTTGCTGGAGAGTTTCGGAGAGCAACTCGGACGCGCCGACGGCCCAGGCGGTGCCGAGGCCCCCATGCTCCCGGCCGACCTCGCGTCGATCGCTCACGAAGGCAACGGCGTCTACAAGATCCGGACCTGGTCCGGTGAAATTTTCCGGCTGGTGAAGCGAGTCGGCCCACTCCAGCCGGAGATCCTTCTGGAGTACTCCGTCCAGCTGGATGGAACGCCCGTCGTCGAGCTGACACTGTCGGACCGGCTGACGCAGGACGAGATCGCACCGATGCTGGCCCGTCTACTGGCCGAATCGGTGGCGATCATCCGCGGCGGCGAGGTGGACGGTCCGCAGGTCTTCCGGCCTGACGGATCACCTGAAGTCGACGCCGTTCGAACGCCGGCAGACCTCGCGGATCAGGCCGAACTTCGGCAACGCGGCTCCGTTCAAGGCCAGTTGTCCGCAACGAACCACGATCGGCGGGCCATGGTGAAGGCGGAGATCCAGAAACTCGCTCTGGCGATGGGAGTGGTGAGCGGCCAGCCGAACGCCGAGCTGCTGCGGTCGCTGCTGAGCCAGCAGGAACGCGACGTCCTCGACCGGGCCGAGGTCCGGGCCGAGTCGCTGGACGACATCCAGGTCAGTCGGGGCGGCTATCTGGTCAAGGCTGCCCTCAGCTCGGGGTGGTCCTCGGTCGTGATCGGAGCCGCGGCCGCCGTCTTCACCGGCAATCCGCTGGTGGGCCTGGGGATCGCGATCCCGACGATGGTCAACGCTTTCGTCGGCTCGCTGTCCGAGCGGTACCTGGATGCGCTGAAGCAGCCCGGCAAGAAGCCCGCGTACGTCGCCGAACGGGATCAGCGCGAATTCGACTACCCCGGCATCCACGGTCTGCTCGACGGTCCGGAGCCGGTCCGGCCGGCACTGGTCAAGATGCCAAGGGCAACCAATTGGAGCAACTACCTGGTCCGCTACACCACGCCGACGCTGGCAACGACGGCGGTGGCCGGAGCACTGACGGTGTTCGGCGTACCGGCGTTGTCGACTGCCATGGTGATCGCCTCGTCGGCGCTGGCCAAGTCGCTCGCGGAGCGGTTGGTCGACACCAAGAAGCTCGAGTTCCGGCTGCGCCGGGTGGACGCCACCGAGCGGATCCGGCTGTCGGATCCGGCGTTGTTCTCCAACCAGCTGGTCACCGAACTCGCCGAGCTGCGGACGCGCCTCGAGCGGACCATGGCGCTCCTCGACGTCCGGTCCAGCGAGCTGACGGCCGCCGCCCAGGCAGTTGCACAGCCACCGACCGGTGTGGCTCCGGTGAACCCAACGGTTCCGGGCGCGCCACCGTTCAAGGTCACTCTGGCAGTGCAGCTCATCGACAATGTCTCGGCCGCGGCGCGCAGGGTGTTCGTGGGAGGTGAGCAGGCAGTCGATGTGGACCCGACAGAGCTGGCTCGGCTCGTCAACGCGCAGCTCGAGGGGTTGCTCAACGCGGTTGGGCCCGGTCTGTTCGGATCGGTGGCAGGCGCCATCGGTGACAAGTATCTGATCAACCGGGACGAAGCAGCCACCGACGCCCGCAAACGATGGGCGCGGACGGAGCAGGAGGCCCGTCAGACAGCAGCGCTGGCCGAGGCGATCGAGCCTCGACTACGGCAGCTCAGGGAGCTGGCAGCTCAGTTGGAGGCGTTGACCGGCGCCCAACCGGACCTAGCCGCTCGGGCTGCCGACCGAGGACTTCCCGTACCAGCAGCGGCGCCGGCCGGTCCGCGCCCTTCAGGCCAAGCGCCGTGGAAGGCGTACGTCATCCAGGTGGCAGCCGCCGCGCTCGGCGGCGCGGTCAGCGCTGCCGCACTTGATCTGGTGTTCGACCTGCCCGATCTCGGGGTCGTGCTGACGGTGGCCGGCGCGGCCGGAGCCATGCTCGGTACGCCGATCGCGCGGTACACGTTCCGTCGTACGGAGATCGAACTGCAGGCCGGCCTCGAACCGTTCATGGGCTGGCAGGCCGTGAAGCGGGACGTCCTCCTGCAGGAGCAGATAATGGTCCGCTATCTGGCCGAGCAACTGCTGGCCAGGGGACGGCAGGTCGATGATCGGGCCGGGCAGCAAACGTCCGCCGAGGCTCCGGTCGCCACCGATCCGAGGTACACCGATCACGTTCGAGCTGCCCTCCGGCGGGCGGAACTGGGCAACGTGCCTCCTGGGCGGCCGGAGAGCGACTACAACCTCGATGCGCGGGCCGAGCGGGTCGAGGCGCTGCAGCGGGTCGATCGGCTGGCTGCGAACGTCGACCGGCTGGCGGCTCTGGGGGTTCGTGGTGAGCTGTTGACCGAGGCTCGCGCGAAGTTGCGGTTCGCGATCGGCCTGTACGAATCGATTGCCGACAGTAACGGAGTACGAAAGACGTTCCCGGATCTCGGGGCTGTTGATCCACTGGTGGGCCGCCGGGTTACCGGACTGACGGACCAAGCTCGCCTCGGTGTCGAGCAAGCCTTGCGCAGACTGGTGGCCGAGCCTGCCGGTAAGCCGCTGCTGGTCGAGCGGTTGGTTGCTCTGGAGCAGCTTGCGCAGGCCGCCAGGGCTGTCGACCATCACGCTGTGCACGGTACGGACGAGTCTCGTGCGCTGGTTCAGAGTCAATTGGAGCAGGTGCTCGACGAGGCGGCACGGTTGTGGCAGGCGGCCGGAGTACGTGGTGGGTTGGTGCTTCCGGCCTTGAGTGTCTTGCCTGGTCTCGACCAGGTCGGTGGGCAGGTCACTGTTCCGGTGCTGACCGTTCCGCCGGTCGGGCCGGACAAAGGCGCCGGGGGTGGACGGCATCACCGACCGGAGTCGTTCGGTGAGGGAGTGCTGGAATGGAACCATCGTGCGGTCAACGGTGCGCGGAGTCTGTTTCCGGCGGACGCCACGGTCGATCGAGTCGGGCTCAGTACGGTGGAGCGCGGATTGGCGGCGCTGGTCGAGCGGGGGTACCGGGTCGAGGTCGCGATCGAGCGGGTGCCGAGACCGGGTCCGGCGACCGAACCGTATCGGTTCACTGTTCTAGTCACCGACACCGAGCTGACTGGGTCGCACGCCACTGAGGTGTACGGCCCAAGTACCGCCTCCGAGTTGGTCGCCAGCCTCGGCTTCGACAGTCCTCCCGGCCGGCACCACGCCACAGAGTCGACCGGTCGACACCAGTTGGACGAAGTGGGCGGACGGCATCGGGTTGAGAACCAAGTCGATCGCTCGCGTCTCGAAAATCGCGCGGACTTGCCCGGTGGACGGCATCGTGCTGCGGAGCCTTCGCAGCTCTCGGCTCGGGAGGCTGCTGAGCAGACCGTGACGCCGGCTCTTGCGCAGACCGGTACGGCGCCAACTGCCGTTGAGGAGGAGGCCGTTCAGCAGGCGGTCAGCGACAGCGTGGCTTCAGTCCTGCCGGGAGCGATTCCCTTGCAGGGTGGTGGATTCCGAGCAACTTCGGCCAGTGGGCAGGACGTCGTACTCGGCCGTGCCGCGATGGCGGAAGTTCAGGCTGAGGCTCGCCGGGTGCTTGTAGAGAGCAACGATCCGCAGCTCGCCAGGACTGCCGCGCGGCAACGGCTGGTGGAGCTGCTCGC